>NZ_JBVIEB010000016.1:0-185118 GCF_055572075.1 Streptomyces sp. NPDC030820
GAGTCAGGGCGACGGCTGCCGCGCCGGTGGTGGTGATGCCGGTGAGGGCGAGGGTGCGAAGGCGAGCGATGCGGGTGCGGGTGGTCATGGTCATACGGAAGGAACTCTCCACGAAAGGACGTAGTCGGTGCCGGCCGCTGTCGGTCGCGGTGGCGTGGGGCGGTGCCCCGGGGTGTGTCGGGAGCGGGCGGATCCGGCGGTGTCCCGCTCGGTCCGGCCGGTGGCTCCCGGCGACGACAGCAATGTTTACGGGCCGGTTGAGCGCGGCGCAATGATGTGACGTACTACCCAACTACGTAGCAATGTCCGAAATTAGATATTAAATGGTGACTTCTGTGCAGGTCGGCTGGGTGGAGGCACTACGGTCCCGGTTAGGATGTGATCTGGCTCCTATGGGTGGCATCACACGCAGAGCCCTTCTGGCGGGCCCCCTCGAGCTGTCCCACCAGGAGGAGTCCCGGTAGCGGCACCGCGCCGGAAGGCGCGCGAACGATCTTCGCGGAGTCCTCACAACCTGGGACGCCGTGCGGCGGGCTGTGACCCGGGCACGTGCGAAATGGTGAGATGTGAGAGCGTGCAGGACGTGAGTGAGACACCGACGAACACCCTGCAGTACCGCTTTGACGGGAGAGAAGACGCCCCAGTCCTGATCCTGGGTCCCTCACTCGGCACGACCTGGCACATGTGGGACCGCCAGGTGCCGGAGCTGACCAAGCAGTGGCGGGTCCTGCGCTTCGACCTGCCCGGTCACGGCGGGGCCCCCGCCCACCCGGCCGGGTCCGTCGCCGAGCTGGCCACCCGGCTGCTGGCCACGCTGGACTCGATCGGCGTGCAGCGGTTCGGCTACGCGGGCTGTGCGCTCGGCGGTGCCATCGGTATCGAGCTGGCCCTGCGCCACCCCGAGCGGCTCGCCTCGCTGGCGCTGGTCGCGGCCTCGCCCCGGTTCGGGACCGCCGACGAGTTCCGCCAGCGCGGGGTGATCGTCCGTACCAACGGGCTCGACCCGATCGCCCGGACCTCGCCGGACCGCTGGTTCACCGGGGGGTTCGCCGCGGCCCAGCCGGCCATCACCGAGTGGGCGGTGCAGATGGTCCGCACCACCGACCCGGGCTGCTACATCGCCGCCTGCGAGGCGCTCGCCTCGTTCGACGTACGGAGCGAGCTGGGCCGGGTCGGCGTGCCGACGCTCGTGCTCGTCGGGTCCGACGACCAGGTCACCGGGCCCGCCGAGGCCCGCACCCTGGTCGCCGGCATCCGGGACGCCCGGCTCGCGGTCGTCCCGGGCGCCTCGCACCTGGTTCCGGTCGAGCAGCCGGCGGCCGTCACCGACCTGCTGGTGCACCACTTCTCCACCGCCTGGCAGCAGCCCTACGACACCGGCCAGACCGCTCTGCCGGCCGCCCCGGTCAACCCGGCCATCGCCGCGGCGCCGCACGTCACGCCGGTCGCCGAGATAGCCCCGGCCGCCGTACCGGCACAGCCGGCCGCGCAGACCGACCGGTACCGGACCGGGCTCA
The DNA here is from genome assembly GCF_055572075.1 of Streptomyces sp. NPDC030820. NCBI lineage: Bacteria > Bacillati > Actinomycetota > Actinomycetes > Kitasatosporales > Streptomycetaceae > Streptomyces > Streptomyces sp. NPDC030820. Next base: position 1,518 of record NZ_JBVIEB010000016.1, read on the forward strand.
AGGTCCGCCGGGAGGTGCTGGGCGACGCGCACGTGGACCGGGCGCTGGCCGAGGCCGACGGGTTCTCCGGGGAGTTCCAGGAGTTCGTCACCCGCTACGCCTGGGGCGAGATCTGGGACCGGCCGGGCCTGGACCGGCGCACCCGCAGCTGCGTCACGCTGACCGCGCTGGTCGCGGGCGGCCATCTGGAGGAGCTGGCCTTCCACACCCGGGCCGCCCTGCGCAACGGGCTCACCCCGGACGAGATCAAGGAGGTGCTGCTCCAGGCCGCCGTGTACTGCGGGGTGCCGGCCGCGAACAGCGCGTTCCGGGTCGCCCGGCAGGTCATCCAGGAGGAGACCACGCCCGCCGGGTGAACGCCGGGTGAGCCCCGTGCCGCCGTACACGGCAGGATGGTGTGACATGAAGCTCACGAAGAAGTCCCACGCCTGTGTCCGCCTCGACAAGGACGGTCAGACGCTCGTCATCGACCCCGGCGGCTTCAGCGAGGAGGACGCCGCGCTCGGCGCCGATGCCATCCTGATCACGCACGAGCACCCGGACCACTTCGACGAGTTCCGGCTCCGGGCGGCCATGGAGAACAACCCCGCGGCCCGGATCTGGACGCTGAAGTCCGTCGCCGAGCGGATCACGGCGGCCTTCCCGGGCCGGGTGCACACCGTCGGCCACGGCGACACCTTCACCGCGGCCGGCTTCGACGTGCAGGTCCACGGCGAACTGCACGCGGTGATCCACCCGGACATCCCGCGGATCACGAACGTCGGCTATCTCATCGACGGCGGCAGGGTCTTCCACCCCGGCGACGCGCTCACCGTCCCCGCCCATCCCGTGGAGACGCTGATGCTCCCGGTGATGGCCCCGTGGAACAAGATCTCCGAGGTCATCGACTACGTCCGCGAGGTCAGGCCGCAGCGCGCCTACGACGTCCACGACGCCCTGCTGACCGACCTGGCCCGCCCGATCTACGACCGCCAGATCGGCGCGCTGGGCGGCACGGACCACCAGCGGCTGACGCCGGGGGCGTCGGCGGAGGTCTGAGTGCGTTGTCAGTGGCTCCGGGTAGGTTGTCAGGCATGCGCATCGCCACCTGGAACGTGAACTCGATCACCGCCCGCCTTCCGAGGCTGCTGGCCTGGCTGGAGAGCAGCGGCACCGACGTGCTGTGCCTGCAGGAGGCCAAGGTCGCCGAGGAGCAGTTCCCGTGCGACCAGCTGCGCGAGCTGGGCTACGAGTCGGCGGTCCACGCGACCGGCCGGTGGAACGGCGTGGCGGTGCTCTCCCGCGTCGGCATCGAGGACGTCGTCAAGGGCCTGCCCGGCGACCCGGGCTTCGAGGGCGTGACCGAGCCGCGGGCCATCTCGGCGACCTGCGGCCCGGTCCGCGTCTGGTCGGTGTACGTGCCGAACGGCCGTGAGGTGGAGCACCCGCACTACGCCTACAAGCTCCAGTGGTTCGAGGCCCTGAAGGCGGCCGTGTACGGCGACGCGCAGGGCGGCCGCCCCTTCGCGGTCATGGGCGACTACAACGTGGCACCGACGGACGACGACGTCTACGACGTGGCCGCCTTCGAGGGCTCCACCCATGTCACCCCGGCCGAGCGCGCCGCCCTCGCCTCCCTGCGCGAGGCCGGCCTGAACGACGTGGTGCCGCGCCCGCTGAAGTACGACCACCCGTTCACCTACTGGGACTACCGCCAGCTCTGCTTCCCGAAGAACCGCGGCATGCGCATCGACCTGGTGTACGGCAACGAACCCTTCGCCAAGGCCGTCAAGGACTCCTACGTCGATCGCGAGGAGCGCAAGGGCAAGGGCGCATCCGATCACGCTCCGGTGGTGGTCGACCTCGACGTCTGATGCCAGGCTGGGTCCATGAACCTTCCGTTCCTGGGCCACCGGCACAAGAAGAGCGGTGCAGCGGGGATTCCCGCCGACCCCGAGGGGATCGCCGCGCTGCTGTCCGAGTGCGAACTGCTCCGCTCGCAGGCGGCCCGGGCGGGCGTCCGCCTCGACGACACCCCGGGCTCCCTGGAAGCCCTGGACCAGCTCGTCCCGCGCTGGCGCGACGACGCCGAGATCCTGCCCTGGCTGGGCAATGACGCGGGACTGTATCTGGGCACGGTCGTGGTGCGCACCGTGCCCGGCGCCGCCTGGCTGATCCGCCCCGACGGCGAGCCCGTCGTACGGCTGGCCTCCGGACGCGAGGTCGAGGTCGTCGGCGCCGGGCAGGACTGGGCCGCGAGCGGCGTTCCCGAGCTGTCCCAGCTGTACGCGGAGATCGCCGAGAACTGAGCCGGTATCTCCCCTTGGACACCGGCCAGTTCACGTCCACCACGCGGATGCCCCTTGGCGCACGGAGGAGTTCCTCCCATCCGGCAAGCCCAGTGCCGCCAGCCTCGACTAAGATGTGTCGTTCTGCATGCTGCGAGACCCCAGGGGGCGGCAGTTCACACGGGCCAGGCTCGTCCGGCGGCAGCCGGAGATCACTGCTCGCCGAGCGGGACGGACACGTACGACGGGTCGTCCGGGGGCGAGGAGAAGGTCAGCTGCGCGCCGGACGGGTTGTGCTCGATGTACAGCGGGTCGACCGTGTCGACCACCAGCGCGAGGCGGTGCCCGGCGGGAATGTCGTAGGCCGTGGAGAACAGGTCCAGGTCGACGTCGAACGGCTCGCCGGGCGTCCGCCCGTGCCAGGTGTAGGGCGCGTTGGTGACGAGCTTGCCGATACCGAGCGGACCCACGTCGTACAGGTAGGCGACGAAGGTGCCGCTCTCCGCGGTCGGGGTCAGCGTGGTGTGCAGGGTGGCCGTGCCGCGCACCTTCTGGGCGCTGCCGTACCGCTCCGACTGCCACACGGCCGCCCAACGGCGCGGCAGCAGCGGGATCCAGGCCATCGGCGGCAGCTGGGCGACCTGGTCGAGAATGCTGGAGAGGAAGACGATCCCGCCGTCCGCGCCCGAGTCGACGTTCGCGTGGATGGTGGTCGAGCCCGTGAGCGCGAACTTCCGCCGTGTCGCCTCGACCGACTTCCAGTCCGGGTAGCCCTCGTATCCCCCCGCGCTACGGGACTTCAACTGGACCGGCTGCTCACGGTCGATGCCGTTGTCGGTGCCCTTCAGATAGTGGTCGAGCCAGCGCTCGGTGTCCGTCCAGACGTCGTTGGGCAGCCCGAACAGGCCGGTCAGCTCGGCGGTCGCGTGGTCGCCGGGGCGCAGTTCGAGCCGCTTGGGCACGGTCAGCTTCTGGTAGAAGTCGGCGTACTGGTTGGCCGGGAAGACCGTGTCACCCCAGGCGTTGGCGAGCATGAGGGCCGCGCCGTTCTTGTTCAGCTGGTCGACATAGGTCGCGGCGGAGCGTTTCCGCCCCCAGTCGATCATCTCCTGTTCCCTGGACAGGTCGGAGGCGTAGAAGTGGTCGAAGATCTCGCGCACTTCGGGGCTCTCCCGGCCGGTGAGAGTGGCCGCGCCGTCCAGCACGGCGGCCGCCTGGACGTGCTGGGTGCGGCCCGAGTAGATCGAGTCGATCAGGTCCGACCAGCCGCTGAGCGCGGCCACGGCCTTGATGCGCTTGTCGTGCGCGGCGGCGAGCAGGCTGATCCCGGCGCCGTACGACACCCCGGCCATGCCCACGTGCCGCGGGTCGGCCGGGGTGTTGGCGAGGGCCCAGTCGATGACCTTGGAGGCGTCCGCTATGTCCGGCGGACCGGCCACTTCTATCTGTCCGCCGGACTGCCAGAAACCGCGCACGTTGTAGGTGAGCACCACATAGCCGGCGTCGGCGAGCTTCTGCGCCTGGGCGAGGTACTCCACCTGGGGCAGGCCCCAGCTCGTGGGCAGCACGATGAGCGGGTAGCTGTGCGAGCCGTCGGCGCCCTCGGGCGTGACGACGTTCGCCTTCAGCACGGTGCCCCCGTCGCCGGTGATGTCGACGAACCGGACGGACGGCGTGCCGGCCTGAGCGGCGGGCGCCAGACCGACGACGCTGCCGGCGATGAGCGCTGCGGAGACGGCTCCTGCGGCGGCGGTGCGCAGAGCGGTGCGACCATGTCCCATGGGTCACTCCTTCACTGGTTCAAGTGCAAAGTGACCCGACGGTAACCGTGACCTCTTACCGTAAGTAACCCGTCGGTAAGTTACGTGCCAGTAAAGTTTGTTGAGCCGCTAAGCGGCCGTGTCGGCGGAGGCCGTCTCGGGCAGCGGCGTCCGCGCCGCCCGCGTCACGTCCGCCACCAGCTCGACCACATCCGGGCCGTACGCCTGCGAGTTGACCACCTTCAGCAGCAGCACGAAGGACCCGGTGCCGTACTTGCGGTGCAGCCGCTCGTGGTGGCGGGCGAGATAGCGGGTGGCGGCCTGGTTGTCGACGGCCCGCTGACCGCAGAAGAGGAATACCGGGCGGCCGTCCATCTGACCGTCCGCGGTGAGCCGGGCGAGCAGCACATACTCGCTCCGGCCGCGCTCCATGCGGTACTGCTCCCCGCCGATGCGGAACGTCCCCCGCTCCGCCACCGGTTCGGGCTCCGTGTTGACCTGCACACCCGGTAGCAGCGAGGAGAGGTGGGCCGCCATCCGGCGGTTCGCGTAGGGCCCGCCGACACAGAACTCGGTACGTTCGCCGAACCCTTGCTGGGTCCCGTCATGTCCCACCACCTGGGCGCGCGCATGACAGTCCTTGATCAGGGCGGAGAGTTCCAGCAGGGCGTACATGTCGTAGCGCTTCACCGACAGCTCCGGTCCACCTGAGGCGCGAGGGACGACGAGCAGTGACTCGGAGTGGTCCGGCAGCCCGAAGAACTCCTGCTTGCGCCGCAGTTTGCGGCGCCACAGATAGGTGCGGGCGAGCCAGCCCAGCGAGGCCGATATCGCGGTCGCCACCAGGCCCAGGACGATGTTGCGCACGTCGTCGTTCATGGCCGGGCATGGTAGCGGGCCCGGGCGACGGCTACGTACCGGTGTTCGATACGTGACGTTCGTGTGGCAGGGCGCCCAGGCGTACTGTCGGTACTACGGCAATCTGGCTACGCTGCGCGGACTGTCCCGACGGGAGGTTCGGATGGGTCGTCCTGGCACGCGGAAACTGGCGGTTGTCGCGGTCTCGGCCGCGCTGGTGTCGGTGGGGGCGGCGGCGCCACCCGCCGCGACAACGAGCGGCACCCCCACCAAGGTTCCCGTGGCGGTGGGCTACGGCGGCGCCGTCGCCAGTGTCGACGCCGACGCCTCCGCCGCCGGCATCGAGGTACTCAGACACGGCGGCAACGCGGTCGACGCGGCCGTCGCCACCGCCGCCGCGCTCGGCGTCACCGAGCCGTACTCGGCCGGCGTCGGCGGAGGGGGCTACTTCGTCTACTACGACGCCAAGTCGCGCACGGTGCACACCATCGACGGCCGCGAGACGGCGCCGCTCAGCGCCGACTCCGACCTGTTCACGGAGAACGGCAAGCCGCTCGCCTTCGCCGACGCCGTCAGCAGCGGCCTGAGCGTCGGCACCCCCGGCACGCCCGCGACCTGGCAGACCGCGCTGGACGAGTGGGGCAGCAAGCGGCTCGGCACGGTCCTGAGGCCGGCCGAGCGGATCGCCCGCGACGGCTTCACGGTGGACGACACCTTCCGCTCGCAGACCGCGTCCAACGAAACCCGGTTCCGCTACTTCCCGGACACCGCGAAGCTCTTCCTGCCGAACGGACAGCTGCCGGTCGTCGGTTCCACCTTCAAGAACCCCGAACTGGCCCGCACCTACGAGGAGCTGGGCCGCGAGGGCGTCGACGCCGTCTACCGCGGGGACATCGGCGACGACATCGTCAAGACGGTCGAACACCCGCCCGTGGACCCCGCCTCCGGCTGGAACGCCCGCCCCGGCAAGCTGGAGGAGAAGGACCTCGCCGTCTACCGGGCCAAGTTCCAGGCGCCCACCAGGACGTCGTACCGCGGCCTGAACGTGTACTCCATCGCCCCCTCCTCCTCGGGCGGCACCACGGTCGGCGAAGCCCTCAACATCCTGGAGAACACCGACCTTTCGAAGGCGAGCGAGACGCAGTACCTGCACCACTTCATCGAGGCCGGCCGCATCGCCTTCGCCGACCGCGGACGCTGGGTCGGCGACCCCGCCTTCGAGGACGTACCGACGAAAGAGCTGCTGTCGCAGGAGTACGCCGACTCGCGCGCCTGCCTGATCAAGGACGACGCGGTCCTCACCAGCCCGCTCGCCCCCGGCGACCCGCGCCACCCGGCGGCCTGCGCCGAGGGCGGTACGGCGGCCCCGACGACGTACGAGGGCCAGAACACCACGCATCTGACCGTGGCCGACAAGTGGGGCAACGTCGTCTCCTACACGCTCACCATCGAGCAGACCGGCGGCAGCGGCATCACCGTGCCCGGCCGGGGCTTTCTGCTCAACAACGAGCTGACCGACTTCTCCTTCGCCCCGGCCAATCCGGCCGTGCACGACCCGAACCTGCCGGGTCCGGGCAAGCGGCCCCGCTCCTCGATCTCCCCGACGATCGTGCTGGACAAGAACAACCGGCCCGTGGTGGCCCTCGGTTCGCCCGGTGGCGCGACCATCATCACCACCGTGCTGCAGACCCTCACCGAGTTCCTGGACCGGCATCTGCCGCTGGTCGACGCCATCGCCGCACCCCGCGCCAGCCAGCGCAACGCGGCCCGGACGGAACTCGAACCCGCCCTCTACAACAGCGCCCTGAGGACGCAGCTGGAGGCCATCGGTCACTCCTTCAAGCTCAACCCCGAGATCGGCGCGGCGACCGGTGTGCAGCGGCTGCCGGGCGGCAAGTGGCTGGCCGCCGCCGAGAAGGTACGCCGCGGCGGCGGCTCGGCGATGGTCGTGGACCCGGCGCCGTAGCGTGTCGCAGGCCTGCAACTCGTTCGTAGCGTGGGGCAGGCCTTACAACTCCGGTGCGGGCGGCTGGGTTTCCTCGGTGGGGGGCGACGGGGTCTCCTGGGTGCGGAAGTCCAGCCGTCCGTCCCGGACGTCCACCGTCACCCGGCTGCCCTCGGAGATCGTGCCGTTCAGCAGCAGCCGGGACATCTGGTTGTCCACCTCCCGCTGGATGGTGCGGCGCAGCGGCCGGGCACCGTACTCCGGCTGATAGCCGCGCTCGGCGATCCAGTCGACAGCCGCGTCCGTGAACGCGACCGAGACGCCCTGCCCGTCCAGCAGCCGCCGGGTGCCCTCCAGCAACAGGTCGGTGATCTGCCGCAGTTGCTCGCCGGTCAGCTGCTTGAAGACCACGATCTCGTCGATGCGGTTGAGGAACTCCGGCCGGAAGTGCTCGCGCAGCGGCCGCAGGATCTGCTCGCGCCGCGCCTCCTCGTCCGCCTGCGCGCCGCCCGGCCCGAACCCGATCCCGGCACCGCGCCGGGTGATCGCCTCCGAGCCGAGGTTGCTGGTCATCACGATCACCGTGTTGGTGAAGTCCACGGTCCGGCCCTGGGAGTCCGTGAGACGGCCGTCGTCGAGCACCTGCAACAGGATGTTGAAGACGTCCGGGTGCGCCTTCTCCACCTCGTCCAGCAGGAGCAGCGAGTACGGGTGCCGGCGCACCACCTCGGTCAGCTGACCGGCCTCCTCGTGACCGACGTACCCGGGCGGGGCGCCGATCAGCCGGGAGACGGTGTGCCGCTCCTGGTACTCGCTCATGTCGAGCCGGACCATGCGGTCCTCGCTGCCGAACAGCGCCTCGGCGAGCGCCCGGGCCAGCTCGGTCTTGCCGACGCCGGTGGGGCCGAGGAAGAGGAAGCTGCCGATCGGCCGGTTCGGGCTGGCGAGCCCCGCGCGGGAGCGCAGCACGGCCTCCGAGACCACGGCGACCGCGTCCTCCTGGCCGACGACCCGCTGGTGCAGGTGTTCCTGCAGACCGAGCAGCCGTTCCTTCTCCTCCTGGGTGAGCCGGCTGACCGGGATGCCGGTCTGCCGGGACACCACCTCGGCGATGGCCTCCGCCGTCACCTCCAGGTCCAGCCCCTCGTCGGCCTTGTCCTCGTCGCTCGCCTCGGCGATGCGCTGCTTCAGCTCGCCGATCCGGTCGCGCAGCTCCTTGGCCTTGTCGTAGTCCTCGCCGGCGACCGCCTGGTCCTTGTCGCAGACCAGCTGGTCCACCTCGCGCTCCAAGGCGCGCACGTCCGCACCCTTGGTCCGGGCACCGAGCCGGACTCGCGCTCCCGCCTGGTCGATCAGGTCGATCGCCTTGTCCGGCAGCCGCCGGTCGGTGAGATACCGGTCGGACAGCTCCACGGCGGCGACCAGCGCCTCGTCCGTGTAGCGGACCTGGTGGTGGGCCTCGTACCGGTCGCGCAGCCCGCGCAGGATCTCGATGGTGTCCTCGGCCGTGGGCTCGGGCACCAGGACCGGCTGGAACCGGCGGGCCAGCGCCGCGTCCTTCTCGATCCGCCGGAACTCCTCCAGCGTGGTCGCGCCCACGATGTGCAGCTCGCCCCGCGCCAGGGCGGGCTTGAGGATGTTGCCCGCGTCCATCGAGCCGCCCTCGCCGCCGGAGCCCGCGCCCACGACGGTGTGCAGCTCGTCGATGAACACGATCAGCTTGTCCGAGTGGGAGCGGATCTCCTCCACGATGTTGTTCAGGCGCTCCTCGAAGTCGCCCCGGTAGCGGGTGCCGGCGACGACCCCGGTCAGGTCCAGGGCCACGACCCGGCGGCCCGCCAGGACGTCCGGGACGTCCGAGTCGGCGATGCGCTCGGCGAGGCCCTCGACGATGGCCGTCTTGCCGACGCCCGCGTCCCCGATGAGGACGGGGTTGTTCTTGCCGCGCCGGGACAGCACCTCGATGGTCTGCTCGATCTCGGTGTCCCGGCCGATGACCGGGTCGATCCGGCCCTGCCGGGCCAGCTCGGTCAGGTCACGGCCGTACTTGTCCAGCGTGGGCGTGCCGGTGGCGCGCTGCCGCTCCACCCGGACCGGGGTGCCCTCCGGGGCCTCGGGCGGCAGGGAGCGGGCCGAGAACCGGGCCGCGTTCAGGATGTGCCCGGCCGCCGAGTCCGGGTTGGCCGCCAGCGCGCTCAGTACGTGCTCCGGGCCGATGTACCCGGCGCCGCTCGCCCGCGCCAGGTCGTGCGCGTCCAGCAGGGCGCGCTTGACGGCCGGGGTGAGCGACAGCGAGGTCGGCGGGGGCACCTCGCCCGGCGGGTGCTGGACCGGTCCGGCCCGGTCGTCGATCTCCGACGCGAGCGAGTCCGGGTCCGCGCCCGCCCGGCTCAGCAGGCTCCGGGTGGGCTCGGCCGCCACGGCGGCGCGCAGCAGGTGCTGGGTGTCCAGGTCCCGGCTGCCGTGCTCGGCGGCGTACAGGGCGGCCCCTCTGACCAGCTCGCGGGCCGGCTGGCTGAGCAGGCGGCCGATGTCGATATGGCGCGGCGCGCCGCGGGCTCCGGCGGATCCGCCGAAGAAGCGGGCCAGGAACTCACCGAAGGGGTCAGGAGGGTAGCCGTCGGTCATGGCATGGGCTCCTTCGCTGACGACGTACGGAGCGGCCGGGTAACCCGGGGCGGGTTGCTCATGCCCACGATGTCACGATCTGTGGGGGTGGGCACGTTCGCCTGCGGGGAAGCAGCCCCGCGCCCCTTCAGGCCGCTTCCCGCGCCGTGAGGATCCTCGGACCCGAAGCCGTGACGGCCACCGTGTGCTCCACGTGGGCCGCGCGGGAGCCGTCCGCCGTGCGGAGGGTCCAGCCGTCGCCCGCCTCGTAGTAGGCGTCCTTGCCGCCGGCGATGAGCATGGGCTCGATGGCGAGGACCATGCCGGGGCGCAACGGCAGTCCTCGCCCCGGGCGGCCCTCGTTGGGGACCTCGGGGTCCTCGTGCATACGCCGGCCCACGCCGTGGCCGCCGAAGCCGTACGGGATGCCGTAGCCGGCCGTACGGCAGACCCGGCCGACGGCGTGGGCGATGTCGCCGATGCGGTTGCCGACGACGGCCGCCTCGATGCCCGCCGCCAGCGCCCGCTCGGCCGTCTCGACCAGGCGGAGGTCGGCCGGGCGGGGGCGGCCCACCGTGAAGCTGATCGCCGAGTCGCCGACCCAGCCGTCCAGGGCGGCGCCGCAGTCGATCGAGACCAGGTCGCCGTCGCGGAGCCGGTAGCCGGTGGGGATGCCGTGCACGATCGCGTCGTTCACGGAGGCGCAGATCACGGCGGGAAAGGGGGTCGGGGCGAAGGAGGGGCGGTAGCCGAGGAACGGCGACGAGGCCCCGGCCTCGCGCAGCACCTCCCGTGCCACCTCGTCCAGCTCCAGCAGTGAGACGCCGACGTCCGCGGCCCGTCGTACGGCCGTCAGCATCCGTCCGACGACCTGGCCCGCCGCGTACATCGCGTCGATCGACGCGTCTGTCTTCAGCTCCATCATGCCAATTACTATACCGGTATTTTAATGGGGGCGACCGTGTGGGCCGGTATTAGAATGGGCGCATGGTGCGCACCCCTCTCACCCCTGAAGAGCACGAACGCGGCGAGCGGCTCGGGCGGTTGCTGCGCGAGGCGCGCGGCGGCCGGAGCATGACCGAGGTCGCCGCCCAGGCGGGCGTCTCCGCCGAGACGCTCCGCAAGATCGAGACGGGCCGGGCGCCGACACCCGCGTTCTTCACCGTGGCCGCGCTGGCCGGGGTTCTCGGGCTGTCGATGGACGAGCTGGTCGCACGGTGTGCGCTGGTGGCCGCGTGAGGCGCCCGCGCTCTGCCGGAAAACTCTGTGTAGCAGTGCCGTAACACGACTCGTGTTGCCTACCCACCGAGAGGGCCGGCGGTCGGGCGGGAGCTGAGCGATGGCGGTGGATCGACTCCCCGGTGGAGTGCGGGAGTTCGCGAGCTACCTGGACGGTCTGCTGGCGCGCCTGGACCAGGGCGGAGGGTGGAGCGGGGTCTTCTGGCAGCGGGACCCCGACGGGATGCGGGCGTGCCTGGACGGGCGCGAGGTGCTGCCGTGGGACGTGGTGGAGGCCCTGCTGGAGGACCTCGCCGCGGCGTACGGCCCCGCCGCCGCTGCCGCCGAGCGGGAACGGGCCCGCGCCCTGTACCGGGCCGCGCTCACGGCGTGCGACGCCCGCCCCGGCGCGCGGGACGCTCTGCTCGACCGCCTCGACGTGATGCTCCGCGAACAGCGCTACGCCGCCGAACGCCAGGCCGAACTCACCCGCCTGCTGTCCACACCGGCATCCGCGGAGCAGGCCGAGTCCCTCCGCCTCGACCTCGCCTGGGCCCAGGACGACCACGAGCGCGCCACCGCGAGGTGCGCCGAACTCCGGGCGCGGCTGGCGGAGCTGGAGAGGCGGGGAGGCGTGGGCGCGGGAGCGGTGCGCAGGGGGGAAGAGCCCGGGCCGCCACAGGGCGGAGGCGTGGACCGGGGAACACCCGCCGCTGCCGCCGCGCCCCTTCCCGGCGCCGGTCAGCCCGCACGAACCGTCTCCCCCTCCCCGGGCGCCGGCCGGTCGGCACGAGCCACCCCGCTCTCTCCGCACACCGCTCAGGCCGTGTCACCCACCCCGCCCTCTCCCCGCAGCGCTCAGTCCGTGTCTCCCACCCCGCCGTCCCCCTACTCCGCCCAGCCCCCGCAGGCCGCCGCACCCGCTCCCCGTACCGTCCCGGTCGAGCCGCAAGGCGCCACCCCGCCCTCCTCCTCGGCCCCGGAGTCCGCCCCGCCCGCCAAGTCCCGTAAACGGCGCCGTGGCAGTGCCCGGTTCGCCGGGATGGTGGGGGAGGAGGAGGGGACCGGTGCGGGTGTGCTGCCGCCGGCGTCCCTGTCGGTCCTGCCCGAGGCGCCCGGGCGGCGTACGCCGCGTGGGGCGCGGTTCGCCGGAGGCGCGTCGGCGGCCGAGCCCGTGGCGGCCCCCGTCGAAGTGGTGGACGCCGAGGTGGGGGCGGCGGTGGCCGAGGTCGTGGAGCGGCTCGCGCGGTTGCGGGGCGAGGGGCGCAGCGGGGAGGCGCACGTACTGCTCGTCGAAGTCGTGCAGTGGCCCGCCGGATGGTTCCCGGCGCTCGCCGACGCGCTGCACCGTGCCGGGCTCGGTGCCGACTGGGCGACGCTGCTGTGGGAGGCGGCCTCGCTGCCCGCGGAGCGACTGGCCGCAGCCGCCGACGCGCTCGCCGCCGCCGGACGGGAGGCCGACGCGCGGCAGATGCTGCGGCAGGGCGTGGCCCGCCCGGCGGAGCAGATCGGTGCGGCCGTGCTGCGGCTGGAGGGGGAGGGGCGCCGACGGGAGGCGGATGCACTGCTCGATGCCTGTGTGCGGGTCCGTACGGCGGAAGAGGCTGCCCGGAGTGTCGTACCCGATCCGCCCCGGCTCGTGCCGCTGCTGCTCCGCGCCGCACGGGCCGTCTCCGACGAGCGGCACTGGGATCTCGTGCACGCGCTGCGGGTGGCCGGGCACGCGACGTGACCGACAATCCATCGCTTCGTCCCGGTATGCTCCGTTTCACTCCCTTCGAGCGATGCCCTCGCTCACCCACAGGAGTGTGAAACGTGATCGACTCCGCGGGTTGACGACGATGGTCTTGGCAAGGGCCTCCCGGAGGCTTACTTTCGACCCTCTACGGCCCCCTCTACGGGCGTAGAGGCTCTGAGGGTCCCGTCGAAGGAGCAGCTCATGGCCAACGTCGTACGAGCCGCCCTGGTCCAGGCCACCTGGACCGGCGACACCGATTCCATGGTGGCGAAACACGAGGAGCACGCCCGTGCGGCGGCCCGGCAGGGGGCCAGGGTCATCGGGTTCCAGGAAGTCTTCAACTCGCCCTACTTCTGCCAGGTCCAGGAGCCGGAGCACTATCGCTGGGCCGAGCCGGTGCCCGACGGGCCGACCGTGCGGCGGATGCAGGACCTCGCGCGCGAGACCGGGATGGTGATCGTCGTCCCCGTCTTCGAGGTCGAGCAGTCCGGCTTCTACTACAACACCGCGGCCGTGATCGACGCCGACGGGACCTACCTCGGCAAGTACCGCAAGCACCACATCCCGCAGGTCAAGGGCTTCTGGGAGAAGTACTACTTCAAGCCCGGCAATCTGGGGTGGCCCGTCTTCGAGACCGCCGTGGGCAAGGTCGGCGTCTACATCTGCTACGACCGGCACTTCCCGGAGGGCTGGCGGCAACTCGGGCTCAACGGAGCCCAGTTGGTCTACAACCCGTCCGCCACGCACCGCGGACTGTCCGCCTATCTCTGGCAGCTGGAACAGCCCGCCGCCGCCGTCGCCAACGAGTACTTCATCGCCGCCATCAACCGGGTCGGCCGGGAGGAGTACGGCGACAACGACTTCTACGGGACCAGTTACTTCGTCGATCCCCGTGGGCAGTTCGTCGGCGAGGTCGCGAGCGACAAGTCCGAGGAACTCCTCGTCCGTGACCTCGACTTCGACCTGATCGAGGAAGTGCGGCAGCAGTGGGCCTTCTACCGCGACCGCCGCCCCGACGCCTACGAAGGGCTGGTGCAGCCGTGAACGATCTCTACTCCCGCCACCGCCAGGTCATGCCCGACTGGCTCGCCCTCTACTACGACGAGCCGATCGAGATCACCCACGGCGAGGGCCGCCATGTCTGGGACTCGGCCGGCAACAAGTACCTGGACTTCTTCGGCGGCATCCTGACGACCATGACCGCGCACGCGCTGCCCGAGGTGACCAAGGCGGTCAGCGAGCAGGCGGGGCGGATCATCCACTCCTCGACCCTCTACCTCAACCGGCCGATGGTCGAACTCGCCGAGCGCATCGCCCAGGTGAGCGGCATCCCGGACGCCCGGGTCTTCTTCACCACCTCCGGCACCGAGGCCAACGACACCGCCCTGCTGCTCGCCACCGCCTTCCGGCGCAGCAACACGATCCTGGCGATGCGCAACAGCTACCACGGCCGCTCCTTCAGCACCGTCGGCATCACCGGGAACCGCAGCTGGTCGCCGACCTCGCTGTCCCCCCTGCAGACCCTGTACGTCCACGGCGGCGTGCGCACCCGGGGCCCGTTCGCCGAGCTGGACGACCGCGCGTTCATCGACGCCTGTGTCGCCGACCTGAGGGACATCCTCGGGCACACCCGTCCGCCCGCCGCGCTGATCGCCGAGCCGATCCAGGGCGTCGGCGGCTTCACCTCCCCACCCGACGGGCTCTACGCCGCGTTCCGCGAGGTCCTCAAGGAGCACGGCATCCTGTGGATCGCCGACGAGGTGCAGACCGGCTGGGGCCGCACCGGCGAGCACTTCTGGGGCTGGCAGGCACATGCGCGAAGCGGCCCGCCGGACATCGTCACCTTCGCCAAGGGCATCGGCAACGGCAGCTCGATCGGCGGGGTGATCGCCCGCGCCGAGATCATGAACTGCCTGGACGCCAACAGCATTTCGACGTTCGGCGGCACCCAGCTCACCATGGCCGCCGGGCTCGCCAACCTCACCTACCTCCTCGAACACGACCTCCAGGGCAACGCCCGCCGGGTCGGCGGCCTGCTCATCGAGCGGCTGCGGGCCGTCGCCGCGCAGCTGCCGGGAGTCCGGGAAGTGCGGGGACGAGGGCTGATGATCGGCATCGAGCTGGTCAAGCCCGGCACGGACGAGGCCGATCCGCAGGCGGCCGCCGCCGTGCTGGAGACGGCCCGCGAGGGCGGGCTGCTCATCGGCAAGGGCGGCGGCCACAACACCAGCGCCCTGCGCATCGCCCCACCGCTGTCGCTCACGGTCGCGGAGGCCGAGGAGGGCGCGGCGATCCTGGAGCGGGCGCTCAGGAGTACGTACTAGAGAACGGCGGTACGGCCATGACCACCACCTCGGAGACCCTGTACGGCGGGGAACCCGCCCTCTCCGTGCGCCAGGTGCTCACCCTGGAACGGGTGCTCGCCGGAGAACCCGAGGTGGTCGCCGGTGCCGGGCAGCTCGACCGGCCGGTGCGCTGGGTGCATGTCGCCGAGGCCGCCGATGTCGGGGTGATGCTCAGCGGCGGCGAGATGGTACTCACCACCGGCGTGCTCCTGGCCGGCGACGAGGCCAAGCAGGCCGAGTACATCCAGTCGCTGCACCGCGCGGAGGCCTCCGCCGTCGTGCTCGGCCTCGGGCGTGCCTTCCCGGCGCCGCCCGAGGTGATGCGCCGGGCCGCCGAGCGGTGCGGACTGCCGATGGTCGTCCTGCACCGGCCCTTCCCGTTCGCCGAGCTCACCGAGGAGGTCCAGTCCCGGCTGGTACGGCGGAAGTTCGCCGCCGTCAGCCTCTCGGAGACCGTACGGACCGAACTCACCGCCCTGATCACGGCCGGCGCCCCGCTGCAGCGCCTGCTCGACGAGGTCGCCCGGCACAGCGGCTGCCCGGTCGTGGTCACCAACCTCGCCCACCGCGTCCTCGCCACGGCGGGGGAGCGCTCCGCGGTGGACGACGTGCTGCGCGACTGGGAGCGAATCGCCCGGCAGGCCTCTGCCTGCGCCGAAGGCGGCTGGATCAGCGCCGAACTCGGCGGCCGCGGGGAGCGCTGGGGCCGGCTGCTGCTGTGCGGCTACCGGGGCGATGCGGCCACCGGGCGGCTGCTCGCCGACCGGGCCGCCGAGGCACTGGTCCTGCACCGCATGCTCGGGGGCGGATCCGCACACTCCTGGGAGGAGGAGTCCGCGCAGAGCCTGCTCACCGACCTGCTCTCCGGAGTCGTACCGGCGTGCCGGCTGCTGCCCAGGGCGCGCGCGGCCGGGCTGCCGGTCAACCGGCGCACCTTCGTCCCGCTCGTCGTACTCGGCCGCGCCCCGGACGAACTCGACCGCGTGCTGCGCCTGTTGGGCATGTCGGGGCTGGCCGCAGAACTCGCCGACGGCCGGGCCGCCGTACTGCTCAGCCTCGCCCGCGACCAGGACGCCGAGGCCCTCACCGCCCACTTCGCGGCCCGGCTGCGCGCCGGGCCGGGGGCCGTGGTCGCCGCCAGCGCCCCGCGTACCGGCTGGGACGACGTGCCCGCGGGACTGCGCGAGGCCCGGCATGTCGCCGACGCCGTCGCCGACTCCTCGGCCGCCCTCGACCTGCCGGCCGTGGTCCGCCTGAAGGACGTACACCTGCGCGGACTGATCCGGCTGCTGCGCGACGACCCGCAGGTGCAGTCCTTCGCCGAGCGGGAACTGGACGGGCTGCTGGGCGAGTCCGAACCCGAGCTGCTGAACGTCCTGCGGACCTATCTCGCGACCGGCCGCAACAAGTCCCGCACCGCCCAGCTCCACCACGTCTCCCGGCCCGCCCTCTACCGCCGCCTTGAGGCCATACAGTCCCGCCTCGGCGTCGACCTGGACGACTTCGAACAGGCGGCCTCCGTGCACATCGCGCTCCTCGCGCATGACGCGCAACAGGGGTGAAACATGCGACGACCTGGGAAAACGGCGGTGAAACATGGGCTTCTGCACACGTGACACGGTGGCACGCGCACGGCCCGCACACGTGACACGCTGCCCATCGAACGCTCCGCGCGGGCTTTCTACGCTCACGGCACACCGAGCTACCGGAGGTCCCGATGAGCCGAGTGATCCGTGCCGCCCTGTTCCAGACCGCGTGGACAGGCGACAAGGAATCCATGATCCAGGTCCACGAGCAGGCGGCCCGCGACGCGGCCGCGCAGGGCGCCCAAGTCCTCTGCTTCCAGGAGCTGTTCTACGGCCCCTACTTCTGCCAGGTCCAGGACAAGGCCTTCTACGAGTACGCCGAACGGATCCCCGAGGGCCCGACCGTACGCCGCTTCCAGTCCCTCGCCCGCGAGCTGGGCATCGTCCTCGTGCTGCCGATGTACGAGGAGGAGCAGCCGGGCGTCCTGTACAACACCGCCGCCGTGATCGATGCGGACGGCTCCTACCTCGGCAAGTACCGCAAGACCCACATCCCCCAAGTGCAGGGATTCTGGGAGAAGTTCTACTTCCGCCCGGGCAACAGCGGCTGGCCCGTCTTCGACACGGCCGCAGGACGGATCGGCGTCTACATCTGCTACGACCGCCACTTCCCCGAGGGCTGGCGGGCGCTGGGCCTCGCCGGCGCCGAGATCGTCTTCAACCCCTCGGCCACCTCGCGCGGCCTGTCCCGCTACCTCTGGCAGCTGGAGCAGCCGGCGGCGGCCGTCGCCAACGAGTACTTCGTCGGCGCGATCAACCGGGTCGGCGTGGAGGACCTGGGCGACAACGACTTCTACGGCACGACCTACTTCGTGGACCCCGAGGCCCAGTTCGTGGGCGAGGTCGCGAGCGACAAGGAGACCGAACTGGTCGTCCGCGACCTGGACCTGGCGAAACTCCGGGAGGTCCGCGACCGCTGGCAGTTCTACCGGGACCGGGCGCCGGGGGCGTACACGCCGCTGACCGCGCCGTGACCGTATGCCGTTCGACCGAGGAGGCAGCATGAGCAGCCGTACCGTCATCCGCGGTGGTCTCGTCATCACCGCATCCGACGAGCTCCACGCCGACGTCCTGATCGAGGACGGCCGCGTCGCCGCCCTCGCCGCCTCCGGCACACCCGCCGCCGAGGCGTTCACCGCCGACCGGGTCATGGACGCCACCGGGAAGTACGTCATCCCGGGCGGCGTCGACGCACACACCCACATGGAGCTGCCGTTCGGCGGCACCTTCGCCTCGGACACCTTCGAGACCGGTACCCGGGCCGCCGCCTGGGGCGGTACGACGACGATCGTCGACTTCGCGGTGCAGAGCGTCGGCCACACCCTGCGCGAGGGCCTGGACACCTGGCACGCCAAGGCCGAGGGCAACTGCGCGATCGACTACGCCTTCCACATGATCGTCTCCGATGTGAACCAGGAGACGCTCAAGGAGATGGACCTCCTGATCGAGGAAGGCGTGACCTCCTTCAAGCAGTTCATGGCCTATCCCGGCGTCTTCTACAGCGACGACGGCCAGATCCTGCGTGCCATGCAGCGCTCCGCCGAGAACGGCGGACTGATCATGATGCACGCCGAGAACGGCATCGCCATCGACGTCCTCGTCGAGCAGGCCCTCGCCCGGGGCGAGACCGACCCGCGCTACCACGGCGAGGTCCGCAAGGCCCTGCTGGAGGCCGAGGCCACCCACCGCGCCATCCGGCTCGCCCAGGTCGCGGGCGCCCCGCTGTACGTCGTCCATGTCTCGGCCATGGAGGCGGTGGCCGAGCTGGCGCGGGCCCGGGACGAGGGACTGAACGTGTTCGGCGAGACCTGCCCGCAGTATCTGTTCCTGTCCACGGACAACCTCGCCGAGCCCGACTTCGAGGGCGCCAAGTACGTGTGCTCGACGCCCCTGCGGCCGAAGGAGCACCAGGCAAGGCTGTGGCAGGGCCTCAGGACCAACGACCTCCAGGTGGTCTCCACCGACCACTGCCCGTTCTGCTTCACCGGCCAGAAGGAGCTGGGCCGCGGCGACTTCTCCAAGATCCCCAACGGCCTGCCGGGCGTGGAGAACCGCATGGACCTGCTCCACCAGGCCGTCGTCGACGGGCACATCTCCCGCCGCCGCTGGATCGAGATCGCCTGCGCCACCCCGGCCCGGATGTTCGGGCTGTATCCGAAGAAGGGCACCATCGCCCCGGGCGCCGACGCCGACATCGTGATCTACGACCCGCACGCCGAGCAGGTCATGTCGGCCGAGACACACCACATGAACGTCGATTACTCGGCCTACGAGGGCAAGCGCACCACCGGCCGGGTCGAGACCGTGCTCTCGCGCGGCGAACTCGTCATCAGCGAGCGGGAATACACCGGGCACGCCGGACACGGCGCCTTCACCCCGCGCTCCACCTGTCAGTACCTCAACTAGGAGTGGCGCCATGGACTTCGGACTCGTCCTGCAGACCGACCCGCCGGCCTCCCGCGTCATCAGCCTGATGAAACGGGCCGAGCGCAACGGTTTCACATACGGCTGGACGTTCGACTCCGCCGTGCTCTGGCAGGAGCCGTTCGTGATCTACAGCCAGATCCTGGCCAACACCTCGAAGCTGAAGGTCGGCCCGATGGTCACCAACCCGGGCACCCGCACCTGGGAGGTCACCGCCTCCACCTTCGCCACCCTCAACGACATGTTCGGCAACCGCACCGTCTGCGGCATCGGCCGCGGCGACTCCGCGATGCGGGTCGCGGGCCGCAAACCCAACACCCTCGCGCGCATCAGCGAGGCGATGAAGGTCATCCGGGCCCTCGCCCGGGGCGAGGCCGCCGACCTCGGCGGCGGCACGCTCGTGAAGTTCCCGTGGATCAGGCCGGGCGCCCAGCTCCCCGTCTGGATGGCCGCGTACGGCCCCAAGGCGCTGAAGATGACCGGCGAGGAGGCCGACGGGTTCATCCTCCAGCTGTCCGACCTGTACCTGACCGAGCACATGGTGAAGGCCGTGAAGGACGCGGCGGCGGCCGCCGGACGCGACCCCGACGAGGTCACCATCTGCGTGGCGGCCCCCGCGTACGTCACCGCCGACGACTCGCCGGAGGCCCTCGCCCACGCCCGTGAGCAGTGCCGCTGGTTCGGCGGCATGGTCGGCAACCACGTCGCCGACCTGGTCGCCAAGTACGGCGAGCACTCGGCCCAGGTCCCCGACGCACTCACCGACTACATCAAGGCACGGCAGGGCTACGACTACGCCCACCACGGGCGCAGCGGCAACCCGGACACCCAGTTCGTGCCCGACGAGATCGTGGACCGGTTCTGTGTCATCGGACCGGCCGAGAAGCACATCGAGAAGCTGACCGCGCTCCGCGCCCTGGGCGTGGACCAGTTCGCGGTGTACGACATGCACGACGCGCAGGAGGCCACCATCGACGCCTACGGCACGCAGGTGATCCCCGCCGTCAACGCCTGAGTCCCCCTTCGAGTTCACCCCCCACGCCCCACTTGGTCTCCCCTCCCCACCTCCCCGGGGAGGGGGCTGGTGCCCGCACGGCCACTGCCGACCCACCTCACCCCGATTGGCCAGCCCATGACCGACACCGCTCCCACGGCCATACCCTTGTCCGGCCAAGTCACCCTCCCCGACGGGCGCGTGGAACTCGCCCCTGGTACCCCGCCGCCCAGCGGTCCCTACGCCAACGAGGACCTGCTTCCGGTCCCGGTCGAGAGACGCACCTGGACCACGTACAACTTCTCCGCGCTGTGGGTCGGCATGGCCCACAACACGGCCTCCTGGACGCTGGCCTCCGGGCTGATCGCCGTCGGCATGGACTGGAAGCAGGCGGTGTTCACCATCGCCCTCGCCAACCTGATCGTGCTGGTGCCGATGCTGCTGACCGGACACGCCGGCCCCAAGTACGGCATTCCCTTCCCGGTCTTCGCCCGTGCCTCCTTCGGAGTCCGCGGCGCCAACCTGCCCGCTGTCGTACGGGCGTTGGTGGCCTGCGGCTGGTTCGGCATCCAGACCTGGATCGGCGGCGAGGCGATCTACTTCCTCGCCGGGAAGCTGATCGGCGACAGCTGGTCGAACGCGGCGCACATCGGCGGCTACGCCTGGACCATGTGGCTGTCGTTCGCCATCTTCTGGGTGCTCCAGGTCGCGATCATCCACCGCGGCATGGACACCATCCGCCGCTTCGAGAACTGGGCCGCGCCCTTCGTGCTCGTCGGCGCGTTCGTGATGCTGTGGTGGATGAGCAGCAAGGCCGGCGGTGTCGGCCCGCTGTTCGACCAGCCCTCCAAGCTCGGCTGGGGCGGGGGCTTCTGGAAGATCTTCTGGCCCTCGTTGATGGGCATGATCGGCTTCTGGTCCACTCTGAGCCTGAACATTCCTGACTTCACCCGATACGGACGGAGCCAGAAGGCCCAGACCTGGGGCCAGGCCCTCGGCCTGCCGACGACCATGACGCTCTTCGCGTTCCTGTCCGTCCTGGTCACCTCCGGCTCCCAGGCGGTGTACGGCCGGCCGGTCTGGGACCCGGTCCAGCTGGCGGCGAAGACGGACAACGTGGTCGGACTGCTCTACGCGCTCGTGACGGTCCTGGTGGCCACCCTGTCCGTGAACATCGCGGCCAACCTGGTCTCCCCGGCCTTCGACTTCTCCAACGTGGCGCCGCGGAAGGTGAGTTTCCGCACCGGGGCCCTGATCACCGCGGTCCTCGCCGTCCTGATCTTCCCCTGGAAGCTGTACTCCGACCCGCAGGGCTACATCTTCACCTGGCTCGGCCTGGTCGGCGGTCTGCTCGGCACCGTCGCGGGCATCCTCGTCGCAGACTACTGGCTGCTGCGCCGTACCCGCCTGGACCTCGCCGACCTGTACCGCACCGGCGGCCGTTACTGGTACGCGGGCGGCTGGAACTGGCGGGCCGTCGTCGCCTTCCTCGCGGGTGGTGTCCTGGCGATCGGCGGCGCCAGCTTCAAGCCCCTGATCGACGGCCGCCCCATCCCCGCCCTGTCCTCCCTCGCCGACTACGGCTGGGCGGTGGGCCTCGGCACGTCCCTGGTCCTGTACCTGGCCCTCACGCTGCTGACCGGCCGCAAGAAGGCCATCGCGTAAGGAAGTCCGGGGGCGGTCAGCCGGTCTGCGACTGCCCGCCCCCGAGCGCCCCCACCGCGGCCCGCGCCGCCTGGATGGCCCCCTTGTTGATCTCGTCCGTGCCGGGCGCCTTCTTCGTGTCGAAGTTGCTGCCGTTGTAGGTGACGATCACCAGGGCGTTGGACACCCGGACCATCACCACGCCCTCGCGCGTCTGCTGCTTGTCCTCCGTGGTGAGGTTGACGACGGAGTAGGCGCTGTTCCCGAGCCCGGGCACGTCCCCGCCGCCGCTCTTCTCCTTCACCCGCTGCTGGTACTCCTGTGTGGCCTCCTGGTCCGACCCGCTGATCTCGAAGGACACGTCGAGCCAGCGGTAGTCGTACCCCTTCAGTGCGTTCCAGGAGCAGGTGCGGCGCAGCTTGGTGTCGGTCGAGGGGATCTCCTTGCCGGTCGTCTTCGCCCCCGGCACCAGGGACTTGACGGTCGCCGCGGGCACGCTGGTGCAGGGGGAGGGCGCGGCGCTGTACGCCTTCGCCGCCGCGGTGGACGACGGGTCGGCGGAGGACGGGGAGGACCCGGTGGACGTCTGCTGGGTCGTCTGGTGCTCGGCGGCCGCCGACGGCGCGGCCGGGCCGGACGTCAGTGCCCAGCCGGCACAGGCGAGAACCGCGACCGGCGAGATCCGCGCGGTGAGGGCGAGCGGCAGAGGAAGGGAACGCACGGCTCACTTCTCGTGTGGGGGAGGGGCTACGGAAGGGTCCGCATGGTGGACATGGGACGCCAGTGTCACACGACTCCCTGTGGGGCGGAAGTAGGAACTCCGCTGTGTGCCCGGGCGGTCACGGAGGTGCGCTCACGGCGTACCGCTCTGCCCTTTTTGCACCTCAAGCCGACGGCGCGCGCCGACCTCGCTGGGGTACTCGCGGACAGTGAAAGCCGCGACCGACCAACCGACGGCCCAGGCGGCCAGCGCGGGCAGAACAGGGGCGGCGATCAGCCAGAGGACACGACCGGCCACGGCCAGAGAGGTGGAGCGGCGGCGCTCGTCCCGCTTGGCGGCACGGAACGCGTCGGGGGCAGGCGGATCCAGGAGCTTCCCGCGGTGGTCCCGGCGCTGCACCAGCCAGCCCCACACCAGGGCCGCGACGGACGCCGCCGCCTGCGCCCAGTCCCACACCGGGCGGACCGCCGGCGGCAGGGCGCCGCGGAAGCTTCCGTAGAGGACGAGCGCGATGCGGACGCAGAAGGCCAGCACCGCGAGCCACAGCGTGGCCCCGAGGGCGCGGCGCAGCCAGTAGCGCGGACCGCGCTCGTACCACGTGGTGCCGAGCCCCGGCAGGGAGGGGATGTCAACGCGCGTTGGGGTCGTCGTCATGCTCCGGACCTGTGCTCCTCCAACCAGCGGCGGGCGCCGACTTCGCTGGGGTATTCCCGGACGGTCAGCCAGGCGGCGAACCAGCCGACGATGTACGCGGCGAACGCCGGCATGACCGGAGCGGCGAGCAGCACCAGCCCGCGGCCCATGGCGATCCGGCCCGGGACGCGCCTGTTGTGGTCGCGTTTGGCCTGGAGGGTCTCTCCGGGAGTGGGCGGATTCAGCAGCGCCTCCCGATGGCCTCGGCGCTGTTTCACCCATCCCCACACCAGCGCCACGGCGGAGGCGGCCACCTGCAAGCTGTCCCACACGACACGTGCGGCGGGCGGCAGGACCTCGCGGAACCCCGAGTACAGGCCCACCGCGAACAGACAGAACATGGCCATGACGAGGACGATGAACACGGTCGTACGCGCCCGGGACAGCCAGTAGAGTGCGCCGCGCTCGTACCAGGTCCTGCCCAGCTTCGGCAGGGCCGGAATGGGCACGGAGAAACCGGGCGCCGGGGCCTCAGAAGATGCTCGTGACGCCATGCCAGACATCCTTCGCCAGTCGCTTTCCGTCATCGACCGTCCCCGTGGCGACATGCCCGGCCCCGGTCAGCACGCCCCCGACCACCCCGTGGTCGTGGATGTCCTCGCTCCAGTGCTCGTGGAAGGCGTGGTCGATGACCGAGGTCGCGACGATCACCGAGCCGACACCGACCGCGGCGACCGCGACCGCACCCTCGACGGGCAGCGCCGCCGTGACGGCCGCACCGACGGCCAGGCCGCCGACGGCTGCCCCGACGTCGACGGTGACGGAATGCTGCCAGGACCAGCCCTTGTCGTGGTCGTCCTTCGCCTCGATCAGACCGCAGGTCGCCGCCGCGGCGACGTCCAGCACCGGAATCTCCTTCAGGACGTCCGGCAGCGCTTCCAGCCCCTTGCCCATGCGCAGCGCGTCCGCGGCGTCCACCAGCTTGACGTTCAGGGCACGGTCGTAGGGCAACGCGGTGCTGCCGCGGTCGGCGCGGGCGATGTCCTGCTCCAGCGAGTCCACCTTGGTGACCGCGTCGCGGTAGGCGCTCTTGGCGGGCAGGTCCTTGGGCAGTGCCCTGCCCGCCTTCTGGAACGCGTTGCGCTCCGCGCGGAGTTCCTTCTTGGCGGCCTGTGCCTCGGCCTTGGCCGCGTCGAGGTGCTTGCGGGCCTCGATGCCCCCGGCGCGGGCGTCCTCGGCGTCGTACGCGTACAGACCGCGCAGCGCGTCGTAGAGGGTGACCTTGTCTCCCGGTGACACCGGGTCGTCCTTCGACGTCACCTTGTCGTACAGCCCCTGCAGGTCCTTCGCCGCCACCAGCCGCGCATGCTGCGCGGTGTGCAGGATCTCGTTGCGCGCCGTGGCGTACTCGTTCATCGCCGAGATGGTCTTCTGATCGTCCGCGCTCGGCGGATTCGCCGTCATGACCGGCAGCGGCGCGCCCTTGGCGTCCGTCGACACGCCCTTGCCGGCCGCGACGTGCTGTGCGTTCTGCAGGGATGACTCGCACGTGGACAGCGCGCTCGCGAGGGTCTCGAGGATCTCGCCCGCCGCGTGCACCAGTTCGGCGAAGCCGCCGGCGGCCAGCGCGTCCTCGCTCCACTTGCCGCGAAAGCTCTCGGCCGCCTCGCCCTTCCAGCCGGCGTCGCCGACCAGTTTGTCGACGGCGCTGCTGAGCGGCTTGACCACGTCGTCGAGTTTGTCCTTGGCGTTCTTGTACGTCTCGGCCATCGTGCGCAGACCGCCGATGTCGCCGCCGACC
The DNA here is from genome assembly GCF_055572075.1 of Streptomyces sp. NPDC030820. Classification (NCBI taxonomy): domain Bacteria; kingdom Bacillati; phylum Actinomycetota; class Actinomycetes; order Kitasatosporales; family Streptomycetaceae; genus Streptomyces; species Streptomyces sp. NPDC030820. The sequence goes on from NZ_JBVIEB010000016.1 coordinate 26,059, forward strand.
CAGCTGTCACTCATCGGCTCTCACTTGATCAGGTCTTCGAAGACGCCATGGACGTCCACGTCGTGCCGGTGGAACGAGTCCCGCGCGTACGCGACCTTGTCCCCGTGGTCGTCGAGCCGGTCGGCCATGCCGGTGTGCAGCGCGATGATGAGGTCCGCGACCTCCTTGATGGCCGAGTCCAGGCCGGGGTCGCCGCCGCTGACGACGGGCGGTGCCACGTCGGGGTGCAGCTTGCGGTAGTCGCCGGCCTGCTCGTGGAAGGTCTTCGCCATGGCGGCGAGGTCGTCGTAGACCGCCTTGAAGTCGCTCACCGCCGCACCTCCCGTGCGTAGGCGGCCAGGTCGGCAGGCCGCCAGTTGGCTTCCCCGGGCGCGACCCGGGGGTCCAGCAGGACAGTGACACCCTGCTCGCGCACGCCCTCGGCCAGCGGGCCGAGGGAGGCGGCGACCCACGGCTGGGACGCGCCGAGGGCCTGCACCAGCCTGGCCGGCGAGGTGAACGCGAACGCCACGGTGCCGTGTGCGGGGTGCTGGAAGAGTTCGAGGACGATGAAGGGCACACGCGCGGGGCGGCCGTCCGAGCCGGTGCCGGTGACGGACCGCGGATGTGCCGGCACGCACACCGGAGTGTGGTACGCGGGCAGCCCGGGCTTCGGGCCGGGCCGGTCGTCCGTGGCCGTGCGCGGGGGCGGCGCGGCCTCCACGAGGTCCCGCAGCGCCGAGCGGAGCGACGGCGGAACCTGCTGCGGAAGGTCCGTCCCGGGCGGATCCGGCTCAGCGAAATCGAGCAGTCGTGAACGTATCGGCGCCCCCATCGCCGTCACCTCTTCCCCGTGCGTGCGTGGCCGATCGGGCTCGACCACGTTAGCCAGCGGGCAAGAGGGCAAATCCAGCCATGTTGTGACCTGGCGTCGGCCGTACACGGAACCCATACACCGGCTTGGCCGACGGCATGACAGCGCTTGACCTGTTGCTGAACCACGGCGTCCGGCCGGCGGGGTGGTCAGGGGACCCGGGCGGTCCACTCCGCCGTCGTGAACTTGGTCCGCGCCAGCTCCTCCGCGCGCGCCAGCTCCCCGTCCGTGATCTTGCCCGGCGCCAGGCCGTACCGCGCGCGGAACGACTCGATCATCCGGTCGATGACCGCCGCACGCGGCAGGCCGGTCTGCCGCCGCAGCGGATCGACCCGCTTCTTCGCGGACCTCGTCCCCTTGTCGGAGAGCTTCTCCCGCCCGATGCGCAGCACCTGGACCATTTTGTCGGCGTCTATGTCGTACGACATGGTCACGTGGTGCAGTACGGCGCCCGGGCCCCCGCCGGATCCGACGATCCGCTTCTGCGCCGCGCCCGCGATCTTGCCCTGGTCGGTCGCGATGTCGTTCAGCGGCTGGTACCAGGCCCGGATGCCCATCTCACCGAGGGCGCCCAGCACCCAGTCGTCCAGATACGCATAGCTGTCCTGGAAGGACAGGCCGTGAACGAGGGACTCGGGCACCGAGAGCGAGTAGGTGATCGTGTTGCCGGGCTCCACGAACATCGCGCCACCGCCGGAGATCCGTCGCACCACCTCGATGCCGTGCAGCGCGGCGCCCTCCGGGTCCACCTCGTTGCGCAGCGACTGGAAGCTGCCGATGATCACCGCCGGGGCGCCCCACTCCCACACCCGCAGCGTCGGCGGCCGCCGGCCCGCGGCGACCTCGGCGGTCAGCACCTCGTCCAGCGCCATGTGCAGCGCGGGCGGCTGGGGGCCCTCGTGGATCAGCTGCCAGTCGTAGTCGGTCCAGTCCGTGGCGTGTGCGAGGGCCCGCCGCACCGCGATCCCCACGCCCTCCGGCGTGAGGCCGTACATCACCGCCCCCGCGGGCAGCGCCGCCTCGATCCGCGCGGCCAGGCCCGCCGCGTCGGTGTCCGCCGGGGCGCCCTCCAGCGCACGGTTCACCGCGTCCAGCGCCTCGTCCGGCTCCAGGAAGAAGTCGCCCGACACGCGCACGTGCCGCAGCACGCCGTCCTCGACGTCCACGTCCACGACGACGAGCTTGCCGCCGGGCACCTTGTACTCACCGTGCACTGCCTGGGCCTCCGTTCCCGCCGCCCTCGCACGAGATCAACGGCGCAGGTCGTCGCCGTGTTCCCCGGACCGTGATCACGCCCGTACGATCACCCGGACGAGGTACCCGGACCGAGGAGGCGTCCGTCGTGTTCACCACCCGGCCCACCCTCCAGGGCACCTTCGGCATGGTGTCCTCCACCCACTGGCTGGCCTCCCAGTCGGCGATGGCGGTCCTGGAGGACGGCGGCAACGCCTTCGACGCCGCCGTGGCGGGCGCGTTCGTGCTGCACGTGGTGGAGCCGCACCTCAACGGGCCCGCGGGCGAGGTACCGATCCTGCTCGCCCCGGCGGGCGGTGAGGTGCAGGTGCTGTGCGGACAGGGGGTCGCCCCGGCCGGTGCCACCGTCGCCCACTACCGCGGGCTCGGACTGGACCTCGTACCCGGCACCGGACCGCTCGCGGCCGCCGTGCCCGGCGCCTTCGACGCCTGGCTGCTGCTTCTGCGCGACCACGGCACCAAGTCCGTGGAGGACGTGCTGAAGTACGCCATCGGATACGCCGAGCACGGGCACGCGCCCGTGGAGAAGCTCGGCGCGACCGTGGCGACCGTACGGGAGCTGTTCGCGACCGAGTGGACCTCGTCGGCCGAGGTGTACCTGCCCGGCGGCCGGGCGCCCCGGCCCGGTGCGCTCTTCCGCAACCCCGCCCTCGCCGCCACCTGGAAGCGGCTGCTGGCCGAGACCGCGCGCAGCGGCGACCGGGAGGCCCGGATCGACGCGGCCCGCGAGGTGTGGCGCTCCGGGTTCATCGCCGAGGCGCTGGTGCGGCAGTCCCGGCGACCCACCATGGACACCAGCGGCGCACGGCACACCGGCACGCTCACCGAGGCCGACCTCGCCGGCTGGTCGGCCACCTACGAGACCCCGGTGACCTACGACTGGAACGGCTGGACCGTGTGCAAGGCCGGCCCCTGGAGCCAGGGCCCCGCCCTCCTGCAGCAGCTCGCCCTGCTCCCGCCCGAGCTGCCCGCCTACGGCTCCGCCGCGTACGTCCACCTGCTGATCGAGGGCTGCAAGCTCGCCATGGCCGACCGCGAGGCCTGGTACGGGGACGCGGCCGAGGTGCCGGTCGCCGAGCTGCTGTCGGACGGCTACAACGCCGGGCGGCGGGCCCTGGTCGGCGCACAGGCCTCCTTCGAGCTGCGGCCCGGCAGCCCCGGCGGGCGCACCCCGCGGCTGCCGGCGCAGGCCTACGCGCGCGTGGAGACCGGCGAGGACTGCGGCTTCGACCCGATGGGCGCCGGTGAGCCGACGGTGGCGCAGTTCCCCGGCGACCCACAGGTGGCCGCGGACGGCACGACCCGCGGCGACACCTGCCACCTGGACGTCGTCGACCGCTGGGGCAACATGATCGCCGCCACGCCCAGCGGCGGCTGGCTGCAGTCCAACCCGGTCGTGCCCGAGCTGGGCTTCCCGCTCGGCACGCGTCTGCAGATGACCTGGCTGGAGGAGGGTCTGCCGAATTCCCTCACCCCGGGCCGCCGCCCGCGCACCACGCTCACCCCGTCCCTCGCGCTGCGGGACGGCGTGCCGGTCCTGGCGTTCGGCACGCCCGGCGGCGACCAGCAGGACCAGTGGCAGCTGCACTTCTTCCTCGCCGCCGCCCTGCGCGCCCCGGTCCGTGGCGGCCTCGACCTCCAGGGCGCGGTCGACGCCCCGAACTGGCACAACGACAGCTTCCCCAGCTCCTTCTATCCGCGCGGCCGCCGCCCCGGCAGTGTGACCGTGGAGTCCCGCATGGACGCGGACGTGATCGAGGAGTTGCGGCGGCGCGGCCACGACGTCACCGTCGGCCCCGCCTGGTCCGAGGGGCGCCTGTGCGCGGTGGCCCGGGACCCGGAGACCGGCGTGCTCTCGGCGGCGGCGAACGCCCGCGGGATGCAGGGATACGCCGTCGGCCGCTGACTGATCACCGGCACCTGTTCTTCATCCCGATTCCACCCGCTGTGCACCGGGCGGGCGGGGATTGTCAGAGGGACGTGCTCTCATGGGGGGCATGATCGAAGCAATGACGGAAACCATCGAAGAGTTTCTCGCCCGCTGCTCGGCCGATGTGGAGGAAGCGGTCCGCAAGGCCGCCGCGGCCGAGATCCTGCCCCGCTTCCGCCGCCTCGCCGAGCACGAGGTGGACCAGAAGAGCGGCCCGCACGACCTGGTGACGGACGCCGACCGGCTCGCCGAGCTGCGGCTCACCCAGGACCTCGGCGCCCTGCTTCCCGGCTCGGTCGTGGTCGGCGAGGAGGCCGTGCACGCCGACCCGGCGACCTATGCGGCGCTCCAGGGCGACGCACCGGTCTGGATCGTCGACCCGGTCGACGGCACCCGCCAGTTCGTGCACGGCGACGACGGCTTCTGCACCCTGGTCGCCCTCGCCCACCGGGGCGCCGTCCTCGCCTCCTGGACCTACGCCGCGGCGCGTGACCAGCTCGCCACCGCGGTGCGCGGTCAGGGCGCCTTCCTCGACGGCGAGCGGCTGTTCGCGGGCCCGCCCGCGCCCGGCCGGGACCTCGTCGTCGCCACGTCCCACCCGGACTACACCACCGACGAGCAGAAGCGCGCGCTGCGCGCCCTGTGGACCGACGGCATCGCTCCCCGCCCCTGCGGTTCGGCGGGACTGGAGTATCTCGCCGTAGCCCGGGGCGAGTTGGACGCCGTCGCGTTCTCCTGGGAGGCGGCCTGGGACCACGCGGCCGGGCTGCTCCTCGTCGAGGAGGCGGGCGGCACGCATCTCACCCGCGCCGGCGAACCGTTCCGTGTGACCGGCGGTAACACCCTGCCCTTCACCGCGGCCCGGGACACCGCGACCGCCCGCCGGGTGGCCGACCTGCTGCGCACGGTGGCCTGAATCCGACCGGCGGCGTCCCGCCGGGCCGCGTCCGCCGGTCCGCCCGGCCACCCGGCCCGAGGGAATGTCAGTCCTCCGGCATATCCTGACCCCGAGTGGCCATCGGCTGACGAAGGGGTCCGAAGGTGCCGTCGATGCTCGATGCGGTCGTGGTGGGTGCGGGGCCGAACGGACTGACCGCTGCCGTGGAGCTGGCCCGCCGCGGCTTCTCCGTCGCGCTGTTCGAGGCGAAATCCACCGTGGGCGGCGGCGCCCGCACCGAGGAACTGACCCTGCCCGGCTTCCGGCACGACCCGTGCTCGGCCGCCCACCCGCTGGGCATCAACTCACCGGCGTTCCGCGCCCTGCCCCTCGACCGCTACGGCCTTCAGTGGCTGCACTCCGAGCTGCCGATGGCGCATCCCTTCCCCGACGGCACCGCGGCCGTGCTGTCCCGCTCGGTGGCCGAGACGGCCGCCTCCTTCGGACCCCGGGACGCGGGCGCGTACCGCAGACTGGTCGAGCCGTTCCTCGCCCACTGGGACACCCTCGTACGGGACTTCATGTCCCTGCCGCTGACCGCGCTCCCGCGCGATCCCGTCACCCTGGCCCGCTTCGGCCTGGCCGGGCTGCCGCCGTCCACCTGGCTGCTGCGCCGCTTCAAGGACGAGCGGGCCAAGGCCCTCTTCGCCGGCCTGGTCGCCCATGTGATCGCGCCGCTCAGCGGCCTGGCCACCGGCGCCATCGGCCTGGTCTTCGCCCTGTCCGCGCACGCCCGCGGCTGGCCGGTGCCCCGCGGCGGCTCCCAGGCCATCTCCGACGCCCTCGCCGCCTACCTGAAGGACCTCGGCGGCGCCGTGCACACCGACTACGAGGTCAAGCGCCTGGACGACCTGCCCCCCGCGCGGGCGTACATCTTCGACACCTCGCCCACCGCGCTGGCCCGCATCGCCGGCTTCGGCGACCACTACGCGCACTACCGCTACGGCCCGGGCGTCTTCAAGATCGACTATGCGCTGGACGGCCCCGTGCCCTGGACCGCGCCCGAGGCCCGTACCGCCACGACCGTCCAGATCGGCGCCAGCAAGGGCGAGATCTCCACCGCCCTGCGCTCCGCCTCCCGCGAGGGCCGCGCTCCCGGCCGGCCGTTCCTGATCACCGTGCAGCCCAGCATCGTCGACCCGACCCGCGCCCCCCGGGGCAAGCAGGTCTTCTGGGCGTACGGCCATGTCCCGAACGGCTGGTCCGGCGACCTCACCGACGCCATGGAACGCCAACTGGAGCGCTTCGCCCCCGGTTTCCGCGACCGCGTGCTCGCCCGCGCCGTCGCCGGCCCCGCCGAACTGGCCGCCCACAACGCCAACTACGTCGGCGGCGACATCGCCTGCGGCGCGGCGTCCGGACTCCAGCTGCTGCTGCGCCCCAGACTGTCCCTGTTCCCCTACCACACCCCCCATCCGGCCGTCTTCATCTGCTCCTCGGCCACCCCGCCGGGACCCGGCGTGCACGGCATGTCGGGGCACAACGCGGCCAAGGCTGTATGGCGAAGACTGAGGCAGACATGACCACCATCACCCTGGTCCAGGGCGACATCACCCGGGAGAGCGCCGACGCGATCGTCAACGCGGCCAACTCCTCCCTCCTCGGCGGCGGAGGAGTCGACGGCGCGATCCACCGGCGCGGCGGCCCCGCCATCCTGGAAGAGTGCCGCGCCCTGCGCGCCTCCCGGTACGGCAAGGGCCTGCCCACCGGCCAGGCGGTTGCCACGACGGCGGGTGAACTCGACGCCCGCTGGGTCATCCACACGGTGGGCCCGGTGTACAGCGAGCGCGAGGACCGCTCCGAGCTGCTCGCCTCCTGCTACCGCGAGTCCCTGAGGGCCGCCGACGAACTCGGCGCCCGCACGGTCGCGTTCCCGGCCGTCTCCACGGGCGTGTACCGGTGGCCGATGGAGGACGCGGCACGGATCGCCGTGGAGACCGTGCGGAACACACCGACAGCCGTCGAAGAGGTGCGCTTCGTCCTGTTCGACGAGCGGGCGTACGACGCGTTCGCTCGCCAAGTCGGCTGATCGGCGCAGCGGTTGATGCTGCTCAGGCGCACCGCCAGGAGCAGCCGTCAGGACAGTTCGCGCAGGGTCCTGCCGAGCAGCGCCACGCCCTCGGCGATGACTCCCGGCGCGGTGGCCGCGTAGCCGAGGACGAGACCGGGCGGGCCGGGCAACTGCCGGTGCCAGGACAGGGGTTGGCACTTCACGCCCCGGGCCAGCGCGGCGGCCGCGAGCTCGGTGTCGGGCACGTCCGCGGTGTACGTGACCGTCAGATGCAGGCCCGCCGCGGCGCCGTGCACGGTCCCGCCGGGCAGATGCTCGGCGAGCGCGGCGATCATCGCGTCGCGGCGGTCGCGGTGCCGCCGCCGCAACAGTCGCAGTTGCCGCTCGAGTCCACCGGACTCCATCAGCCGGGCGAGCACGAGCTGCGGCAGCACCGCGTTGCCCAGGTCGTTGAACCGCTTGGCGTCGACCAGGCCCCGGCGATACCGGGGCGGGGCCACCAGCCAGCCGATGCGCAACGCCGGAGCGAGCAGCTTCGACACGCTGCCCAGGTAGCACACCCGGTCGGCCAGCAGCGCCCGCAGCGCGGGGACCGGCGGCCGGTCGTAGCGGTGCTCCGCGTCGTAGTCGTCCTCCAGGATCAGCCCGCCGTCCCGTGCCCAGCCCAGCAGCTCACGCCGGCGCTCGCCGCTGGTCACCACGCCGGTCGGGAACTGATGGGCCGGCGTGAGCAGCACCGCGCGGGCACCGGTCGCGCGCAACGCGTCCACCCGCACCCCGTCCCCGTCGACCGGCACCGGCGGGGTGTCGAGGCCCCCGTTGACCAGATGCTGGCGGCCGCCGAGCGAGCCGGGGTCCTCCACTGCCACGGCGTCGATGCCGTCCGCCCGCAGCACCTGGTGCAGCAGCGTGAGCGCCTGGGCGGTGCCCGCCACGATCAGCACCTCGTCCGGCTCCACCCGTACGCCCCGCATCCGCGCGAGCCACTCGGCCACGGCCCGCCGCAGCGCGGGAGCGCCACGGGGGTCGCCGTAGCCGAGGTGCTCGGCGGACAGCTCCGCGAGCACGGCACGCTCGGCGCGCAGCCAGGCGGTACGCGGAAAGGCGGCGAGGTCCGGCCGCCCGGGAGTGAGATCGACGGCGGCCGGCGCCTCCCGCAGAGCGTCGAAGACGTCGGCACCCGGGGGCCGGAGGAAGGGGGTCGCTGGTGTGGTGGGGCCTGTGGAGGCGTCGGCAGGGCGCAGGGGGAGGGGTGCGCGAGGGGAGGGTGGCCTACCGGGGGCGCGGGAGGGGGGTGTCCCCGGTGTGGGGTGGGGCGTGGTCCTGAACGGGGCGGATGGCACGGTGCCGCATGCTTCTGACCGGCCGGGCGACTGGGTGCCGGACGCGCCTGACGGCGGCGATGTCCTGGGGAGGGGGCTGCCGAGTGCCGCATCCGCAGGGGCCTTCCGCGACTCCTCGCGTCCCGGACCCCCGCCCCCGCGGACGCCCCGTGCCGCGGCGAACGGTGCCGCCACCACCACCGTGCCCCCGCGGCGGCGGCCCTCCAGGTGGCCGTCCTCGGCGAGCCGGCGGTAGGCCTCGGTGATCACCCCTCGGGACACATGCAGTTCCGTGGCCAGCACCCGGGTGGGCGGGAGCCTGCTGCCCACCGCCAGGCGGCCGTCCGCTATCGCCTGCCGCAGCCGTGCGGCCAGCCACTCGGCCTTCCCGCCGGCGGGCACATCAGCGGCCGCCAGCTGCAGGAAGTCCGAGCCGCTGCCCGGGAGTTCGCCCGCGCCGACCGGCACCCCTCGCTCCTCGTCCACCGTTCTCATGCTGTCATGCGCCTGCTTCAGCCGCCGAAGACGAAGTCCGGCGCGGCCCGGGTGAGCACGGCCGTCTGCGTGCCGACCCCCCAGTGGGCCGCCACCTCCGCCTCGGCCGTCTTCAGCAGCTCGGGCACGATCTCCGCGCCGCCGTCGTGCATGGCCTCCGCCACCACCAGCACCCGGCGGGTGTGGTCGCCGACCGCCGAGTGGCCGCTCTGCCGGTGGGTCCAGCGCCGGGCGTGCGCGCGTCCGGCGGAGTCGACGAAGGTCACCTCGCCGGGCGCGGGATGCTCGACGCCCCCGCCGAACGCCGTGTACGTCTCGTCGCCGCCGGCGGGCCGCACCTCCAGCAGCGGCCCGGTGATCCGGTCGACATCGAGGACCGCCACCGGGACCGCGTACGCCACGGACAGCGCGTTGCACAGATCGACCAGCGGATGGATGCGCGGCAGCGTGCCCTCCTTCCGCAGCCGCCGCAGCAGCGACTCCGAGGCGCACCGGTACTGCGTCGGCTTGAGCCCCGTCCGGCTGAACGTCCGCCGCCAGGCCAGCACCTCGGGGAACTCACCCTCGGTGGCGCCGGCCAGCCGGGTCAGGGCGCGGGCGGTGTACTCGGCGGCGCGCGGCCCGGTGTCCGCACCGGCGCCGACGCCGTCGGCGTACAGCGCGCCGGAGGCCAGTTCGGGAAACGTGGCCCAGATGGTGTCCGCGTGCCGGAATCGCATGGTCAGGGATCTCCTCGGGTTCGGGAGCCACCACCTTGCCCCGGGCCGTGGTCCGGTCACCAGAGCCAAAGCCGGCGCGGGTGGGCGGTCCATAACCGGTGTGACCCCGGGCCGCGGCTCGCGCAGCCCGCGTGACATCATCGGCCGGGGTCCCGAACGCCGTCGTACGAGGAGCACGATGAACCCCGCTCTCACCGTCACCCCGGCGGTCGGTGCCGCACTGCTGGACGACTTCTCGCTGGAGATGACCGGCAAGGACGTGCCCCGGCTGGAGGAGGCGCGGGGCAGCATCCCGCGGGGCACCCGGATCAACATCACCTTCCTCGCCGGCGAGGACCTCGGCATGCGGCTGGCGGCCGCCCGCGCGGTCAAACGGCTCGGCTTCGTCCCCGTACCCCACATCTCGGCACGCCGCCTGCCCTCCCGAGCCGCCCTGGAGGAGTTCCTGTCCGGGCTGGCCGGGGCCGGCACCGCCGAGAACGTCTTCGTCGTCGGCGGCGACCCCGCCCGCCCCGAGGGCCCCTACCCGGACGCCCTCGCCGTCCTGCGCACCGGCCTGCTCCAGCGCCACGGCGTCCGGCACGTCGGCATCAGCGGCTACCCGGAGGGCCACCCCGCGATAGCCGACGGCACGCTGTGGTCCGCGCTCACCGACAAGGCGGCGGCCATCGGGGCGCACCGGTTCGGCGGCGACGTCATCACCCAGTTCGGCTTCGACGTCGACCCCGTCCTCGGCTGGCTGGAGGCCGCCCGCGCCCGGGGCGTGCACCTGCCCGTCCGCATCGGCGTGCCCGGACCGGCGGGCGTACGCCGGCTGCTCGGCTACGCCACCCGGTTCGGCGTCGCCACCAGCGCCTCCGTCGCCCGCAAGTACGGCTTCTCGCTGACCAATCTCATGGGCACGACCGGCCCGGACCGCTTCCTGCACGCGCTCGCCCACCGCTACGACCCCGAGCGGCACGGCGCGGTGAAGGTCCACTTCTACACGTTCGGCGGTCTGCGCCACACCGCCGACTGGATCGCCGGGTTCCGGCAGAGCGCCGCCCACAGGACACACGCGCCGTGAGGCCGCCCCGCCCACGCCCGCCCGGATCGGCACCTCACCAGGCCCGCGAACGCTGCTGTCGGATTTCCGCCAGCGTTCGCCGCCCGGGGTGGCCGATGCTGGAGGCATGCAGACAGCCACGCACCTCGACCGGGAGCACTGCCTACGTGCCGTGCAGTCCAAGGACGCGCGGTTCGACGGGTGGTTCTTCACGGCCGTCCTGACCACCCGGATCTACTGCCGCCCCAGCTGTCCCGTCGTCCCGCCCAAGCCGGAGAACATGACGTTCTACCCGAGCGCGGCCGCCTGCCAGCAGGCCGGGTTCCGGGCCTGCAAGCGCTGCCGCCCGGACACCAGCCCCGGCTCCCCGGAGTGGAACCAGCGCGCCGACCTGGTGGCCCGCGCCATGCGGCTCATCGCCGACGGCGTCGTGGACCGCGAGGGCGTGCCCGGACTCGCCGACCGGCTCGGCTACAGCACCCGCCAGGTGGAGCGGCAGCTGCTCGCCGAGCTGGGCGCGGGCCCCCTCGCGCTCGCCCGTGCCCAGCGCGCCGAGACCGCGCGGCTGCTCATCGAGACCACCTCGCTGCCCATGACGGAGATCGCCTTCGCGGCCGGCTTCGCCTCCATCCGTACCTTCAACGACACCGTCCGCGAGGTCTTCGCCCTGTCCCCGAGCGAGCTGCGCGCCCGCGCGCCGAAGTCCGGGGCCGGCACCCCGGGCGGGATCCGCCTGCGGCTGCCGTTCCGCGCCCCGCTCAACCCGTCCAACCTCTTCGGCCACCTCGCCGCCACCGCCGTACCCGGTGTCGAGGAGTGGCTCCCCCACGGCCCGAACGGCGTGGGAGGCGCCCCCACCGGCGCGTACCGGCGCACGCTGCGCCTGCCGTACGGCCACGGGATCGTCTCCCTCACGCCCCGCCCCGACCACATCGGCTGCCGCCTCACCCTCAGCGATCTGCGCGACCTGCCCGTGGCGATCAGCCGCTGCCGCCGCATGCTCGACCTGGACGCCGACCCCGTCGCCGTGGACGACCGGCTGCGCACCGACCCGCTGCTCGCGCCCCTGGTCGACAAGGCGCCCGGCCGGCGGGTGCCGCGCACGGTCGACGAGGCCGAGTTCGCCGTCCGCGCCGTCCTCGGACAGCAGGTTTCCACGGCAGCCGCCCGCACCCACGCGGCCCGCCTGGTCACCGCGCACGGCAAGCCCCTCGACGACCCCGAGGGCGGCCTCACGCACCTCTTCCCTTCCCCGGAAGCCCTCGCCGCCGTCGACCCCGAGACCCTGGCGATGCCCCGCACCCGGCGTACCACCTTCACCACCCTGGTCCGCGAACTCGCCGACGGCACACTCCATTTGGGAGTCGATTCTGACTGGGCGGAAGCCCGCGCCCGGCTTCTCTCCCTGCCCGGCTTCGGACCGTGGACGGTCGACGTCATCGCCATGCGCGCCCTCGGCGACCCCGACGCCTTCCTCCCCACCGACCTCGGCATCCGGCGCGCGGCAGGGGACTTGGGCCTGCCCTCCACCCCGGCCGCGCTCACCGCCCGCGCCGAGGCATGGCGGCCCTGGCGGGCGTACGCCGTGCAGTACCTGTGGGCGACCGACGGCCACCCGATCAACTTCCTGCCCGTGTAAGAAGGTTCCTCCGTGATGTCCCACACCGTGATCGACAGCCCGTACGGCCCGCTCACCCTGGTCGCCGACGCCGACGGCACCTTGTGCGGCCTCTACATGGCCGGCCAGCGACATCGCCCGCCCGAGGAGAACTTCGGCCACCGGGACGACAGCCTGCCCTCCTTCACCGCGGCGCGGGAGCAGCTGACGGCCTACTTCGCAGGCGAGTTGAAGCAGTTCACCCTCGAACTCGCCCTGAAGGGAACCCCGTTCCAGCGCAGCGTCTGGGAACAGCTCACCCGCATCCCGTACGGCGAGACCCGCACCTACGGCCAACTCGCCGACGCCCTCGGCAACCCCGGCGCATCCCGCGCCGTCGGCCTCGCCAACGGCAAGAACCCCATCGGCATCATCGTCCCCTGCCACCGCGTCATCGGCGCGTCCGGCGACCTCACCGGCTACGGCGGCGGCCTCGACCGCAAGCGCCGCCTGCTGGACTTCGAACGGGACACCGCGCTGTTCTAGTGCCGCTCTCGGCCCGGATGCGGGCCAGCAGCGCGGGCAGCGAGGTGCCGATCGGTTCTCGTACGACTTCGTGGGCGAGTTCGTCGTACGGGGTCGGCTCGGCGTTGAGGGTGCGGTTCTTGCGCCGCATCTGCCACGAGCGGCGCCGGATCTCCGGGTCCGCCATGTAGTACTCGTATGTCACGAGCTTCTCCGCCGTCAACCGGTATGGCGGCCGGAGCCCCGATGCCGCGTTGGCAGTGCTTCGGGGCTGTGAAACGCTGGCTTTGTGGCATTTACATCCGGTATCTGCACATCGATCTCGAACAGCTGAGGCCGGCTGCCTCGCGGGAGTCCCCGGTTCCAGCCTCCCGTTCGGGACAAGGACCAGCCATGACGACGAACGACCACGCCCACCACAACGGCGACCACAGTGACCCCACCCTGTACCGGACGCCGACGGACGCCGTCGCCGCACCTGCGGAGAAGCTCGCCTATGTCGTCGGTTTCGACCCGACCGCACAGCGCGCGGACGCGTTGTTCACCGTCGGCACCGACCCCGAATCCCCTGTCTACGGCCGTGTGATCTCCCGGGCCGAAGTGCCCGAGCCGGGCAACGAACTGCACCACTTCGGCTGGAACGCCTGCTCCAGCGCGCTGGGCCATGCCGGTCATCATCACCCCGCGCGGCGCTACCTCATCGTCCCGGGACTGCGCTCGTCCCGGCTGCACGTCTTCGACACCGGCCCTGATCCCGCCCGTCCCCGCCTGGTCAAGGTGGTCGAGCCGGAAGAGCTGGCCGCCAAGGCACGGTATTCGCGGCCCCACACACTCCACTGTGGCCCTGATGGAGTGTTCCTGTCCTGCCTGGGCGGCGCGGACGGTGCGGATGGACCCGGCGGCGTCGCGCTGCTGGACCACGAAACCTTCGACGTGCTGCGTGCCTGGGAGACCGACCGCGGACCGCAGCGGTTCGCCTACGACCTCTGGTGGCATCTGCGCCAGAACATCGCCATCACCAGCGAGTGGGGGTCCCCCTCGATGTTCGAGAACGGCCTCGTCCCCGAACTGCTGCGGGACCGCCGCTACGGCCACTCACTGCACTTCTGGGAGCTGGACTCCGGCCGGCACCTGCAGCGCGTCGATCTGGGGGACGAGAACCAGATGGTTCTGGAGCTGCGTCCCGCGCACGACCCGGAGGCAACGTGGGGGTTCGCAAACACCGTGGTCAGCGTAGAGGATCTGTCGGCGTCCGTGTGGTTGTGGAATCGCGAGGGCGAGGACTTCGTGGTCCGCAAGGTGATCACCATCCCGGCCGAGCCCGCGCGAACGGAGGACCTGCCCCCGGCGCTTCAGCCGTTCGGCGCCGTGCCGCCGTTCATCACCGATATCGACCTGTCGGTGGACGACCAGTGGCTGTACGTATCCGCATGGGGGACCGGTGACCTGCTCCAGTACGACGTGAGCGACGCGTTCCGTCCGAGGCAGACCGCGTCCGTGCGTCTCGGCGGCGTCGTCGGCCCACAGCCGCATCCCGCCGAGCCGGACGTTCCGCTGACCGGCGGAGCGCAGATGGTCGAGCTCAGCCGCGACGGACGGCGCGTGTACCTGACGAACTCCTTGTATTCCGCCTGGGACGCGCAGCTCTATCCCGCGGGCATCGACCCGTGGATGGGCAAACTCGACGCCGACACCGCCCATGGCGGGCTCTCCGTCGACAGCCGTTTCTTCCCGCACGGCCCGGACTTCCTCGGCTTCCGCGTGCACCAGACACGCCTGCAGGGTGGCGACGCATCCTCGGATTCGTACTGCTACCGCCGCTGACCGCGTACGCACCGCGCACTCGCCCGCCAAGGCCGAAGGAAGCCTAGCTGGCGCTCTCAGCGCTGATCCTGTGGAGGATTCTGGGCAGGGCGGTGCCGATCGGTTCGCGTACGACTTCGTGGGCGAGTTCGTCGTACGGCGTCGGCTCGGCGTTGACGATGATCAGACGGGCGCCGTGGTCGGCGGCGATGCCGACCAGGCCGGCGGCGGGCTGTACCTGCAGGCTGCTGCCGACGGCGATGAACAGGGTGCAGGCCTTGCTGATGGACATCGCCTCGCCGAGGACGACCGGGTCCAGTCGCTCGCCGAACATCACGGTCGCGGACTTGAGGATGCCGCCGCATTCCAGGCAGGCCGGGTCCTCCTCGCCGGCCTCGACGCGGGAGAGGGCGTCCTCCATCGGTCCGCGGGCGTGGCACCGGGTGCACACGACACTGCGTGCGCTGCCGTGCAGTTCGAGCACCTTGCGGGCGGGCATGCCGGCGAGCTGGTGCAGTCCGTCCACGTTCTGCGTGATGACCCGCACCGGGATGCCGGACTTCTCCAGCTCGGCGACGGCCCGGTGCGCGGCGTTCGGCTCGGCCTTGAGGGTGCGGTTCTTGCGCCGCATCTGCCACGAGCGGCGCCGGATCTCCGGGTCCGCCATGTAGTACTCGTATGTCACGAGCTTCTCCGCCGCCGGATCCCGCCGCCACAGCCCGTTCGGCCCGCGGTAGTCCGGGATTCCGGAGTCGGTGGAGATACCCGCGCCGCTGAGAAGGGCAAGGAGAGGCTTGTCCATGGGCCGAGAGTAGGACGCCCGTGCGATGGGGGCGAGCGGATATCGGGGCCGGGCCACCGGTCCCCGGCCGTGGGGCGGTGAGGCGCCGGTGGCCAGGGCGGCGGCTTCTGATCGAGCGTCATGCCTGGGTCCGCCATCCGGGCTCCAGGATGTCGAGGAGGGCGTGAAAGGCCTTGTCCGCCCGGTCCCAGTGGCCGTTCGCCAGCGGGGCGATCACGAGGCCGAAGGAGGCGTCCGCCAGCAGGGCGGCCTGGGTGCGGGCCCGGTCCTGGTCCATGCCGAGATCGCGGAAGACGCTGGTGAGCAGGTCCGTCCACTCGGTGACGATGTCGTGCAGGACCGGCCCGTACCGGTCCGGGTGGAGCAGGCTGGCGCTCATGATCTCGAGATACAGGGGGAGCGAGGCGCGTACGTCGGGGTCGCTGAACTGATGCCACACCTCCTCCATGAAGCGGCGGAGGCCCGCCGCGTCCCTCGGTGAGCCGAAGGCCTCCAGCAGCTCGCGGGTGCGTAGAAGAGGCCGGCGTTCGTAGCCGGCGAGGGCCTCGGCGACCATCCGCTCCTTGGAGCCGAAGTAGTACAGGAGCATGCGGTCGCTGGTGCCCAGCGCACGGGCCAGGGGCCGCAGGGAGAGGTCCGTCAGCCCGTTGCGGAGGACGTATGCGCGGACCCGGTCGAGCAGATCGCGTCGTTTGACCGGGTCGGGCGGACGCGGCATGAGGGCTCCTGAATGCGATGAGGGAAGCTCGGGCTATATGTCCCTTATGAAAACCTTTGGTGATGTCTTTACCGTAGCATCCGCTACATCTATATTTGAGGCGTAGCGACTGCTACATGTACGGTCTCTCCCCGAAGGACTGATTCCCATGGCCACACACGCCGCGCTCTCCTGGGCCACCCGGCAGTGGGCCCTGTGGTCCCGTGCGCTCGCACCGATACGACCGCTGGACGCTCCCCGTGGCCGCGCCACCGTCTGGGACGCCTCCTGGCCCCTGCCCCGGGAACTGACCTCGGCGGGCCGGGCCCGGCGGCTGGTGACCGCTCAGCTGAGCGACTGGTCCTTGGCCGACCTGTCCGACACCGCGGAGCTCCTGGTCAGCGAGGTGGTCACCAACGCCCTGCGGCACACCCGCGGGCCGCTCAGGCTCAACCTGCGGGTGCGTGACTCCCGACTGGCGTGCGAGGTGGAGGACACCGAGTCCGCCGGCCCCCTGCGCAGCGTCGTCGACACCGACGCGGAAGGCGGCCGCGGCACGGAACTCCTCGATCTGCTCGCCGATGCCTGGGGCAGCACGGAGACGGCCACGGGCAAGACCATCTGGTTCGAACTGCGATCCGAGCACCCGGCCGTGGGAAGCACCGAGAACGCCTTGATGGCGGCCTGAGCACCTTCAGCCGAGCCACGCCCGGCGCCCCGCCGCGACCACAGCCGGTGAAGGGCCGGTCACGCCACCCGGTGGCCGTTCTCCAGTTCCGCGGTGCCCGAGCCGTCCGCGAGGACGTCCAGGGCGGTCAGGACGCGGCGGCCGAGGGCGCCGGGGAGGTGGTCGGTGATCTCCTCGCGCGGGACCAGCCGCCAGGACAGCAGCTCCTCCTCCTGGAGGCGGATCGCCTTCAGCTCGGCCTCCGTGAGGACTCCGCCGTCGTACAGGTACGCCACCAGCGGGGGCCGGCCCGTTCCGTGCACCCAGTCCACGGCCAGCAGCCGGCCCGGCTCCCGGTCGAGCCCGATCTCCTCCAGCGTCTCCCGGCGCGCGCCCTGGCGCGGGGTCTCCCCGTCGTCCGACTCGATCGTGCCGCCCGGAAGCGCCCAGCCCTCGCGGTAGTTGGGCTCGACCAGCAGCACACGCCCCTCGGAGTCCCGGAAGAGCACGGCCGCACCGGCGAGGACACGGGGCAGGCTCGCGATGTACGTGGCGAAGTCAGGAGTCGTGGTCATTGGGGAAGGGTAACCAGGCGCGGGGCGGCTACCGGCCCGTCGTCGCCAGGCGCAGGGTGCGTTCCGCCAGCGCACTGATCCGTACGGAGTCGAAGCCGAACACCGCGCTCCGTACCGTGTCCTGAAGCGGGTCCTTCCACTGGGCCGGGATCGCGTCCGCACCTGTGAGCACCCCGGCCACCGAGCCCGCCGTGGCCCCGTTGGAGTCGGTGTCCAGGCCGCCGCGCACGGTCAGGGCGATGGTCCGGGTGAAGTCGCCGTCGCCGTACAGCAGCCCGGCGGTGAGGACGGCGGCGTTCGGGACGGTGTGGATCCAGCCGAGCCCGGCCGTCTCCGCGGCCAGGGTGGCCAGGGTCTCCTCCCATGGCAGCCGCGTCTCGTGCAGGGTCATGGCCCGCCGTACGGTACGGGCGAGCCGGCTGCTCGCCGGGATCACGCCGAGAGCCGTGTCGAGTGCGTCGCGCACGGTGGGGGCGGTGAAGGCGGCGGCGATCAGCGCAGCCGCCCACATGGCGCCGTACACGCCGTTCCCGGTGTGCGAGAGCACCGCGTCCCGGCGGGCGAGGCCGGCGGCGGCCGCGGGGTCGCCGGGGTGGGTCCAGCCGTGGACGTCGGCGCGGATCAGCGCGCCGATCCACTCCTGGTACGGGTTGTCGTAGGTCGCCGTCAGCGGGGGCTTCAGCCCGTTGGCGAGATTGCGGTAGGCGGCCCGTTCCGCGGTGAAGGTCTGCAGATACGGCAGCCGCAGCAGCCACAGGTCGCCGACCTGCTCGGTGCTGAAGCCGAAGCCGTACGTCTCCAGCAGGTGCAGACCGAGGACCGCGTAGTCGACGTCGTCGTCGCGCACACTGCCGTGGATCCGGCCGCGCACGCACTCGCGCCACTCCGGGCGCAGTGCGGCGGCCTCGGCCGGGTCGGCGGGCTCGGGCAGGTAGTCGGTGAGCGGCAGCGCCTCGGCCGTGCGCAGATAGCGATCGATGCGCTCGCGGGTCCACACCTCGCCCTGCTCCACCGGCTTGCCGAGCATGTTGCCCGCGATCCGGCCGAGCCAGCCGCCATGGATGCGGTCGGCGAGGGCGGCGGACTGCGGGAGCCGGCTGGTCATGGCTGGGATCTACCCGTTTTCCGCATGCTCCTCCCAGCCGGTTCCCAGCCGGTTCCCAGCCTTCGGTCGCAGCATGACGAGGGGGGTCTCCTCCGGTTAAGGTCGCAGCGGCGCGACTGGCCCCGACGTGCGCGGGGCCCGGAGAGCAAGGGGAAAGCAAGGTGGCGGACGCTGCAGTGAACGAGACCCGTCGGGTGCTCATCGCCGCGGACAAGTTCAAGGGCTCGCTGACGGCCGTGCAGGTAGCCGAGCGGGTGACGGCCGGGCTGCGCCGGGTCGTGCCGGATCTTCGCATCGAGGCGCTCCCCGTGGCCGACGGCGGCGACGGAACCGTGGACGCCGCGGTCGCGGCCGGTTTCGAGCGCCGCGAGGTGCGGGTCGCCGGGCCGCTGGGCCAGGAGGTGACCGCCGCGTTCGCGCTGCGCGAGGGGACCGCGGTGGTGGAGATGGCCGAGGCGAGCGGCCTCCAGCGGCTCCCGGCCGGGGTCTTCGCGCCCCTGACGGCCTCCACGTACGGCTCCGGCGAGCTGCTGCGCGCCGCGCTCGACGCGGGCGCCCGGACGATCGTGTTCGGTGTCGGCGGCAGCGCCACGACGGACGGCGGCGCGGGAATGCTGTCCGCGCTGGGCGCGCGCTTCCTGAACGAGGACGGCGAGCCGGTGTCGCCGGGCGGCGGCGGGCTGACGGAGCTCGCCCGCACCGACCTGTCCGAACTGGACCCGCGGCTGTCCTCGGTGGAGCTGGTGCTGGCGAGCGACGTCGACAATCCGCTGACCGGGCCCAAGGGCGCGCCGGCGGTGTACGGCCCGCAGAAGGGCGCCTCGCCGGACGACGTGGAAACCTTGGACGCGGCCCTCGCCCACTTCGCCAAGGTGCTGGAGGCCGAGGTCGGGCCGCGGGCGGCGGAGTACGCGGCATCGCCGGGCGCGGGGGCGGCGGGCGGCATCGGGTACGGCGCGCTGCTGCTGGGCGCCCGTTTCCGGCCCGGTATCGAGGTCATGCTGGACGTGCTGGGCTTCGCGCCCGCGCTGGAGCGGGCCTCGCTGGTGATCACCGGTGAGGGCTCGCTGGACGAGCAGACGCTGCACGGGAAGGCCCCGGCGGGTGTTGCTGCCGCGGCTCGCTCCGCGGGGAGGACCGTGGTGGCTGTGTGCGGACGGCTCGCTCTGTCGCCGGAGGCGTTGCTGCGGGCGGGGATCGAGAGGGCGTACCCGTTGACCTCCGTCGAGCCGGACGTGGCCAGGTGCATCGCGGACGCGGGGCCGATTCTCGAGCGGGTCGCCGTGCGGATCGCCGAGGACCACCTGGGCTGAGGCCCCTGGGCGGAGCCCCCAGGTGGGCCACACAAGCGAGGGGCCCCGAACCGTTCCCTGGTCCGGGGCCCCTGCCAAAGCGCCGCTACGGCAACTGCGCCGCCCGCGCCTCGCGCCGGTTGTCGCGGAAGTTGTTCACCCGCCGAGCCGTGGCGAACAACGGAATCACGGCGCCCATGACCAGCTGGAGCGCGCAGCCCGTCTGGAGCAGCAGCTGCCCGCTGGGCGCGTCGAAGGCCCAGGCCGCCAGCAGGCCCATCGACAGGACGATCCACGCGAGCATGGCCCCGGCCAGGCGGCCCCTGGGCTTCGGGTACTCCACCCGGCTCACCATCAGCCACGCCGTACCGAGGATCGCCAGCAGCGTCGCCACGAAGGGCAGCTCCAGCAGCACGATGGAGACCACCGTCAGCGCCCCGAAGGGGCTGGGCATGCCCTGGAACATGCCGTCCTTCATGGTCACGCAGGAGAAGCGCGCCAGCCGGAGGACGACCGCCAGGAGCACCACGATTGCCCCCAGCGCCGCCACTCTCTGGTGCGCGTCGTCCGCGACCATGCCGTAGACGAGGACGAAGTACGCGGGCGCGAGCCCGAAGCTGATCAGGTCGGAGAGGTTGTCCAGCTCCGCGCCCATCGGCGACGAGCGCAGCTTCCGGGCCACCAGTCCGTCGAACAGGTCGAAGACGGCCGCGCAGAGCATCAGGATGACGGCCGTGGCGGCGCTGTGCCGCGCCATGCCCGCGGACTCGTCGTTCCCGGTCAGGTGCGGGATCAGGATGCCGGTGGTGGTGAAGTACACCGCCATGAACCCGCACGTGGCGTTGCCCAGGGTGAGGGTGTCCGCTATCGACAGGCGGAGAGAGAGGGGCATCTCCTCCTCGTCGTCCACCTCGTCGGCCTCGGGCACCCAGCCGGCCTGGGTCTCCGGATCAATCACGGTCAATGCGAGTCACCCCAGCCACGGTCTTCTGGCCGACCTCGACCGCGACCTCCACGCCCTTGGGCAGGTAGAGGTCGACACGCGAGCCGAAGCGGATCAGACCGATACGGTCGCCCTGCTCGACCTTCGTGCCGGTGGGGATGTAGGGCACGATGCGGCGGGCCACCGCGCCGGCGATCTGGATCATCTCGATGTCGCCGAGTTCGGTGTCGAAATGCCAGACTACGCGCTCGTTGTTCTCGCTCTCCTTGTTGAAAGCCGGAACAAAGCCGCCGGGGATGTGCTCGACGGATGTCACCGTGCCCGCGAGGGGTGCACGGTTGACGTGGACGTTCAGCGGGCTCATGAAGATCGCGACGCGGGTGCGCCCGTCCTTCCACGGCATGATGCTCTGCACCACACCGTCGGCGGGCGAGATCACCCGGCCGGAGCCGATCTCGCGCTCGGGGTCGCGGAAGAACCACAGCATGCCCGCGGCGAGCGCGGTGGCGGGCACGGCCACGGCCTTGGCCGCGCCGGAGCGGCGGGCGCGGGCCAGGCTGAGTGCTGCGGTGGCGACGGTCGGGAGAAGCCACGGCGATGCTCCGCGCGCGAGGCGTACGCCGGCTCGGCTGTCGCGAGGTGCAGAGGTTTGGCTGTGGGGCATGGATGACCTTCGTAGCGGATGATGCCGCGCAAGACGGGGGACGGCGGCTTTCCCGGGATCGTACCGGTCGCGGGCCGCAACTGGGCAAGCCAGGCTGCCGAGTCGACGGCCGAACTACGTCTACGGGGTGTGATCTTCTTCTCGAAGAAAACACCCCGTATACGGACAATCAGCCCTGGAATCGATACTCTTCGAGCAGCCTGCGACCGATGATCATTTTCTGGATCTCGGCGGTACCTTCACCGATGAGCAGCATCGGAGCCTCCCGGTAGAGGCGCTCGATCTCGTACTCCTTGGAGAAGCCGTAGCCGCCGTGGATGCGGAAGGCGTCCTCCACGACCTCCTTGCAGTACTCCGAGGCCAGGTACTTCGCCATTCCGGCCTCGAGGTCGTTTCGCTGGCCGGAGTCCTTCTTGCGGGCCGCGTTGACCATCATCGCATGGGCGGCCTCGACCTTGGTGGCCATCTCCGCCAGCTTGAACTGGATGGCCTGGTGCTGGGCGATCGGCTTGCCGAAGGTGTGCCGCTGCTGGGCGTACTGGACACCGAGTTCGAAGGCACGCTGAGCGACGCCGCAGCCACGGGCCGCGACGTTGACCCGGCCGACCTCGACGCCGTCCATCATTTGGTAAAAACCTCGGCCGGTGACGCCGCCGAGCACCCGATCGGCCGGTACCCGCAGGCCGTCCATGATGAGTTCGGTGGTGTCGACGCCCTTGTAGCCCATCTTCTCGATCTTGCCGGGGATGGTCAGACCCGGTCGGACCTCGCCGAAGCCCGGCTCCTTCTCGATCAGGAAGGTCGTCATGGACTTGTGGGGCGCGGTGCCCTCGGGGTGTCCTTCGTCACTGCGGACGAGGACGGCGACGAGGGAGGACGTGCCACCGTTCGTCAGCCACATCTTCTGGCCGTTCAGGACGTACTCGTCGCCGTCCTTGACCGCCTTCGACGTGATCGCCGACACATCGGAGCCCAGGCCCGGCTCCGACATCGAGAATGCGCCCCGGATGTCGCCGGCCGCCATCCTCGGCAGGAAGTGGTCCTTCTGCTCCTGCGTGCCGTGCTGCTTGAGCATGTACGCGACGATGAAGTGGGTGTTGATGATGCCGGACACCGACATCCAGCCGCGGGCGATCTCCTCCACGCACAGCGCGTAGGTCAGGAGCGACTCGCCCAGGCCCCCGTACTCCTCGGGGATCATCAGACCGAACAGGCCGAGTTCCTTCAGGCCGTCCACGATCTGCTGCGGGTACTCGTCGCGGTGCTCCAGCTCGGTCGCGACAGGAATGATCTCCTTGTCGACAAAGTCCCGCACGGTGGAGAGGATCTCCTGCTGGACGTCGGTCAGACCGGCGGTCTGGGCGAGACGGGCCATGGCTTACTTCTCCGTGTTCTTTTCCGCAGGTGCGGTCAGCTCCGGGCGGCCGGGCTGCTCGCCGCCGCGCTCCTTGATGTACGTCTCGGTCGGCACCATCACCTTGCGGCGGAACACGCACACGAGCGTGCCGTCCTGCTTGTAGCCCTTGGTCTCGACGTAGACGATCCCGCGGTCGTTCTTCGACTTCGACGGCCACTTGTCCAGCACGGTCGTCTCGCCGTAGATCGTGTCGCCGTGGAAGGTCGGCGCCACGTGCTTGAGCGACTCGATCTCCAGGTTGGCGATCGCCTTGCCGGAGATGTCCGGCACGGACATGCCGAGCAGCAGGGAGTAGATGTAGTTCCCGACGACGACGTTCTTGCCGAAGTCCGTCGTCTTCTCCGCATAGTTCGTGTCCATGTGGAGCGGGTGGTGGTTCATGGTGAGCAGACAGAACAGGTGGTCGTCGTACTCCGTGACCGTCTTGCCCGGCCAGTGCTTGTACGTCGCCCCGACCTCGAACTCCTCGTACGTGCGTCCGAACTGCATCGCGCTCAGGCCTCCGGGATCTCGAACTTCGACGTGCGCTGCATGCCGGCGGCCCGGCCCTTGCCGGAGATGACCAGCGCCATCTTGCGGCTGGCCTCGTCGATCATCTCGTCGCCGAGCATCGCGGAGCCCTTCTTGCCGCCCGCCTCGGACGTGTAGTAGTCGTACGCGTCCAGGATCAGCTCGGCGTGGTCGTAGTCCTCCTGGGAGGGCGAGAAGATCTCGTTGGAGGCCTCGACCTGGCCCGGGTGCAGCACCCACTTGCCGTCGAAGCCGAGGGCGGCGGCGCGCTGGGCGACCTCGCGGTAGCCCTCCACGTTGCGGATCTGCAGGTAGGGGCCGTCGATCGCCTGGAGGTTGTTGGCGCGGGCGGCCATCAGGATCTTCATCAGGATGTAGTGGTAGGCGTCCGCCGGGTAGCCGGGCGGCTGCTCGCCCACGACGAGGGACTTCATGTTGATGGAGGCCATGAAGTCGGCCGGGCCGAAGATGATGGTCTCGATGCGCGGGGAGGCCTGCGCGATCGCGTTGACGTTGTTCAGGCCCTGCGCGTTCTCGATCTGCGCCTCGATGCCGATCTTGCCGACCTCGAAGCCCATGGTCTTCTCGATCTGGGTCAGCAGGAGGTCCAGGGCCACGATCTGCTCGGCGTTCTGGACCTTCGGCAGCATGATGCAGTCGAGGTTCTGGCCGGCCCCCTCGACGACCGTGACGACGTCGCGGTACGTCCACTCGGTCGTCCAGTCGTTGACGCGTACGACGCGCGTCTTGCCCGTCCAGTCGCCCTCGTTGAGGAACTTGACGATGGTGTGCCGCGCCTCGGGCTTGGCGAGCGGCGCACAGGCGTCCTCCAGGTCCAGGAAGACCTGGTCCGCCGGGAGGCCCTGCGCCTTCTCCAGGAAGCGCGGGTTGCTGCCCGGTACGGCCAGGCAGGAGCGCCGCGGGCGAAGGCGGTTGACAGGGGTGGTCATGCGGGGACCTCCAGGGGGTCGAGCTTGTTCGCTTTCCGGATCTCGTCGACGATTCGGCCGATGATCCCGGTGATGTCGAAGTCCTTCGGGGTGAAGACGGCGGCCACTCCGGCGGCCCTGAGCTGCTCGGCGTCACCATTCGGGATGATGCCACCGGCGATCACCGGTATATCTGTGGCACCGGCCACACGCAGCCGCTGGAGTACGTCCGGCACCAGCTGGGCGTGCGAGCCGGACAGGATCGACAGGCCCACCGCGTGCACGTCCTCGGCCAGGGCGGCGTCCACGATCTGTTCGGGCGTCAGCCGGATGCCCTGGTAGACCACCTCGAAGCCGGCGTCACGCGCGCGTACGGCGATCTGCTCGGCGCCGTTGGAGTGCCCGTCCAGGCCCGGCTTGCCGACCAGGAAGCGCAGCTTGCCGACGCCGAGTTCGCGGGCGGTGGCGTCCACCTTGGCGCGGACCTCGGCGAGCGCGGAGCCCGGCTCGGCGGCGACCGCCACCGGAGCGGAGGAGACCCCGGTGGGCGCCCGGTACTCGCCGAACACCTCGCGCAGGGCGCCGGCCCACTCGCCGGTCGTGACCCCGGCGCGGGCGCACTCCAGCGTGGCCTCCATCAGGTTGTCGGTGCCCTTGGCGGCCTCCTTCAGCCGCTCCAGCGCCTTGCAGGGGCGCGGGTGGTTGAAGGGCGGCTGGTAGCGGGTGTCGCGCCAGTTCTGGAGCGAGGCGATGACCCGGGCCTCGACCGCCGGGTCGACCGTCATGATCGCGGTGTCCAGGTCGGCCGTGAGCGGGTTGGGCTCGGTGCCCTCGAAGGCGTTGACGCCGACGATCTTCTCCTGGCCGGACTCGATCCGGGCCCGGCGCTCGGCGTGCGAGGAGACCAGCTGGGACTTCAGGTAGCCGGACTCCACGGCGGCCATCGCGCCGCCCATCTCCTGGATGCGGTCGATCTCGGTGAGGGCGTCGGTGACCAGCTGGTCCACCTTGGCCTCGATCACCTTCGAGCCCTCGAAGATGTCCTCGTACTCCAGCAGATCGCTCTCGTACGCCAGCACCTGCTGGATGCGCAGCGACCACTGCTGGTCCCAGGGGCGGGGCAGGCCCAGCGCCTCGTTCCAGGCCGGCAGCTGCACGGCACGCGCGCGTGCGTCCTTGGAGAGGGTCACGGCGAGCATCTCCAGCACGATCCGCTGGACGTTGTTCTCCGGCTGGGCCTCGGTCAGGCCGAGGGAGTTGACCTGGACGCCGTAGCGGAACCGGCGCTGCTTGGGGTCCTGGATGCCGTACCGCTCACGGGTGACCTTGTCCCAGATGCGGCCGAACGCCCGCATCTTGCACATCTCCTCGATGAAGCGGACGCCCGCGTTCACGAAGAAGGAGATGCGGGCGACCACGTCACCCATGCGCTCCTGCGGCACCTGGCCGGAGTCGCGCACGGCGTCGAGGACGGCGATCGCGGTGGACATCGCGTACGCGATCTCCTGCACCGGCGTGGCCCCGGCCTCCTGCAGGTGGTAGCTGCAGATGTTGATCGGGTTCCACTTCGGGATGTGGGAGACCGTGTACGCGATCATGTCCGTCGTCAGGCGGAGCGAGGGCCCCGGCGGGAAGACATGCGTCCCGCGGGACAGGTACTCCTTGACGATGTCGTTCTGGGTCGTGCCCTGGAGCTTGGTGATGTCCGCGCCCTGCTCCTCGGCGACGACCTGGTAGAGCGCCAGCAGCCACATGGCGGTGGCGTTGATCGTCATCGAGGTGTTCATCTGCTCCAGGGGGATGTCCTGGAACAGCCGGCGCATGTCACCGAGGTGCGCGACGGGCACGCCCACCCGGCCGACCTCGCCGCGGGCGAGGATGTGGTCGGGGTCGTAGCCGGTCTGCGTCGGCAGGTCGAACGCCACCGACAGACCGGTCTGGCCCTTGGCGAGGTTGCGTCGGTACAGCTCGTTGGACGCCTCGGCCGTGGAGTGGCCGGCGTACGTCCGCATGAGCCACGGACGGTCCTTCTGACGCTCTGTCATCTGTGGCCCTCAGACGTTCCGGAAGCGGTTGATGGCGTCGATGTGCTGGGCGCGCATCTCCTCGTCGCGCACGCCGAGGCCTTCCTCGGGGGCGAGGCAGAGCACGCCGACCTTGCCCTGGTGCAGGTTGCGGTGGACGTCGTACGCGGCCTGGCCGGTGTCCTCCAGGGAGTAGACCTTCGACAGGGTCGGGTGGATCTTGCCCTTGGCGATGAGGCGGTTGGCCTCCCAGGCCTCGCGGTAGTTGGCGAAGTGGGAGCCGATGATCCGCTTCAGCGACATCCACAGGTAGCGGTTGTCGTACTCGTGGTTGTACCCGGAGGTCGAGGCGCAGGTGACGATCGTGCCGCCCTTGCGGGTGACGTACACGGAGGCGCCGAAGGTCTCGCGGCCGGGGTGCTCGAAGACGATGTCGACGTCCTCGCCGCCGGTGAGCTCACGGATGCGCTTGCCGAAGCGCTTCCACTCCTTGGGGTCCTGGGTGTGCTCGTCCTTCCAGAACCTGTAGCCCTCGGCGCTGCGGTCGATGATCAGCTCGGCGCCCATCTTCCGGCAGATCTCCGCCTTCTGCTCGCTGGAGACCACGCAGATCGGGGTGGCGCCGCCGGCGAGCGCGAACTGGGTGGCGTAACTGCCGAGGCCGCCGCTCGCACCCCAGATCAGGACGTTGTCGCCCTGCTTCATCTGGGCGCCGTTGCGGGAGACCAGCTGGCGGTAGGCGGTGGAGTTCACCAGGCCCGGGGCCGCGGCCTCCTCCCAGCTCAGGTGCGCGGGCTTCGGCATCAGCTGGTTGGACTTGACCAGTGCGATCTCGGCGAGGCCGCCGAAGTTGGTCTCGAAGCCCCAGATGCGCTGCTCGGGGTCGAGCATGGTGTCGTTGTGGCCGTCGGAGGACTCCAGCTCGACGGACAGGCAGTGGGCGACGACCTCGTCACCGGGCTTCCAGGCGTTGACGCCGGGGCCGGTGCGCAGGACCACGCCCGCGAGGTCGGAGCCGATGATGTGGTACGGCAGGTCGTGGCGGCGGGTCAGCTCGCTGAGCTTGCCGTAGCGCTCCAGGAAGCCGAACGTCGGCAGGGGCTCGAAGATCGAGGTCCACACCGAGTTGTAGTTGACCGAGGAGGCCATGACGGCCACCAGGGCCTCGCCCGGGCCCAGCTCGGGCACGGGAACGTCGTCCAGGTGGATCGACTTGCGCGGGTCCTTGTCGCGGGTCTGAAGGCCCGCGAACATCTCCGTCTCGTCCTTGTGCACGGTGATCGCGCGGTACGACTCGGGGAGCGGCAGGGCGGCGAAGTCGGCGGACGTGGCGTCCTTCGACTGGATCGCGTCCAGGATGTCCTTCACGGTCACGGTGTTGCCTCCGGCGGTGAGCGCCCTGAGGGAGGGGCGCTGAGGGTTCGTCGGTGCTGCTGCTGGGAGTGCTGCTGAGGGTTTTGGGAGGGTGCCGTCGGTTCGGCTCGGTGGTGCTTCGGCAGCGCTTTGTGGCGCAGGAGGTTGCCTGTGACGCAGGCGTCCGGGCGCGCGGGCCGTGGGCCCTTGGGGACAGCCGGCGAGCGAACGGTCTCTGCTCGCCGGCCGCCCGGACACCATCAACGTATGACACCGCGTGTCAGGCTGCAAGGCACTGAGTGCCAGAGATTGGGCTCAGGTGAAATCTTTACGTAACAAATGAGCGATGATCGATCGAACGGGGCCTGAAATCTCCTCGAAAACGGGCCCTGACATGGCAAAACGGCCACCCGGTCGGGTGGCCGTCGTCACAGCGGGGGAGTCGGCTCGGTGCTCCTCGCGAGCCTCGCTCAGCGCTCCTTCAGCGCCTCCTCGATGGTCCGCATGACCTCGTCCAGCGGCGCATCGGTACGGGCGACCGTGACGAGCACCTCGCCGTGCGTGGAGGCCGTCGCCGGGGCGGTGGTGGCCGGCTGGGGGGCCGAGCTGCGTCCGGCGCCGATGCCGGTGCCGAAGGTCTTGCGGACGATCGCGAAGGCGTGGTCGAGCTGCGCCTCGACGTCGCCCTGGCCGCCCGCCCGCAGCCAGCGCCGCAGGACGTGGTTGTGGGCGGTGACGACGGCGGAGGCGGCCACCTCGGCCAGCAGCGGGTCGTCGTTGGCGTCGTCGGCGTGCGCGTGCTCGTCGAAGTGGCCCAGGAGATAGCGGGTGAACAGGCGCTCGTAGCGGGCCACCGAGGCGATCTCGGCCTCCCTGAGGGTCGGCACCTCGCGGGTGAGCTTGTAGCGGGCGACCGAGATCTCCGGGGCGGCCGCGTACATCCGCATGACTTCCTTGATGCCACGGCACACGGTGTCGAGCGGGTGCTCGTGCGCGGGGGCGGCGTTGAGCACCGCCTCGGCGCGGATCAGGGTGTCGTCGTGGTCCGGGAAGATCGCCTCTTCCTTGGAGCGGAAGTGGCGGAAGAAGGTACGGCGGGCGACCCCGGCGGCGGCCGCGATCTCGTCGACGGTGGTCGCCTCGTACCCCTTGGTCGCGAACAGCTCCATGGCTGCGGCCGCCAGTTCTCGGCGCATCTTGAGCCGCTGGGCGGCGGCGCGACTGCCTGCGGCACTTTCCGGCGCGTCGGGCGTAGCTGGTGTACGTGAGGACTTGGCGGGCTGGGACATGACCCGAACGTACTGCATGTGCGCAGTTCGGTGCGCGGGTGAGGGGTTTCCCCCGCTCCGGGAGCCGCCCCCGCCCCAGGAGGGCGGGGGAGCGTCCACCGGGCCGAGCAGTCCGCCCCAGTCCGTCTCCGCGCGTGACCAGTCGCCTGCGCCGTCAGCGGCGGGCATACTCGCGGAAGCCGCGGCCGGTCTTGCGGCCGAGGCAGCCCGCGGCGACCAGGTGCTCCAGCAGCGGGGCCGGGGCGAGGCCGGGGTCGCGGAACTCGCGGTGCAGGACCTTCTCGATGGCCAGCGAGACGTCCAGGCCGACCACGTCCAGCAGCTCGAACGGGCCCATCGGGTAGCCGCCGCCGAGCTTCATCGCCGCGTCGATGTCGTCCAGGGACGCGTAGTGCTCCTCGACCATCTTGATCGCGTTGTTCAGGTACGGGAACAGCAGCGCGTTCACGATGAAGCCGGCCCGGTCGCCGCAGTCCACCGCGTGCTTCCTGATCTTCGTGCAGACCTCGCGGACGGTGGCGTGGACGTCGTCCGCGGTCAGCACCGTCCGCACGACCTCGACCAGCTTCATCGCCGGCGCCGGGTTGAAGAAGTGCATGCCGATGACGTCCTGCGGACGCGAGGTGGCGCGCGCGCAGGCCACGACGGGCAGCGAGGAGGTGGTGGTGGCGAGGACCGCGCCGGGCTTGCAGACCTTGTCCAGCGTGGCGAACAGTTGCCGCTTGATCTCCAGGTCCTCGGCGATCGCCTCGACGGCCAGGTCGACCTCGGCGAAGGAGTCGTAGGACCCGGCCGGAGCGATCCGGTCCAGGATCTGCGCGGCGGCCTCGGCGGTCAGCCGGCCCTTGTCGACAGAGCGCGAAAGCGACTTGCCGATCCGAGCCTTGGCGGCCTGGGCCTTCTCCTCGCTGCGGGCGGCCAGCACGACGTCGTAGCCCGCCTTGGCGAACACCTCGGCGATGCCGGAGGCCATGGTGCCGGAGCCGGCGACGCCGACGGAGCGGACCTCGCGCCCCTGGGCCGCCGCGGCGTCCGCCGCCGGGGTCAGCGCGTCCGGCACGACCGTGGCGCTGCCCGGCGCCTCGTAGGTGTAGAAGCCGCGCCCGGACTTGCGGCCGGTCAGGCCCGCCTCGCTGAGCTGCTTCAGGATCGGGGCCGGGGCGTGCAGCCGGTCGCGGGACTCGACGTACATCGCCTCCAGGACCGTACGCGCGGTGTCGATGCCGATCAGGTCCAGCAGCGCCAGCGGCCCCATCGGCAGGCCGCAGCCGAGCCGCATCGCCGCGTCGATGTCCTCGCGGGAGGCGTAGCGCGCCTCGTACATCGCGGCGGCCTGGTTGAGGTAGCCGAAGAGCAGGCCGTCCGCGACGAAACCGGGGCGGTCGCCGACCGCGACGGGCTCCTTGCCCAGCTCGATCGCGAGGTCGGTGACGGCGGCGACGGCGCCCGGCGCGGTCAGCACCGAGGAGACGATCTCGACCAGCTTCATGGCCGGTGCCGGGTTGAAGAAGTGCAGGCCGAGCACCCGCTCGGGGCGGGCCGAGTCGGCGGCGAGGCGGGTGACGGACAGGGCGTTGGTGCCGGTCGCGAGGATCGTCTCCGGGCGGACGATGCCGTCCAGCTCACGGAAGATCTGGTGCTTGACCTCGTACGACTCCGGGGCCACCTCGATGACGAGGTCGGCGTCGGCCGCCGCCGCGAGGTCGGTGGCGGTGCGGACCCGGGCCAGGGCGTCGGCGCGCTCCTGCTCGGTGAGCCGGCCGCGCTCCACACAGCCGGCGGTGCGGGCCTCCAGGGCGGCGACGCACTTCGCCGCCTGGGCCTCGCTGATGTCGATGCCGATCACCTCGCGGCCCGCCTTGGCGAGGACCTCGGTGATGCCGGTGCCCATGGTGCCGAGGCCGACGACGGCGATCGTCTTGAGCGGGGACAGAGCTGAGTCGGAAAGGGGAGTGGCCATCGCGGGACTCCAGGAATGAGGGTGACGACGAGGAGCGCGCCGGGTGCGCCGAGGGGCGCACCACGAAGCGGAAAGGGATGCGGGTGTTGCCGGGCTGCTGAGCGCACACGCCCGGTGCTGCCGGGTGCCGCGGGCGATGCACACGCCCGCGAACGGCAAACGGCGGCGAATCCGACCGGCCCTGTCCCGGAGCCGGGTCGTACTGCGGTACGTCGTACCGAACCGACAACGCTCACAACGGCTGCGTCACCAAACCGTCGCCAGCGGAAGTGCGAGTGGGTAACTCGCTCGTCTGAGCTTAACCCGCCAGTAACGAGCGCGCCAGACCTGAGTCCGGCCGGACTTTGTGATGTAGCTCCCTCAGGCCTCGCCACCCGCCTACGCTGGACTTCGTGGACGAAGAGTTGCGATCGCTCACGGAGCGCTTACGGCAGGAGTCGCACGGCTCGGCGGCGTTCGAGCGGCTGCTGGCGACCGAGGACCACGACGAACTCGCGGAGGTGCTCACCGCGCCCGGACAGCCGCTGTGGGCCAGGGAGCTGGCCGCGTTCCGGCTCGGCCGGGCCGGCGACCGGCGCGCCTTCGAGTCCCTGGTGCTCCTCCTCAACCACCGTGACCCCCCGCGCTGTGCCTCCGCCGCCCATGCCCTCGCCCGCCTGGGCGACCCCCGCACCGCCCGCGCCGCGGCGGCCCTCGCCACCAACGAACTCCGCGTCGCCTATGCCCTGCACCCGGTACGGCTCCTGACCGACCTGCGCGCCCCGGAGTCCGTGCCCGCCCTGATCACCACCCTGGAACGCCGGCTGCACCCGCACGACCCCTACCACCGCGTCGCCCTCGCCTGCGTGGACGGCCTCGGCACCCTGGGCGACCCGCGCGCCCGCCGCGTACTGAAGGAGGCCCTGGCCCATCCGGCGCTCGCGGAGGCGGCGGTGCGGGCACTGGCCCTCATCCCGCAGCAGAAGGAGGCGAGGTGACGTCCGGCCGGCCGGGCAGCTCCCTGACGTACCGCACCTCGGGCACGGACACGCCGCCCGCCTCGAACGGCTCCTCGGCGCCGTCCGGCCGGAAACCGGCGCGCTCGTAGAAGCGGCGGGCCGGGGCGTTGCCGCGCACGACCCACAGATACATGCGCGGGTACGACGAGCACCGCTCGACCGTATCCGCAAGCAGGGCCCGGCCGATACCGGCGCCGAGGTGTGCGGGGTCGACGTAGACGGCGTACAACTCGGCGTCCCCGGTGCGCACTTCACCGTCCCGGTAGGGCCCGTACGCCGCCCAACCGAGGACCTTTCCCTCCTGCTCGGCGACCAGGTTCACCACGGAGCCGTCCCCCTGGGCGAACCAGGCCCGCCGCCGCTCGGCGTCCGCCTCGATGCTGAGCCCGTCCAGGTACGACTGCGGCATCAGTCCCCGATAGGCCTGCTGCCAGCCGCGGATGCGGATCTCGGAGACGCGGTCGCAGTCGGCGAGGGTCATCTCGCGGACAGTGGAAGAGGTCACTCGCCCACCACCGCCAGCGCCTCGATCTCCATCAGGAACTCCGGTGCCACCAGCGCGGCCACCTGGACCGCGGAGGACGCCGGGAGGCGGTCGTCGGGTATGTGGGCGGCGCGGGCCGCGCGGATGGCCGGGAGGTGGGCCGTGTCCGTGACGAAGTAGGTCAGCTTCACCACGTGTTCGAATCCGGCGCCCGCCGCGGCCAGACAGCGCCTGAGGTTCTCGAAGACCTGGCGGGCCTGGGCCGCGGGGTCGCCCTCGCCGACCAGCTTGCCGTTCTCGTCCAGGGCGAGCTGGCCGGAGACGGCGACGAAGCGGCCGGTCGCCGAGACGACGTGGCTGTACTGGGTCGCGGGGGCCACGCCGTCGGGGGCGGGGATGCGGGTCGGTTCAGGCATGGCTCCATGATGGAGCACGCCACATCCCCCCGACCGGTCGCGGAACCGTCCTGCCGGGGGACCCCGTACCTATCGGCGGAAGCCCAGCAGGCCGTGCAGGGCCGAGCCCCGCGACGACGTCGACGCCGCCTTCGCCACCAGTGGTTTCGGGTCGGGCGACTTCGGGCAGACCGCGTCGGCGACACCCGCGCCGCGCGGCACCCTGCCGTTCGTCAGATACGCGGCCAGGTACTTGTCCAGGCAGGCATTGCCGCTCAGCGTGATGCCGTGGTTGCCGCCGCCCTCCTCGACCACCAGGCTGGACCGGGCGAGCAGCCGGTGGACCGTGACACCGCCGGGGTACGGCGTGGCCGCGTCGTCCGTCGCCTGGAAGAGCAGCACCGGCGGCAGCCCGGCGTTGGCGATGTTCACCCGGGTGCGCCGCGCGGTCGGCCAGAACGCGCACGGCGCGTTGTACCAGGTGTTGCTCCAGGCCATGAAGGGCGCCTTGCCGTACACGCCCCAGGTGTCCGCGCGCCACCGGTTCCAGCTGCCGGGCCAGGAGCTGTCACGGCACTGCACCGCCGCGTAGACGCTGTAGCCGTTCTCCCCCGAGCTGCCCACGGCACCGAACCTCCGGTACGCCTCCACCAGCGGCCTGGTGTTCTTCTCGCGCGCGTACGCCGCGAACGCGTCGGCGAGGTAGGGCCAGTAACCGTCGTAGTAGCCGCCGGGGATGAAGGTGTCCTCCAACTCGGAGGCGCCCACCCTGCCGTCGGCCGGCTTCTTCGCCAGGGCCGCCCGCATCGCGTACCACTTGGCCTCGACCTTCTCGGGATCCTTGCCGAGGTGGTACCTGGAGTCGTACCGGGCGATCCAGGCCATCAGCGCGCGATGGCGGTCGTTGAACGCGTAGTCCTGGCCGAGGTTGTTCTCGTACCAGACGCCGAGCGGGTCGACGACCGAGTCCAGCACCAGGCGGCGGACCCGCTTCGGGTACAGCTTCGCGTAGACCGCGCCGAGGTAGGTGCCGTAGGAGTAGCCGAAGTAGCTGATCCGCGGTGCGCCGAGCGCCCGGCGGATGGAGTCCATGTCGCGTACGGCGCTGACGGTGTCGATGTACGGCAGCACATCGGCGTACTTGCGGCTGCAGGCGGCGGCGAAGGACCGGGCGCGTGCGAGGTTGGTCCGCTCCAGCGCGGCCGTGGCGGGCACGGTGTCCGGGCGCACCGTCCTGAAGTGGCCCGGCGCGCAGTTCAGGGCCGGGGTGCTGCGGCCCACCCCGCGCGGGTCGAAGCCGACGATGTCGTACTGCGCGGCCACGTTCCGGGGCAGTGCCGAGGCGACGAACGCGGCGAGGGTCAGTCCGCTGCCGCCGGGCCCGCCGGGGTTGACCAGCAGCGGTCCCTGGGAGGTCTGCGCGGTGTGCGGGACGCGGGAGAGGGCGAGCGTGATCTGCCGGCCGGACGGGTTCGCGTGGTCCAACGGCACCTTCAGGGAGGCGCACTGGAGCGTCGGAAAGTCGCCGGTGCCGCACTTCGTCCAGCTGAGGTGTGCCGACGGGGCGGCGTGCGCGGGAACGGCGGTGACCGAGCCCGCCAGCATGGCGGCGGCTGCGCACAGCACGGCTGCGCGTGTTCTCATGCGTCCTCCCGGGACGGAGGTGTCGGCGGACTGTAGGGGCCCACATCTTCCGCCGCATCGTCCCGGAATCGGCGCTCTGAAGAACGCGTTATAGGCAGAGATGACCCGATTGGGCCGATCGAAGCCCTCGAACGCCCTCACACGAGGCCGGGCAACGCCCTCGCATGAGCCCTCACATGACCACTCGCATGAGCCCTCACATGAGGGTGAGCTGGGTGGGTTCGGTCACGGCCGGCGGCTCGGCCGGCTGCTCACGGCGGATCCGTCGGGCCAGACCCGGGCGGGTGGGTCCGATGCCGTACTCCTGCGCCAGCTCGTGCACCTGACGGGTGATCCGGCGCTGGTACCACTTGGGCGCGTAGGCGCCCTCCGCGTACAGCCGCTCGTAGCGCCGCACCAGGTACGGATGGTGCTGTGCGAGCCACGCCATGAACCACTCCCGCGCGCCGGGCCGCAGATGCAGCACCAACGGGGTGACGGAGGTGGCCCCGGCCGCCGCGATCGCCCGTACCGTGGCCCGCAGCCGGTCCGGATGGTCGCTCAGGAACGGGATGACCGGCGCCATCAGCACCCCGCAGCCGATGCCGTGCTCACCCAGGGTGCGCACGACGTCCAGGCGGCGCTCCGGCGCGGGCGTGCCCGGCTCCACCGTGCGCCACAGCTCGGCGTCGAGGAAGCCGACGGAGACCGAGATGCCGATGTCCGTCGCCTCGGCCGCGCGCACCAGCAGGTCCAGGTCGCGCAGGATCAGGGTGCCCTTGGTGAGGATCGAGAACGGGTTGGCGTGCTCGGTCAGGGCGGAGATGATGCCCGGCATCAGGCGGTAGCGGCCCTCGGCGCGCTGGTAGCAGTCGACGTTCGTGCCCATCGCCACGTGATCGCCCTGCCAGCGGCGGGAGGCGAGCTGACGGCGCAGCACCTCGGGCGCGTTCACCTTGACGACGATCTGGGTGTCGAAGCCGATGCCGGTGTCGAGGTCCAGATAGCTGTGCGTCTTCCTCGCGAAACAGTAGACGCACGCATGCGTGCAGCCCCGGTACGGGTTGACGGTCCACTCGAACGGCATGCGCGAGGCGCCCGGCACCCGGTTGAGCACCGAGCGCGCCCGGACCTCGTGGAAGGTGATCCCGCGGAACTCGGGCACGTCGAAAGTGCGGGTGGTGACGGCGTCGGCGCCGAACAGCGCGGTCTCGGCCCGGCCGTGTTCGCCCTCGCTCGTGAGGTTCTCCCAGCGCATGACGCCTCCTCGCTAGCACTGCGCACACAATAGAACATGTGTTCCCATGATCGTGCTACCCCTGGTGAGGACGCTTGACGGCACCCCCCGATTTGGGTGGCCGGGCACCGGGGTGGTTGGCTTTCCCCAACCCCGAGAAACCAGGTCCTGGAGGAACGCAATGGCGCAGGTCGAGGCCACTACGGAGCGGGTCGTCGCGGCGGACGCGGAGAAGGTGTTCGACGCTCTCGCCGACTACCGCGGCACGCGGGAGAAGCTGCTGCCCGAGCACTTCAGCGAGTACGAGGTCCGCGAGGGCGGCGACGGCGAGGGCACCCTCGTCCACTGGAAGCTGCAGGCCACCAGCAAGCGGGTGCGCGACTGCCTCCTGGAGGTCAGTGAGCCCACCGACGGCGAGCTGGTCGAGAAGGACCGCAACTCCTCCATGGTCACCACCTGGCGCGTCACCCCCGCCGGCGAGGGGAAGTCCCGGGTCGTCGTCACCACCATCTGGAAGGGGGCCGGCGGCATCGGCGGCTTCTTCGAGAAGACCTTCGCGCCCAAGGGCCTCGGCCGGATCTACGACGCCGTGCTCGCCAGGCTCGCCGCCGAGGTCGAGAAGTAGCCCCAAGGCTCCACCGGTGGAGGGGTGTTGTGCCCCTTCACCGGTTCGAGTGGATCTCACCCTCGACCGGAACGATGCCGTAACTCACCGCAGTTGTTCACAGTTGACGCGTAACGCGGGAATTGTGACAGGTGTGGCGAGGGGAGCGGTACGTGGGCGGCACGACACTCGTGGAGCAGCAGCCGGTGGTGACACCGGCCCGGAAAGAGACCGCCACCGCGCCGCAGGCCCCCGCACCGGTCGCCGAAATCGGCGCGCGCCGCGTGCGGTTGGTGTTCTTCGGGCTGATGCTCGCCCTGCTCCTCGCCGCGCTCGACCAGATGATCGTCGCGACCGCGCTGCCCAAGATCGTCGGCGAACTGCACGGCCTGGACCGGATGTCCTGGGCGATCACCGCCTATCTGCTCACCTCCACCATCGGCCTGCCGCTGTACGGCAAGCTCGGCGACCTCTTCGGCCGCAAGGGCGTCTTCCAGTTCGCCATCGCCGTCTTCGTCCTCGGCTCCGCGCTCGCCGGCCGGGCGCAGTCGATGGACCAGCTGATCGCCTTCCGCGCGGTCCAGGGCGTCGGCGCGGGCGGGCTCATGATCGGTGTGCAGGCGATCATCGCCGACATCGTGCCGCCCCGGCAGCGCGGCCGTTACATGGGCCTGATCGGCGCCGCCTTCGGCCTCGCCTCCGTCGCCGGGCCGCTGCTCGGCGGCTACTTCACCGACCACCTCTCCTGGCGCTGGTGCTTCTACGTCAACGTCCCCTTCGGGCTGGTCACCCTCGCCGTCGTCACCCTCGTCCTGAAACTCCCCAAGCCGCACACCCGCGGCCGCCTCGACATCCTCGGCGCGCTGCTGCTCGCCGCCGCCTCCACCTGCCTGGTCCTGCTGACCAGCTGGGGCGGCACCGAGTACGCCTGGGGCTCCCGGCAGATCCTCGGCCTCGGCGCCGGCGCGTTCGCGTCCGTCGTCCTCTTCCTCGTCGCCGAGCGGTTCGCCGCCGAACCCCTCATCCCGCTCAGGCTGTTCCGCGACTCCGTCTTCAACGTCAGCGGCCTGGTGGGCCTCGTGATCGGCGTCGCCCTGTTCGGCGCCGCCAGCTATCTGCCGACCTTCCTGCAGATGGTCGACGGGGCCAGCGCCACCGAGTCCGGGCTGCTGATGCTGCCCATGATGGCCGGGATCGTCGGCGCCTCCATCATCGGCGGGCAGCTCATCAGCCACACCGGCCGCTACAAGGTCTTCCCCGTGCTCGGCGGCGCAGTCTCCGCCGTCGGGATGTGGCTGCTCTCCCGCCTCGAAGTGGACACGCCCCGGCTGCACTACAGCATCTGGATGGCCGTCCTCGGCGTCGGCATCGGCATGGTGATGCCCGTCCTCGTCCTCGCCGTGCAGAACTCCGTACGGCCCGCCGACCTCGGCACCGCCACCAGTGCCAACAACTACTTCCGGCAGATCGGCGGCAGCGTCGGCGCCGCGGTCTTCGGCACCCTCTTCGCGAACCGGCTCGCCTCCTCGCTGCACAGGGAGCTGCCCCCGCGCGCGGGGGCGGCGCTGCCCGACCCCGAGTCCATCACTCCGCAGCTCGTCCACGCGCTGCCCCCGGCGCTGCGCGACGCCTATATCCGCGCCTACGCCGACGCGATGCCCCGGATCTTCCTCTACCTCGTCCCGGTGCTCGCCCTCGGCCTGCTCATCGCCTTCTTCCTCAAGGAGAAACCCCTGGTGTCCCACCCCACCGCCGAAACCGAGCCCGAGACCGTGAACACCCCCATCCCGCATGCCCGTTCGTCCTACCCCGCCGGAATCCCCGTCTGCGGCACGGTCCAGCACCCCGACGGCACCGTGGTGCCCCGTGCGGCGCTCACCCTCATCGACGTCGCCGGGCAGCAGATCGGGCGCGGCGCGAGCGGCGAGGACGGACGGTACGCGCTCAGCACGCCGGGCTCCGGGTCGTACGTGCTGATCGCCGCCGCCGGCGGCCACCAGCCGCAGGCCGTCTCCGTCACCGTCGGCGAACGGCCCGTCGAACTCGATGTCGTCCTCGGCGGCGCCGGACGCCTCGCGGGCAGCGTGCTCACCGCCGACGGCAGCCCCGTGCGCGACGCCACCGTCACCCTCACCAACGTGCACGGCGAGGTCGTCGCCGCCACCCGCAGCGGCCGCGAGGGCGGCTATGTCATCACCGAGCTGGTCGCCGGCGAGTACACCCTGGCCGCCAGCGCCCCCGCCTTCCGCCCGGCCGCGCTCCCGGTCAGCGTGCAGGCCGCCCGGGAGACCCGGCAGGACGTCGAACTCGCGGGCGGCGCCGTGCTGAAGGGCACCGTCCGGGCGAGCGGCGGCCGGCCCGTGGAGGACGCGCGCGTGACGCTCCTCGACGCCGCAGGGAACGTCGTCGACACCCTCACGACCGGGGCGGACGGAACGTTCCGGTTCGTCGACCTCTCCTCCGGCGAGTACACCGTCATCGCCGCCGGTTACCCTCCGGTCGCCACCGTGCTGCAGGTCGCGGGCGGCGGCCGTACCGAGCGGGACCTGCAGCTGGGACACGAGGACTGAGCGAGGGCGCCGGAAGGGGCCGCCCGCAGGGCGCTGAGCTGCGCGCCGGTGCGATCCGGTGAAACCAATTCCAGGATTGCCACACATCGCGACCGGCCGCCGCCGTACCGTAGTAGCGGGGGCACAGATCGTTTGCGTACGCCGTGGGGAGAGAGGGTTCTGGGCCATGGACCGTGGCAGCGAGCGGGACACACCTCCCGGGCGCGGCGCCGGCGACGTGGGGGCGGGCCGGATTCCGCTGGCCGTGGTCGTCGTCGACCGCGACGGCCTGGTGTCCCACTGGAGCAGCGGCGCACGGCGCCTGTTCGGCGTCGGCAGGGAGGACGCCGTCGGGCGTGCCGCCGCCGATCTGCTGCCCGTCGCGGGTGCCCTCCCCGAGGACCTGCACGGCGACGCGCTGCCGGACGCCCGCGAGGAGTACGAAGGGCTCGGCCCCGATCTGGAGACGTCCCTCGGCGGGCACACCGCCTACGCCACGGCCGGCCGCGCCCGGCTCTTCCCGCACGAGCCGGCCTCCGAGGGCGAGCGGCTCGACGTGCTGTGGTGGGCCTATCCGCTGGTCGGCCCGGGCCCGTCCCGGCTGCTCGTGCTCGCAGCCGACGCCACCCGGCTGCGGGACGAACGCGGCTACGACGACGAGACCGCCGAACGCAT
Organism: Streptomyces sp. NPDC030820; assembly: GCF_055572075.1. Classification (NCBI taxonomy): domain Bacteria; kingdom Bacillati; phylum Actinomycetota; class Actinomycetes; order Kitasatosporales; family Streptomycetaceae; genus Streptomyces; species Streptomyces sp. NPDC030820. The sequence continues at coordinate 65,342 of NZ_JBVIEB010000016.1, forward strand.
CTCGCCCGGCTTCGCCCGCCACACCGAGTTGCCCGCCTCCGAGGAACTCGAACGCCGGCTGCCCGAGATCCTGCCCAACATGGGCCCGGGCCTGAGCGGCCGTATCGTCTCCCAGATGCTGGAACTGGGCTATCCGGTCCTGGAGTTCAGCCAGTTCGACCGGGTGCCCGTCACCCCGTACTGGGGCGTGCCCCGCCGTCCCGGACGGGGGCGCACCGAGGCCGCCGTGCCCCAGCAGCGGAGCACGCCGGCCGTCGTGGTCCCGCAAGGCGCCGAGCAGGACCTGGAGTACGCCGCCGTGCGCGAGCGGCTGGAGTTCCTCAACGAGGTCAGCTCCGCCATCGGCACCTCCCTCGACCTCGGCGAGACCATCCGCGAGGTCACCAGCGCCGCCGTACCCCGGTTCGCGGACTTCGCCGGCACCCATCTGCGCGCGGCCGTCCTCGCGGGCGAGGGCTTCCCGGACGGCCCGCCGGACGCGCAGACCGTGATGTTCCGGGTGTGGGTCGAGCACAACGACGAACCGGGCCGCTGGGACGACACCGTGCCCGTCGGCGAGGCCTTCGCCTTTCCCGAACACACCCCGTTCTACAAGTGCATGGTCACCGGCGAGCCGGTCCTCGTCCCCAGGGTCACCGAGCAGCTGAGCGAGCGCATCGCCGGCGAGTTCGAGAAGCGGGACCTCAGGCCGCTCATCGGCGGGCGCTCCCTGCTGATCGTGCCGCTCAAGGCCCGCAATGTCGTCCTGGGCTTCATGGTGCTGATGCGCCGCCCGGACCGCCCGGCCTTCGACGACATGGACCGCACCACCGGCGCCGAACTCGCCGCCCGCGCGGGCCTCGTGCTCGACAACGCCCGTATGTACACCTACCAGGAGAACGTCGCCGACACCCTGCAGGACAGCATGCTCCCGCAGGTCACCCCGCGGATGGCCGGCTGCGACATCGCCACCCGCTATCTGCCGGGCACCCGGCTCGGGCGGATCGGCGGCGACTGGTTCGACACCATCAAACTGCCCGGCTCGCGCACCGCCCTCGTGGTCGGCGACGTCATGGGCCACGGCCTCAACTCGGCCGCCATGATGGGCCAGTTGCGCACCGCCGTGCAGACCATGGCCACCATGGAGACCCCGCCCGCCCAGCTGTTGCGCAATCTCGACGACCTGGCCCGCCGGCTCGGCGACACCTACCTCGCCACCTGTCTGTACGCCGTCTACGACCCGATCCGCGGCGAACTCCACCTCGCCAACGCCGGACACATCCCGCCCGTGCTGGTCCGCGCCGAGGACGGCTCCAGTGAACTCCTCGACCTGCCCACCGGTGCCCCCATAGGCGTCGGCGGCGTGGCCTTCGAGGCCACCCGGGTCAGGGTCTCGCCCGGCGACCGGCTGGTGCTGTGCACCGACGGACTGGTCGAGGTGCGCGGCTCCGACATCGGCGAGGGACTCGCCGCGCTCTGCGAGTCCGCCGCGCATCCCGCGGCCTCCATGGACGACGCCTGCGACACCATCATCCGCGCCCTGAACACGCGCGGCGGCCGCAAGGACGACGTCGCCCTGCTCATGGCCCGGCTGAACGGCATCCCCGACGACCACGTCGCCGAATGGCGGCTGGACGCCGACCCGCGGGAGGTCGCCCGGGCCCGCCGCCTGGTCCGCGAGCGGCTCCTCGCGTGGGGTCTGCCGCAGGCCGTGGAGACCGCCGAGCTGCTGGTCAGCGAGGTCGTCACCAATGCCGTACGGCACGCCGTGAGCGAGCCGGTCGGGCTGCGCGTGGTCCGCACCGACGCCCTGCTGTTCGAGGTCACCGACGACGAACCCGGGCTGCCCGAGATGCTCGGCGCCGAGCCGTACGACGAGTCGGGCCGCGGTCTGCGCGTGGTCAGCCGGCTGGCCCGGGAGTGGGGCGCCAGCGGCAGCGGGCACCGCAAGACCGTCTGGTTCGAACAGGCCCTCGCCGGAAGGTGATGACAAGGGGGCGTGCGCTCCGCCGACGGGCGCCCCCGCAGGTTGTCCGAGGGCCGTACATCCGGTGAAGGCGGCCTTCAGCCCCTTGCCCCGCTCCAGGCCCTCGCGATATCCCGATCACGGAACCGAACCGTGGGGAGAACGCATGAACGTCTCGGACAAGTACCGCAACAACTGGGAGAGTTACTGGAGCGAGACCTCCGACGAGTCGGGCGACGCGATCTGGGACTGCGATCCCGCCCTGTCCGCCGAACCGCACAGCGCCCTCCTCCTGCCCCACGCGGACCCGGCGCGCACCATCGTCGACCTCGGCTGCGGCAACGGCACCCAGACCCGCTACCTCGCCACCCGGTTCACGCGCGCGGTCGGCGTCGACCTCTCGCACGCCGCCGTCGAACACGCCCGCCGGGCCACCCAGGACGAGACCGCGGAGTTCCAGCAGCTCGACCTCACCGACTCGGACGCCGTGCGCGCCCTGCACGAGCGGCTCGGCGACGTCAACGTCTACATGCGGGCCGTCATCCACCAGAGCGAGCCCGAGGCACGGCCCGCGGTCGCCGCCGCCGTCGCCGCTCTCATCGGCGCCGAGGGCCGCGCGTTCGTCGTCGAACTCACCTCCGGCTCCCGGGACGTGCTCAGGCGCGCCGCAACCCAGGACGGCGGCCCCGGGCCCAAGCTGCAGCGCGTCTTCCACCACGGGCTCAAGCCGGCCGACGCCGACGACACGGAGATCCCGCGCCTGCTCGGCCAGGCCGGTCTGAAGGTCCTCGCCGAGGGCGAGACCACCCTGCCGCAGACCGAGTACCTGGCCGACGGCACCCGCATCGACCTGCCGGCCCGCTGGTTCGTCCTCGCCGGGGGTCAGTAAAGGCCCTTTTGGGGCTTTCCGGGGTGCGTGGGACCGCCGTCCCGCGCACCCCGTCTCCGTCACCGGAGCGGGACGGTCCGAGTCTGGTGAAGCTGTGTGCATCGTGTGAACATCCTTCCTATAGCATTCCCCTCGCTCGATCACCCGTAGGTGTGCAAGGGGGGCCCTCAGCCGTGTCCGTTCGTACGGCGGAAGTACGCAGCCGAGGGCGGCGGCGTGCCCCGCGCTCGGGGAGTCCGCAGGCGGTTCCCGAAGGGCTGCTCCCCACTCCGCCCGACGAACGCGAGAAGTACAGCTACGTCAAGCGCCACACCTGGGTGCTGACGTCCAGCTCCTTCATCGGTTTCGTGTGCGTGCTGCTCAGCCAGGCCGACACCGCCCGGCACAGCGCCTGGATCTGGGTGTTCGCGCCCACCCTGCTGCTGGCCGTGGTCGGCTTCCTGATATCGATGCGTCTGGAGGCGTTCGCCCCCAGTTTCGACCTGAAGGCGCATCGCCGTATCGTGCGCGGCTGGCAGCCGGACCACTACCCGAGCGTCGACGTCTTCCTGCCCGTCTGCGGCGAGCCCATCGAGGTGCTTCACAACACCTGGCGGTATGTGCGCGTCCTCGCCGACACCTACCCGGGCGAGGTCGAGGTCCTCGTGCTGGACGACGGCGACAGCGCGGAAGCCGCCGCCATGGCCGCCGACTTCGGCTTCCGGCATCTGGTCCGCCCCAACCGGGGCTGGATGAAGAAGGCCGGCAATCTGCGGCACGGGTTCGAGAACTCCTCCGGCGAGGCCATCCTCATCCTCGACGCCGACTTCGTGCCGCGCTCCGACCTGCTGCACGAGCTGCTGCCGTACCTGGACGCCGACCCGCGCTGCGCCATCGTCCAGTCCCCGCAGTACTTCCGCGTCCTGGACCAGCAGAACTGGATCGAGCGCGGCGCCGGTGCCGTGCAGGAGCTGTTCTACCGCTCGGTGCAGGTCTCCCGGCAGCGCAGCGACGGCTCGATCTGCGTCGGCTCCTGCGCGGTCTACCGGCGCGCGGCCCTGGACGAGATCGGCGGCACCAGCCTCATCGAGCACTCCGAGGACATGCACACCGGCTTCGACCTGCGCGCCCGCGGCTGGGACCTGCACTATGTCCCGCTGGCGCTGTCCACCGGCATCTGCCCCGACACCATCGGCGCCTACTACAACCAGCAGTACCGCTGGTGCATGGCCTCGATGAGCATGCTCGGCAGCCTGCGCGACTTCTGGCAGGTGAAGATGCGCTTCGCCAGCCGCCTGTGCTACGTCTCCGGCTTCATCTACTACATCGAGACGGCCCTGCTCACCTTCACCACCCCGCTGATCGCGCTGACCCTGCTGATCCACTATCCCGACCAGCTCCAGGCGACCAACTACTGGATGGTCCTGCCCAGCGTGCTGTACCTGACCGTGGTCTACCCGCTGTGGCACCGCAACCCCTACCGGCTGGAGGCCTGGGCGACCCGCGTGATGTACGGATGGGCGCACGTCTTCGCCATCTGGGACGTCGTACGCCGCCGCCCCATGGGCTGGCAGCCCACCGGATCCAGCGGCGCGAAGAAGAACAAGACCCGCCGGTTCTGGGGCGGGATGTGGCTGTGGAGCGCGCCGACGGCCGTGCTGTGGCCGGCCCTCGCCGTGTGGCGGATGAGCGGCGCCCACCCGGAGAACTTCGCCCTGATGCTGGCCTCCGGCCTGTTCTACGCGGTCGCGGTCGCCCGGGTGCTGCTCCAGCCGAAGGAGGTGACCGCGTGACGGCCCCGCTCCGGATGTGGACGGTCCTGCTCGCCGCCGTCCTCTGCCTCGCCGGCTGCGCGAGCACCGGCCCGGCCCCCATCGGCGCCGGCGGGAACGGCGCCCAGCCCGCCGCGTCCGCGCCCGGCGGCGGTACGGCGTACGTCCCCGCGCAGCCCTACGACGTCACCCCGCTCCTGCACCCGAGGAACAAGTACTTCGGCGCCACCTTCGACGGCGTCCCCAAGGACCTGAGCCCCGTGCGGCGGTACGCCTCCCAGGTCGGCCGCACCCCGACCATGCTGGAGTACTACCTCGGCTGGGGCGACGAGCTGCAGACCGACCAGACCCGTGCCGTGTGGGAGAACGGCCAGCTGCCCTACATCGCCTGGGAGCCGCACAAGGCCACCCTCGGGCAGATCGCCGACGGCAGCCAGGACGCGTACATCAAGGGCACCGCCCACGCCCTGCGCGCCCTCAACGTGCCCGTCGCGATCAGCCTCGCGCACGAGATGAACGGCAACTGGTACCCATGGGGCTACAAGAAGGCCACTGCCGCCCAGTTCGTCAGGGCCTGGCGCCATGTGCACGACGTCTTCCAGGACGAGGGCGTCTCGACGGTCATCTGGGTCTGGAGCCCGAACATCATCAACCCCGTACCCCAGGTGGCCCTCAAGCCGTACTGGCCCGGCGACGGATACGTCGACTGGGTCGGCGTGGTCGGCTACTACGCCCGCACCGGTGCCCAGGACTTCGCCACCCTGTTCGGGCCCACCTTCCGGCAGATCCGGACCTTCACCCGGCGCCCCTTCCTGCTCGCCGAGACCGGTGCCCAGCCCAATCCGCGCAAGAGCACGCAGATCACCGAGCTGCTGAAGACCGTCGCCGCCCGCACGGACGTCGTGGGCTTCATCTGGTTCGACCTGAACAAGGAGACGGACTGGCGGGTCGACAGCAGCCCCGAGACGCTCACCGCGTTCAGACAGGCCGCCCGGAACCCCCGTTACGACCTCGACCTCGCCGCCCTGAAGTAGACGAGACACGCCGATGAGCCACACGCACCCCCCGGTGCACGAGGAGACCCTGCAGCTGCGGGTTCTGCCGCCGCCACCGCCGGAGGCCGACCCCGGCTTCTCCTTCGTCGAACAGCCGCTGCCGGGCTGGACGCTGCCACCGCCCGCCCTGATGGGCTGGGCCGCCGACACCGGCCGGCGCCGCCGCATGGTCGCCCTCGCCATGCTCGCCGCCATCCTGGTCGTCCAGGCCGCCCTGTCGCTGCGCCTCACCAACTCCGCCTTCGAGGACGAGGCGCTGTACATCTGGGCCGGGCACGCGGAGATCGGCAGCCTCTTCTACGGAGCGCCGAACTACGGCGGCTTCGGCAGCTACTTCTCCGGCGCGCCCGTGCTGTACCCGGTGCTCGCCGCCGCCGTGGACTCCGTGCTCGGCCTCGCCGGGGTGCGCGCGCTCAGCCTGCTGTTCATGCTGACGGCCACCGCCTGCCTGTACGGGCTCACCCGCCGGCTGTTCAACGAGCGTGCCGGACTGTGCGCGAGCGCCCTGTTCGCCGTCTCCATGCCGACGCTGTTCCTCGGCCACTTCGCCACCTACGACGCGATGGCGGTCTGCCTGCTGGCCCTGACCGCCTGGCTGCTGGTGGTGATCGCGCCCCGGCACTGGGCGTGGGCCGCGGCCGTCGCCCCGGTTGCCGCGCTCGCCGTCGGCGTGAAGTACGCCTCCGCGCTGTTCCTGCCCACCCTGGTGCTGCTGTACGTGCTCGCCGCCTACCGGCACCACTTCATGCGCCGGGCCCTGCTGCGCGGCGCGCTGTTCAGCGCGGCCACCCTCGCCCTGCTCGGCGGTGGGCTGGTGGCCGGCGGCTACCTGTCGGCGATCCAGAGCACCACCACCGCCCGCGCCCACGGCGACACCCCCGCCTGGCAGATCCTGCAGGACTCCACGCGCTGGGCGGGGCTGCTGGTCGCCGTCGCCCTGGTCGGCACGGTCACCTACGCCCGTACCGCCCGGCTCGCCGAGATACCCGGCTGGCGCCGGGCCGTGCCGGGCCGCCGCTGGCGCACCTGCCTGGGCGTGCTGCTCACCGGCACCGCGCTGCTCGCGCCCGCCTACCAGATCCATCTGCAGACCGAGACCTCCCTGCAGAAGCACATCGGCTTCGGCCTGTTCTTCGCCGCGCCGATGGCGGGCGTCGGCGTGACCCGGCTGATGGGGGCCCACTTCAAGTTCCCCCAGTGGGCCATCGCGATCGGCGTGTTCGCCCTCACCCTGGGCCTGTCCCAGTCCGCGTCCTCCTTCGGCGACTGGCCCGACACCCGCTATCTGATCCCGCAGCTCTCCTACACGGTGCGCCCCGGCCAGCACTGGCTGGGCGATCCGAAGGAGGGCCCGGTGTACTACCTCAGCCGCGAGCGCAAGACGCACTACCAGGACTGGCTGTCCTTCTTCTTCATCGACTACAGGACCAAGGACGGCCGCCATCTGACGGGCGTCCCCGGCTATCGTGCGGCCGTCCGCGAGGGCTACTTCGACGGCGTGGTGCTGGACTACTCCGGCGGCCTCGCCCCGGCCGAGGAAGCCGTCCGCCAGGAGATGCGCATCACCGGCCGCTACCGCCTCACCAGCTCGCTGCCGTACCGCACGTCCACGGGCGCCGGGCACTTCGAGATCTGGGTCCGGCAGAAGACCGGCGGATAACGGGCCGCCGGCGTCGTCGGGGTCGTTCAGCGGGTGACCAGCAGGCCCCGGCTGCGCAGCACCCGCCGTTCCAGCGGGCTGAAGATCAGCAGGTCGATGGCTATACCGACGAGCAGGATCAGGAAGATGGCCAGGAACACCTGCGACATGCTGGAGTTGTTCCGCCCGTTCTCCAGCAACTGGCCGAGTCCGACGCCCAGATCGGGCGAGGAGGCGATGATCTCGGCGGCCATCAGCGACCGCCAGGAGAAGGCCCAGCCCTGCTTCAGCCCGGCGAGATAACCGGGCAGCGCCCCCGGCATCACAATGTGCCAGGCTCCGCGCAGCCCTGTGGCGCCCAGTGTGCGGCCGGCCCGCAGGAACAGCGGCGGGATCTGGTCGATGCCCGCGACCAGGCCGTTCGCGATCGACGGGACCGCGCCGAGCAGGATCACGGCGTACATCATCGAGTCGTTGAGGCCCAGCCAGATCACGGCCGGCGGTACCCAGGCCACCGACGGCAGCGACTGCAGGCCGGACAGGATGGGGCCGATCGCCGCCCGCACGAACCTCACCCGGGCGACCAGCAGGCCGAGCGGCGTACCGATGGCGAGCGCCATCAGGAAGCCGAGCAGGCCGCGCGAGACGCTGGTCCAGATGTAGCCGAGCAGCGTGCCCTGGAGCCAGGCATCGCGTACCTCGCCCCACACGGCGGACGGCGAGGGCAGCTTGTAGTCGGGGGCGAACTCGGCCCACACCAGCAGCTGCCAGACCACCAGCACCAGTGCGACGGCGGTGACGGGTGGCAGCACCTTGCGGATCAGGGTCTCGCGCAGCGGCGTACGACCGGTTTGCGCCGAGTCCAGTGCGTCGAGCCCGGCCTCCAGCCCGGTCAGATCGTGCGGGTCCTGGGGCTCTTCGGCGGCCGGGGAACCGTCCTTCTCGATGTCGGCGCCGGTGTCAGTGCTGGCCATGGCGGCGGATCTCCCCACGCAGTTCTTCGGTGATCTCGACGGACAGCTCGGCGACCTCACTGTCCTCGATGCGACGCGGCTGCGGAATGCCCACCGTCCACTCCCTGGCGATCCGGCCCGGCCGTGAGGACAGCAGGACCACTCGCTGCGCCAGCTTCACCGCCTCGCGCACGTTGTGGGTCACGAACAGCACCGCCAGTCCCGTCTCGCGCCAGATGCGGGTCAGCTCCTCGTGCAGTACGTCACGGGTGATCGCGTCCAGCGCGGCGAACGGTTCGTCCATCAGCAGCAGTCGGCTGTCCTGGGCCAGCGCACGGGCCAGCGCGACGCGTTGGCGCATACCGCCCGACAGTTCGTGCACCCGCTTGCCGTGTGCGCCCTGCAGCCGTACGAGTTCGAGCAGCCGTTCCGCCTCCCGTCGGCGCTCCGGCTTGGCGATGCCGCGCAGCTTCAGCGCGAGCTCGATGTTCTTGCCCGCGGTCAGCCACGGGAACAGCGCGTGCTCCTGGAACATCAGGGCGGGCCGGCCGTGCGTGTCGATCGAGCCGGCGGACGGCCGGTCCAGTCCCGCGACCAGGTTGAGCAGGGTGGACTTGCCGCAGCCGGAGGCCCCCAGGAGTGTGACGAACTCGCCCGGTGCGACATCGAGCGTGATGTCGTCCAGCACGAGCTGGTGTCCGCCGGGCGTGCCGGGCGCGGGGAAGGACTTCGAGACATGCTCGATACGTGCGGCGTGCGTCACCGCCGTGGCGTCCGCGGCAGCCTCGGTGAACGTGGTGGCCATGGTCGTCACCTCCTGGGGTCTCATCGGGTCCGGTTGACGGCCAACTCGGCTACTCGGCGCCGAGACCGGCGTCGTCGACCTCGTTCTTGCCCTCGGCCTTGAGGACCTTGTTGAGCGGTGCGAGGTCGTAGATGCCCTTCAGATCGGGCTTGTCCAGCAGGCCGGCCTTGACCGCGTGCTCCGCCTCGGTGTTGAGGGTGGAGGCCAGCGGGTCGTCGAGGAAGGTGATGGACTTCCAGGCCGGGTCGATGACATCGGCGGGCAGCGCCTTGCCCGACAGCTTCTCCAGCGCCTTGTTGGCGGACGCCTTCGCCTTGTCCGGGTTGGCGTTGATCCACGCGTTGGTCTTCACGGAGCCGCGCAGCACGGCCTCGACGACGTCCGGGTGTTCCTTCAGGAAGGCCTGCCGCACGATGATGTTGGTGATCACGAACTTCTTGTCCGGCCACAGCGTCGACTCGTCCAGCAGCACCTTGCCGCCCTCGGCGACCAGCTTGGAGGCGGTCGGCTCCGGTACCCAGGCGCCGTCGACGGAACCGGACTTGTAGGCGTCCGGGGTGATCTTGTTGTCGGTACGGACGACGGAGACGTCGCCCTTGCCGCTCTGTGCGTCGATCTTCCAGCCCTGGTCGGCGGCCCAGTTGAGGAACGCCACGTCCTGCGTGTTGCCGAGCTGAGGCGTGGCGATCTTCTTGCCCTTGACGTCCGCCAGCGTCTTGATCTTCTTCGGGTTGACGACCAGCTTCACGCCGCCGGAGGCGGAACCGCCGATGATGCGCAGGTTCTTGCCGTTGGACTTGGTGTAGCCGTTGATCGCCGGGGAGGGGCCGATCCAGCCGATGTCGATGGAGCCGGCGTTCAGCGCCTCGATCTCGGAGGGGCCGGCGTTGAAGGTGGACGTCTCGACCCTGGTGCCGCCGAGCTCCTTCTGGAACAGGCCCTCCTGGACGCCCACCAGAGCGGTGGCGTGCGTGAGGTTGGGGAAGTAGCCGATCTTCACTGCGTCGGCGGAGAGCTTCTTGGCGCCGGCCGCGACCGCGGTCTGCTTGCCGTCGTCGGTGGACTTGGAGCCGTAGCCGCACGCGGTGAGGAGGAGGGGGAGTGCGGCTATGACGGCTATGGAGCGCAGGGTGGTGAGCGGTCTTGCGGCAGACACGGAGGTGTCCTTTCAGGGGCTGGGTGATCAGGGAGGTACGACGATGCGAGAAGCAGTGCTCATGCGGAGACGCGAGGTTCCGTGGCGTCAGAGGGGACGACAGATGGCACTGGACGTACGGCCGAGGTCGATGTGGCGACGCAAGGTCAGAAGGGGCAGCATCGCGCCCGTGCGGCCGAGCCTTCTCATGGCCACCCCCCATAGATCCCTAGTTTTCCTACCTGGCTGATAGGGATCGTGGCAGAAGGCGGCGCTCATCCCAAGGGGGTGTTCGAATGATGGACGACGCCATCTCGCTTTATGGGATCGGCTGTGCAGTGCCCGGCATGTCAGGGGTTTACCCAGGCGCCCGGGGAGTTGGTCAACGCCGATACCCCGGCAGGAAGTTGGGCCGATGCGACATCGGCGAGGGACACGCCCTCGAGGATCTCGCGCACGTTGGACCGCAGGGCGATCCACAAGGGGAGGAGTGACTCGGCGGGGCCGGTGTAGGACAGCTCCGGGGGGCGGACCCCGCGCACCGAGACCAGTGGTCCGTCCACGGTGCGTATGACGTCGGCGATGCTGATGGACTGGGCGGGCCTGGCCAGCCGGTAGCCGCCGTTGCCGCCGCGCTGGCTGAGGACGAGACCGCCTCGGCGCATGTCATTCAAGATGCTTTCGAGGAATTTGTGCGGGATGTCCTGGGCAGAGGCGATGGTCTCGGCCTTCAGCGGCCCGTCATCCCGTGATGCGGCGAGCTGCAGCGCGGCACGTACCGCGTAGTCCGCCCTGGCTGAGATCCGCATGTGCGCATTATTCCGTACTGCTCCGGCCGGGTGTCCGCTGCCCGGCGCATGCGCCTTTCGTCGCTGATCCGGCGCTCCAGGGCCTCTCGGTCAGACAGGGAGGACGAAGGGAGGGTGCGCACCGTTGAGGAAGTAGTCCCCGACGTCGCGGAGTCGGTGGGCGACGGGCTCGTACAAGGTGTGGGTCCGCGCATTGCGCCAGAAGCGGTCGAAGCCCAGCCGCGAGGACGCGGAGCGGGCGCCGATGATGTCGAGGGCGCGGGCGGTGGACTCCTGCGCCGCCCTGGAAGCGGCGGCTTCCGCCATGGTTACGAGGACCGAGATGTCCGCGTACTCGTCGTAGGTGACGTCTTCGCCCCGTGCCAGCCCGCCGTGCACGGCTTTGAGTGCTTGCTCGGTGAGTGCGGAGGCTGAGCGGGTGAGGACGGTGAGTTCTCCGTAGGCGGTCAGCACCTGTGGGTCCTGGTGAGAGCCGGCCGGCCAGGCGGGATGCCAGGCTGAGTGGCCCGCCCTGCTGTACTCACGGGCCTCGGCGAGCACTCCCTCGGCCATGCCGAGAAGGACCTGGACGGAGACGAGGCGTCCGACCGGCGATGTGAGAGCAGCCAGGGGTGACAGGACGTCCTCGTCCGCGGACAGGGAACCGAGTACGTCGTCGGCGGCGACCGGCACGGCGTCGAACTCCACGGTGCCGCCGGCCGCGAGCCGCTGGCCGAAGGTACCGGCGTCGCCATCGATCCGCACGCCGCGATGGGCGGGATCGACGACGACGGCGAATGGTTCGCCATTGTCGGCCCGTGCGGCCCGCACGGCGAGGCGGTCGGCGACCAGGACCCCCGTGGCGTAGCTCTGGCGGCCGTCGAGCACATAGCCACTGGCCTTCCTGGCCAGCGTCGGAGGCAGTTCCTGACGGGCGAAACCACCACCCCAGCACCAGTCCTCCGCCGCCGACCGGTGCTCGACCTGGGCGGCGCGAGCGGGCTCGGTGAAGAACCGGGTGCTCCACGACAGGAAGTAGTGACAGCCGAGCAGTTGGCCGATCGCGCCGTCGGCGGTGGCGATCTCCCGGACGACGGCGTAGGCCGTGGGCCAGTCCGAGCCACCTCCCCCGAGCTCGGCCGGTACGAGGAGCGTCAGCAGTCCTGCCTCACGCAGCCGCGACACCTCGTCGAACGGGGCCTTGCCTGCCTGTTCCCTGGCCGTCGCGTCCGTGGCCAGGTCGTCCGCCGTCTCACGGGCCACGCGCAGCCAGTGCGCACGGCCGGGCCCGGTCAAGTCGGATTCCGCTGCGGGTCCGGACGGCGCAGTGGCAACGCCCATGGCGGTGGTCTCCTCAAGGTCGGTGGCAAGGCGCGGTGGTGGGGCGCTCCTGCAAATGACGCCGCCTCCCGTTCACCTGGGACGAGAGAGAAGGAGCGGAGTGGCACGCGCAGTCGTTGCTGCGTGTGGGACATGTGCATCATCCTGCGCACCCGTTGGCCGGACCGTCAATGCTTTCCTAGTAAATCGATAGGAAATGTAGGGAAGGCAACACCGTAGGCGGGCTCACCGGCAGAGGCGTTGGTGGCAGCGTCCGTCCGGCATCCGGGCCGTAGTTGACGAGAAGCGAGATGTACCGCTCAATTGGTCGCATGAATGCCGAGCAGCGCCTGGTCACCCGTGACCACTTCGACTTCGGGCGCGTTTGGTCCGCCGCGTGTTGCGCCTGACGCGGCAGCGGGCCCTATGACCGGCCCTTCCCTCCCTCGGTGACCCCGTTGCGGGCCGAGTCCCCGCCTTCGTCGCATCGTCGTGCGCATGCGCTGACACGTGTTCACGCGCGCTGAATCCGCGTATGAACGGTCCTGCGGGACCTGAGACTCGCTGCCGCCGCCCCACCTCGCCCGAGGCCCACGCCCCGGCGTGTACTTGAGGAAAGGCCATCTCCCATGCCAGTGGAGTTCCTTGGCATCGCCGCCACCAACGACGGCCCAGGGCCTCATCGCCGCCACCACCAAGAAGGACAGCGGCCTGGTCAAGCCACTCGCCGACGCGCTCGACGAGATCATTCACAACGGCACTTATGCCAAGGTGCTCAAGCGCTGGGGCCTGTCCGACGAGGCCGTGCCGAAGTCGGAGATCAATCCGCCCGGCCTGCCCAAGACCAACAAGTAGCCGTCGCAGGGACACGGGGCCGCAGTACGTCCTGGTCGCCTTCAGGCCGACGCTTCACAGTGCCCGCGCCGCATAGGCCCTGACGTCCGCGTCCGAGTCCGCCGTAGCGGTGGCCAGGGCTGCTCGGGCGTCCTCGGTGGCACGGTGCCGGGTCAGGGCCAGTACGGCGGCCTTGCGGACGTCGGCGTTGGGGTCGGCGACGGCCTTGGCGAGTGCGGGGACGGCCACGTCGGGGTCCGCTGCGGACAAGGCCGTGGCGGCGCCCGCCCGCACCTGCCAGGCCGGGTCGGACAGGGCTGACTCGGCGTGTGCGGCCAGCGGGGTCGGGCAGCCCGCCGTGCCCAGGGCCTCGTACGCGGCCCCGCGCACCAGGGCGTCGGGGTCGTCGACCAGTTCGGCGAGGGTCGAGTGGACGATGTCCGGGTCGGGACCCGGGGCCATGCCGGCCAGGGCCTTGGCAATCGTGACGCGGACCTCCCGAGACGGTTCGGTGGCCGCCGCGCGGGCCACCTCCGCGGCGGCGTCGACCGACACGAGCGCTCGCACGGCGGCGTTGCGGACGGCGATGTCGGGGTCCGACAGCATGGCCGCGAACAGGTCGAAGTCGCCGATGCGCAGGCCGCGCAGGATGTCCAGTGCGGCGGCACGGACGACCGGGTCAGCCTCGGAGAGGGCGGCGGCGAGGCCGTCTCGAAGGACCGGTTCGGGCGCCAGGGTCTCGACCAGTTCGCGCAGCGAGGCGGCTGCGGCGGCGCGGACGCCGGCGTCGGTGTCGGCGAGCGCCGCGGCCAGTGCCGGTCCGGTTCCCGGCGGCACGGTCTCCGTCAGGACGGCGATGGCCGTTGTGCGGACAGCGGGCTCCGGGTCGGTCAAGTAGGGGCTGAGGGCCGAGAGTTCGGGTTCGTTCTCCGCGAGGGCGAGGAGTTCGAGCAGGCGGGGAGTGGCGGGAGTCCCCGCGTCGGTACCGGCGCGGGGGGTTGTGCCGGCAACGGCGGGCTCCTGCCGCATCGTCACCGGGGCCACCTCCCGGGACCCCGCCGTCGCCACCTTGTCCGGGCGGACCTCGCCGAGGTGACGGGAGGGGCCGCCGACCGGGGCGAAACCGTCGACCGGAACCAGATAGGGCGCCACGGGACGGGCCGTGAACTCCATCGCGCCGGAGGGGGACTTACGCAGATCGAGGTGGTGGAACCAGGACGCGTCGTCACGATGCGGGTGGTCGAGGCGGTCGTGGTAGAGGCCCCAGCGGGATTCCGTGCGGGCCAGGGAAGCCCGCGCGGCCATCTCCGCGCAGTCGCGGATGAACGTGACCTCCGCGCAGCGCATCAGCTCGTGCGGGGTGCGCGCGCCCATCGCGGCGATGTCGCCGCGCATCCGCTCGAACGCCTCCAGGGCCAGCGACAGCCGGGCGCCGGACTTCGGTGGGGCCACGTAGTCGTTCACGAAGCGGCGCAGCTTGTACTCGACCTGGGTCTGCGGCGGGCCGTCCGGATGGCGCAGCGGGCGGTAGATCAGCTCGTGCGCCTCGCGCAGTTGGCCGGAGGGAAGTTCCCCTTCGTACGGCGTGTACTGCGCGGCGTCCGCGCCCGCCAGCTCGCCGAAGACGAACGCCCCGATCATGTAGTTGTGCGGCACACAGGCCAGGTCACCGGCCGCGTACAGACGGGGGACGGTCGTGCGGGCGTGGTCGTCGACCCGTACCCCCGAGGCGGAGTGGCCGCCGCACAGGCCGATCTCGGAGATGTGCATCTCGACGTCGTGGGTGCGGTAGTCGTGGCCGCGGCCCGCGTGGAAAGTGCCGCGGGTCGGGCGCTCGGTGGAGTGCAGGATCGACTCCAGGGCCGCGATCGACTCCTCCGGCAGGTGGCTCAGCTTCAGGTACACCGGGCCCCGGTCCGACGCCACCTCCGCCGCGAACTCCGCCATCATCCGGCCCGACCAGTAGTCGGAGTCGACGAAGCGTTCGCCATGCCGGTTCACCTGGTAGCCGCCGAAGGGATTGGCGACGTAGGCGCAGGCAGGGCCGTTGTAGTCCTTGATCAGCGGGTTGATCTGGAAGCACTCGATACCGGTCAGTTCGGCACCCGCGTGGTACGCCATGGCGTAGCCGTCACCCGCGTTGGTCGGGTTCTCGTACGTGCCGTACAGGTAGCCGGAGGCGGGCAGACCGAGGCGGCCGCAGGCACCCGTCGCCAGGATCACCGCGCCGGCGCGGACGACGACGAACGCGCCCGTGCGCGTGTGGAAGCCGACTGTTCCCACGGCCCGCCCGTCGTCGGGAGCCGTCAGCACGCGCACCGGCATCACCCGGTTCTCGATCCGGATCCGCTCCCGCATCTCGCGTCGCCGCAGCTGCCGGTACAGGACCTTCTTGACGTCCTTGCCCTCCGGCATCGGCAGCACGTACGAGCCGGAGCGGTGGACCTGGCGGACCGCGTACTCGCCGTGGGCGTCCTTCTCGAACTTCACCCCGTACGACTCGAGCCGCTTGACCATGGCGAAGCCTCGGGTGGCGGTCTGGCGGACGGTGGTCTGGTCGACGATGCCGTCGTTGGCGCGGGTGATCTCGGCGACGTAGTCGTCGGGCTCGGCACGGCCCGGGATGACCGCGTTGTTGACGCCGTCCATGCCCATGGCGAGCGCGCCGGAGTGGCGGACGTGCGCCTTCTCCAGCAGCAGCACGTCCGCGCCGTGCTCGGCGGCGGTCAGCGCCGCCATGGTGCCGGCCGTGCCGCCGCCGATGACGAGGACGTCGCAGGTCAGCTCCGCGGCGTCGGTGAGGGCCGGGATCTTGAGGGGGGTGTTCACCGGGATGCCTTTCAAGAACCGAGTGACGTGAGGATGTCGCGCCGCAGGGCGATACGCGCCGTGTCGTCGTGGGCGGCGCGCTCGCGCGGGCGCGGTACGTCCCGTACGGCGATGAGGCGGCCCGCGCCGAGGACGGCCACGCGGTCGCCGAGGAACAGGGCCTCGTCCACGTCGTGGGTGACGAAGACGACGGTCGCGCCCGTGCCGTGCAGCACCTCCACCAGCAGGTCCTGCATTCCGGCCCGGGTCTGGGCGTCCAGAGCACCGAACGGTTCGTCCATCAGGACGGTGCGCGGGCGCCCGGCGAGGGCGCGGGCCAGTTGCGCGCGCTGACGCTGGCCGCCGGAGACGTGGTGGGGCAACTGGTGGGCGTGCTCGGCGAGTCCGACCCGGGTCAGCCATGCCTCGGCCTGCCTGCGGCGTTCGGCGCGTGGCAGACCGCGGATGGCCAGCGGGAGTTCGACGTTGGCGCGCAGGGTGCGCCAGGGCAGGAGGGCGTCGTCCTGGAAGACCAGGGCTCGCTCGGCGGACGGGCCGGTCAGCGGGTGTTCGTCCGCGACGAGGTGTCCGGCGAGCGGGGGCAGGAGGCCGGCCAGGGTGCGCAGGAGGGTCGACTTGCCACAGCCGGAGGGGCCGACGACGGTGAGGATCTCACCGGGCGCGATGTCCAGATCGACGCCGGCCAGGGCGAGGGAGCCGGGTCGGCCGAGATCGGCGGCGCGGAGGGTGAGCCGGGTGCCGCCCACGGGCGCGGACTTCGCCGCACCGGCGGCACCGACAGGAGCGGTCGTCGTGTCAGGCGAGGTGCTCATCGCGCGCCTCCTCGGCCTCGGATGCGGGGGATGCGGTGCGTACGGCTGCGGACGCCGGACGTGGACCCGTTGTCCTGGGAACCCGGAGCCGGGGGCCCGGGGCGTACGAGGTGCGCGGCAGCCAGCGGGTGAGGCGGCGGCCCAGCAGCTCGACGGCCGTGGAGGTGAGCCAGCCGAGCACGCCGATCGTGACCATGCCGACGAACACGCCGGGGTAGTCGAGGACCGTGTAGTCCTGCCAGGTGCGGTAGCCGACCCCGTACTGGCCGGAGATCATCTCGGCGGAGATCACACAGATCCAGGCCACGCCGATGCCGACCGACAGGCCGCCGCAGATGCCGGGCAGCGCGCCGGGCAGGACGACCGAGCGGAGGATCCGCCACCGGCCGCCGCCCATGGTGCGCACCGCCTCCTCCCACACGGGGGCCAGTGCGCGCACCGAGTGCCGGGTGGAGACCAGCACCGGGAAGAAGGCGGCGGTGAAGGTGATGAAGACGATGCCCTGTTCATTGGAGGGCAGGAGGAGGATCGCCACAGGGACCAGGGCGATCGCCGGGATCGGGCGGACCACCTCCAGCAGCGGGCTCAGCAGGTCCTCGGCGAGCCGGGAGCGGGCCACGAGCACGCCCCCGGCCACGCCCAGCACGGCGGCGAGCAGGAAACCGGTGAGAATCCGGGTGACACTGTCGGTGAGGTCCGTCCAGTAGTCGGGTCCCGACAAGCGGTCGGTGAAGGCGCGGACCACGTCGGTGACCGTCGGGAACTGCGAGAAGCGCAGCCAGAGGTCGACGTTCAGCGTAGTCAGCAGCTGCCAGAGGCCGAGGGCGATCGCCAGGGACAGCCCGCGCAGTGCGTACCGGCTCACGACGCCCGCCCCAGCGCCTCGGCATAGGTGATGACGCTTGCGCCGCCGTGACCGTCGACGTACGCATGGGCGGTCGCCGGTGCGACGAAGGGCAGCAGCTTCTCCCCGTCGGCCACCCACACCGCCTTGTCGGCGAACCACAGGGTGCCGGTGGTGGTGTCGGGCACGTAGGCGGCGCGGATGCCGTCGGCGTGCTTCGCCACGTAAGCCAGCAGTTCGGCGGGCGAGGTGAAGGTGCGGGTCTGTGTGGCGCCCTTCGGCCACACCTCGCTCGCGGCGGGCGGCGGCGCCGCGGCGAGCCGCTTGGCGTACGCGGCCTCGCCGAGTGCCTTCTTCGCGTACTGGTCGTCGACGAAGCCGTCCACGTCCACGTCGCCGGTCAGCTTGGCGGACCTCAGGATCGACACGTCCTGCTTCAGGGCGGAGACGAGCTGGGGCTTGAGAGCCGGGTCGAAGGTGGAGATGCCGTGGGCGCCGTTGTAGAGGTAGACGACCTCGGCGGGCAGGCCGGTGGCCTGCGCGACCTTCTCGGCGGCGGTGACGGGATGTTCGTCGAGGTAGTCGGTGGCCTGCTCCTGGGCCTTCAGGAACGCCTCCAGCACGGCCGGGCGCCTCTTCGCGAAGTCCTCGCGGGCGGTGACGCCGTGGAACGTGGGCAGGTTCAGCTGCGCGCCGTCGTACAGCGCCTTCGCCCGGCCCTGGAAGGCGAGCAGGCCCGGCCAGGCCACGAACTGCGACAGCGCGTCCGCACTGCCCGCCGTCAGGGCCGAAGCACCCACCGCGGGCTGCTGGTTGAGCTTCTCGATGCCCTTGTCCGGGGCGATCCCGGCGCGCTGCAGGGCCCGCACGAGCGTGCCATCGGCGGCGGAACCGACGCTGGTCGAGACCTTCTTTCCCGCCAGGTCCCGCAGGGAGTCGAGCTTGGCATCCGGCGCGGTGACGATCGTGTTGAGGCCGCCGCGCAGGTTGTATCCGGTGACGGAGACGAGGTGGGTGGGACGGCCGAGCTGCTTGCCCCGGGCCGCGTTGATCAGGAGCGGGAAATCGCCCATCGAGCCGATGTCGATCTTCCCGGCGGTCATCTGGGCGGTGATGGGGGCACCCGTCGCGTAGTCCTGCCAGGCGACCTTGTAGGTGTGACCGTCGTGGAGGGAGTTGAGCGCCCGCTCGAAGTAGCCGAGGGAGCGCAGCAGGGTCCCGGCGGTGACCGTGTTGATGGTCTTGGACTGGTAGCCGACGGTGACGGTGACCGTGGAGCGGCTGCCGGCCTCGGCGTCACCGCCGCAGGCGCTGAGCGGGAGCAGCAGGGCCACTGCCGATACTGCGACTGCCGTGCGTTTCATGGTGGTTGTGGCCTCTCAACGGAGCAGATAGGGCATGTTGACCGTGACGGCTCCGGTGGGACAGCGGGCCGCGCACGGGCCGCAGTACCAGCACTCGTCGACGTGCATGTACGCCTTGCCGCTGTTGACGTCGATGGCGAGGGAGTCCAGCGGGCACATGTCCACGCAGAGCGTGCAGCCGTCGATGCACTTCGACTCGTCGATGGTCACGGGCACGTCGGCCCGCTGGGGCGCCAAGGGCATGGCTGTCTCCAGGAAGGTGGTGCTCTTCGGGGGTGTCAGACGGAGCGGTGCAGCAGCCCGCTCATCGTGATGCGGTCGCCACGGAAGCGGATGAACTCGAGGTCGACGGGCCGGCCGTCGGCAAGATGCGTGAGGCGTTCCAGCATCAGTACGGCCGCGCCCTGCGGGGCCTGCAGCACGGCGGCGGAGTGGGCGTCCGCGTTGACGGCCTCCAGGGTGATCTCGGCGTGGCCGAGAGGCAGGCCGCAGGTCGCCTCCAGCAGGCGGAAGACGTCGGTGTTCTCCAGGTCCGCGGCGAGGAGCGCGGTGCCGATGTCGAGCGGGACGTAGGTGAGGTCGAGGGACAGGGGGAGGCCGTTCAGACGGCGCAGGCGCTCGATGTAGAGGACGTCGGCGCCCGGGGGCACGTGGAGTCGTTCGGCGACCGGGGCGGGCGCCGGGACAGGGCCCATCGTGCGGACCTCGTTGGTGACCCGGCCGTGTTCGCGGAGGGTTTCCGCAAGGCCCATCAGCCGGTCGAGGCCGTGGGGGTACTTCCGGGCCACGACCAAGGTGCCGACACCGGGCTGGCGTTCGACGAGGCCCTCGGTGCGCAGCAGGTCGAGGGCTTGACGGACGGTGTTGCGGGAGGCGCGGTAGTCGGTGGCGAGGGTCGACTCGTGGGGGAGCGCGCCGTCGGGGAAGGCACCGGTGAGGAGTTGGCGGCGAAGCAGGTCGGCGAGTTGCCTGGCTCGATCGGCGCGCAGCCTGCGCCGGCTGCGGTGGGCGGCGACCGTGGTCGCTGCGCCTTGGCCGGCGTGATCTCGGATGCGGTCGGTGGGCGGCATGGCTCGAAACCATACCTATCCGATCGGAATAGCATTGTTGCCGGAGTGTTGCGCCACCTGATGCCCCGTCGAATACCTCCCTGACCTGGGTGTTCGGCAGGCGGGTGGGAGCATCTGCCAGTCTCCGCCCGTGCTGGGCGTTCAGCGCCCGGTCCTACGATGTGCTGCCACCCACCCAGGGCACCCAGTGCGGCCGTGCGTGGGCTCCACCTTCTTTCCGCCTCATAGGAAGTTCCCCCGTCGGCGCGTAACGTGAAGCACCATGAAGATCCTCATCAGTGCCGACATGGAGGGGGCCACGGGCGTCACCTGGCCGGCCGACGTGCTGCCGGGGACGCCGCAGTGGGAGCGGTGCCGGTCCATGTTCACCTCGGACGTGAACGCCGCCGTGGAGGGCTTCTTCGACGGTGGTGCCGACCAGGTGCTCGTCAACGAGGCCCACTGGAGCATGCGCAACCTGCTGCTGGAGCGGCTCGACGAGCGGGTCGAGATGCTCACCGGGCGGCACAAGGCGCTGTCGATGGTGGAGGGGGTGCAGCACGGAGACGTGGACGGCATCGCGTTCGTCGGCTACCACGCGGGCGCCGGCATGGAGGGCGTCCTCGCCCACACCTACCTCGCCAACCAGATCACCGGTGTGTGGCTGAACGACGTCCGCGCCAGTGAGGGCCTGCTCAACGCGCATGTCGTCGCCGAGTACGGCGTCCCCGTCGTCCTGGTCACCGGGGACGACGTGGCCTGCGAGGACGCGCTCGGGTACGCGCCGGAGGCGCTGAAGGTCGCGGTGAAAGACCATGTGTCCCGGTATGCGGCGGTGTGCCGGACGCCCGCGCGTACGGCCGCCGACATCCGCGCCGCCGCCAGGGAGGCCGCCCGGCTCGCGGTGCGGTACGAGCCCGTCGACGCGGGGCCGTTCACGGTCGCCGTCAAGTTCGACGCCGAGCACCTGGCGATGGCCGCGACCGTCGTCCCCGGGGTCGCGCGGATCGGGGAGCGGAAGGTGGCGTACACCTGCGCCACGATGTACGAGGCAATCCGGACGTTCAAGGCGGTCACGACGATCGTCTCCGCTGCCGTGGAGGAGCAGTATGGCTGACCAGCGGGCCGACGAACCGGCCCTGGCCGAGGTCGTGGAGTTCACCTCGGAGCTGATCCGCATCGACACCACCAACCGGGGCGGCGGGGACTGCCGGGAACGGCCCGCCGCGGAGTACGCGGCGGAGCGGCTGGCCGGCGCCGGACTCGAACCCCTGCTGCTGGAGCGGACGCCGGGCCGCACCAACGTCGTCGCCCGGATCGAGGGCACCGACCCCTCCGCCGACGCCCTGCTGGTCCACGGTCACCTCGACGTCGTACCCGCGGAGCCCGCCGACTGGAGCGTCGACCCCTTCTCCGGCGAGATCCGCGACGGCGTGGTGTGGGGGCGGGGCGCCGTCGACATGAAGAACATGGACGCGATGATCCTCGCGGTCGTCCGCTCCTGGCCCCGGCAGGGCGTACGGCCGCGCCGGGACATCGTCGTCGCGTTCACCGCCGACGAGGAGGCCAGCGCCGAGGACGGCTCCGGGTTCCTCGCCGACCGGCATCCCGAGCTGTTCGAGGGCTGCACCGAGGGCATCAGCGAGTCCGGCGCGTTCACCTTCCACGACGGCGCCGGCCGGCAGCTCTACCCGATCGCGGCGGGGGAGCGGGGCACCGGCTGGCTCAAGCTCACCGCGCGCGGCCGGGCCGGGCACGGCTCCAAGGTGAACAAGGAGAACGCGGTGACAAGGCTGGCCGCCGCCGTCACCCGCATCGGCGAACACGAGTGGCGCCTGAGACTCACCCCGACCGTACGGGCCGCGCTCACCGAACTCGCCGCCCTGTACGGCGTCGAGCCCGACTTCACGGACGTGGACCTGCTGCTGGAGAAGCTCGGCCCGGCGGCCAAGCTGGTCGAGTCGACCCTGCGCAACAGCGCCAACCCGACCATGCTGAGCGCCGGTTACAAGCTCAACGTGATCCCCGGCGAGGCCGTCGCCTACGTGGACGGACGCTATCTGCCGGGCGGCGAGGAGGAGTTCGCCGCCACCCTCGACCACCTGACCGGACCCGACGTGAGCTGGGAGTTCGCGCACCGGGAGGTGGCCCTTCAGGCTCCGGTGGACTCGTCGACGTTCGCGAGGATGCGGGCCGCCGTCGAGGAGTTCGCGCCCGAAGGGCACGTGGTGCCGTACTGCATGTCCGGCGGCACGGACGCCAAGCAGTTCTCCCGGCTCGGCATCACCGGATATGGTTTCGCCCCGTTGAAGTTGCCCGAGGGCCTCGACTACCAGGCGCTGTTCCACGGCGTGGACGAGCGCGTGCCGGTCGAGGCGCTGCACTTCGGCGTCCGGGTACTCGACCGTTTCCTGCGGACGGCCTAGGCGATGGGGGACGAGATGCTGAAGACGCCGTACGGATCCTGGCCGTCGCCCGTCGACGCGGCCCTGGCCGCCGCGCACGACGGCCGCCCGGAGTGGCCGGGCTTCGTCGGGGACGAGACCTGGTGGACCGAACCCCGCCCGACCGAGGGCGGCCGCCGGGCCCTGGTACGACGCCGCCCCGACGGCACCGAGGAGTCGGTGCTGCCCGCGCCGTGGAACGTGCGCAGCCGGGTCATCGAGTACGGCGGCCGGCCCTGGGCCGGGGTGGTGCACGACGGGCAACCCCTCGCCGTCTTCGTGCACTTCACCGACCAGCGGCTCTACCGGTACGAACCCGGCGGCGAGCCGCGCCCGCTGACCCCGGTGTCGCCCGTGGGCGGCGGGCTGCGGTGGGCCGAACCGCGCGTGGACCTGGAGCGCGGCGAAGTGTGGTGCGTGCTCGAGGAGTTCACCGGGGACGGCCCCGGTGACGTGCGGCGCGTCCTCGCCGCCGTACCGCTGGACGGCTCGGCCGCCGAGGACCGGAGCGCCGTCCGGGAACTCGGCGACGGCCGGCACCGGTTCGTCACCGGGGCGTGCCTCGCCCCCGACGGCCGCCGCGCCGCCTGGCTCGCCTGGGACCATCCGCGCATGCCGTGGGACGGCACCGAGCTGCTCGTGGCCGACGTCGCCGACGACGGCACGCTGCGGGACGCGCGTACCGTCGCCGGCGGACCGGACGAGGCCGTCGCGCAGGTGGAGTGGGCGGCGGACGGCAGGCTGCTCTACAGCAGTGACCGCAGCGGCTGGTGGAACCTCTACCGCGACGGCACCCCGCTGTGCCCGCGCGACGAGGAGTTCGGCGGGCCCCTGTGGCAGCTCGGCCTGCGCTGGTTCGCGCCGCTCGACAACGGGCTGATCGCGGTCGTGCACGGCAAGGGGCCGACCGTACTCGGCATCCTGGATCCGGAATCCGGTGAGATCGTCGACGCCGCCGGGCCGTGGACCGAGTTCCCGGCCCATCTCGCCACCCACGGCCCGCGGGTGCTCGCGGTCGGCGCCAGCCCGCGCACCGCCTTCGAGGTGGTCGAGCTGGACACCGGCACCGGCCGGGCCCGCGCGATCGGCGCCCGGCACCGCGACGCCGTCGACCCCGCGTACTGCCCGGAGCCGCAGATCCGCGTCTTCACCGGCCCGGACGGCCGCGAGGTGCACGCCCACATCTACCCGCCCCACCACCCCGGACACACCGCTCCCGACGGCGAGTTGCCGCCCTACGTCATCTGGGCGCACGGCGGCCCGACCAGCCGGGTGCCGCTCGTGCTGGACCTGGAGATCGCCTACTTCACCTCGCGCGGCATCGGCGTCGCCGAGGTGAACTACGGCGGCTCCACCGGCTACGGCCGGGCCTACCGCGAGCGGCTGCGCGAGCAGTGGGGCGTGGTCGACGTCGAGGACTGCGCGGCCGTCGCCCGCGCCCTCGCCGACGAGGGCACCGCCGATCCAGCCCGGCTCGCGATCCGGGGCGGCAGCGCGGGCGGCTGGACCGCCGCCGCCTCCCTGACCACCACCGACGTCTACGCCTGCGGCACCATCCTCTACCCCGTCCTGGACCTGGCCACCTGGGGACCGGGGGAGACCCACGACTTCGAGTCCCGCTACCTGGAGTCGCTGATCGGCCCGCTCGCCGAGGTGCCCGCCCGGTACGCCGAGCGCTCGCCGAGCACCCACGCCGACCGGCTCACCGCACCGTTCCTGCTCCTCCAGGGCCTGGACGACGTGATCTGCCCGCCCGCCCAGTGCGAACGCTTCCTCGCCCGGATCGCCGGCCGGGACGTGCCGCACGCCTACCTCACCTTCGCGGGAGAAGGGCACGGATTCCGGCGGGCGGAGACCATGGTGCGCGCCCTGGAGGCCGAACTCTCCCTGTACGCCCAGGTGTTCAAGCTGGACGTGCCCGATGTGCCGAGACTGGAGCTGCACACGTGAAGGAACTGACGCGCCCGGAGCGGCTGGCCCCGGGCGCCCGGGTGGCCGTCGTCGCCCCCAGCGGGCCGGTGCCCGAGGAACGGCTCCAGGCGGGGCTCGACGTGCTGCGCGGCTGGGACCTGGATCCGGTCGTGGCACCCCATGTGCTCGACCGGCACGGGGAGTTCGGCTATCTGGCCGGCCGGGACGCCGACCGCGCGGCCGATCTCCAGAACGCCTGGTGCGACCCGTCCGTCGCCGCGGTGCTGTGCGCCCGCGGCGGGTACGGCGCCCAGCGCATGATCGACCTGCTGGACTGGGACGCCATGCGGGCGGCCGGGCCGAAGGTCCTCGTCGGCTTCAGCGACATCACCGTCCTGCACGAGGCCTTCGCCACCCGCCTCGGGCTCGCCACGCTGCACGGGCCGGTGGCGGCCGGCATCGACTTCATCAAGAACGCCCGGGCACAGGAGCATCTGCGGGCCACGCTGTTCGCCCCGGAGACGGTCCGCACCATCGCCTCCGGCGGCCGGGCCCTGGCGCCCGGCCGGGCCCGCGGGGTCACCCTCGGCGGCTGTCTGAGCCTGCTCGCCGCGGAGCTCGGCACCCCGCACGCGCGTGCCTCGGCGGCCGGCGGGCTGCTGTGCCTGGAGGACGTGGGCGAGGCGACCTACCGGCTGGACCGGTACCTCACCCAACTCCTGCGCGCGGGCTGGCTGGACGGGGTGCACGGGGTGCTGCTCGGCTCCTGGGAGCGCTGCCCGGACTACGCCGAGGTACGGCCGCTGCTGGCCGACCGGCTCGGCGCGCTCGGCGTACCGGTGGTGGAGGAGTTCGGGTTCGGGCACTGCGCGGGCGCGCTGACCGTCCCGTTCGGGGTGGCGGCCGAACTCGACGCGGATGCGGGCACCTTGACCCTGGACGAGCCCGCGCTGCGCTGAGCGCACCAACCGAATCTCTTCGGCAACCGCGGGATCAAGCCGCTGACCGTGGTCAGCGCCCCCGAGGACACCGGGGTGCTGCGGCTGCCGACCGTGGGGACTCACCCCGGCTGGGCGGATCCAGGAGGGAGCCCGGCCCGGGGGGCCGGTGGGAGCGGCTTGGAGGTGGCGGGCTGGGTGGTTTCTGGGTGCCCGTCGGGGTGGTTTCGGGGGTGGCGGGTCGGGGTGGTTTGTGGGGGTGGGTGGGGGTGGTTTCGGGGGTGGCGGGTCGGGGTGGTTTGTGGGGGTGGGTGGGGGTGGTTTCGGGGGAGGCGGGTAGGGCGGATTCCGGGTGACGGTCCGGGCGGGCTCGAGTAGGCGGCCCAGGCGGATCGGCTGGAGCCGGGCCGGGCGGATGCCAGGAGTGGGACCGGCGAATGCTATGTGCCGGCGCCGGCGAATCGCTGAAGGTGGCGCCGGCCAATTGCCGGACGTGGCGCCGGTGCGTCCCTGGAGCCGGCGCGGGTGGACTTCCGGTGACGGCGCGGGCGGGGACGCCGTAACCTGGCCGGATGCCGCACACCGCACCCCACTACCTCGCCGAGGGCCCACGCGTCGCCATCCGTCACTTCACCCTCGAAGACGGACCCGAGTTCACCGCGCGGACCCGGGAGAGCAAGGACCTGCACCGGCCCTGGCTGTTCCCGCCGGACAACGACGAGGCCTACGCCGCCTACGCGCGCCCGCTGATCGAGGACCCGACGAAGGCCGGCTTCCTGGTGTGCGAGAAGGACAGCGGGGACATCGCCGGGTACATCAACATCAACAACATCGTGCGCGGCGGCTTCCAGTGCGGTGCCCTCGGCTACGGGGCCTTCGCGCACGCCGCCGGGCGCGGCCTGATGCGCGAGGGCCTCGACCTGGTCATCGGGTACGCCTTCGGCCCGCTCGGGCTGCACCGGCTGGAGATCAACGTGCAGCCCGAGAACACCGCGTCCATCGCGCTGGCCCGCGGCGCCGGCTTCCGGCTGGAGGGGTTCTCCCCGGCCATGCTCTACATCGACGGCGCCTGGCGCGACCACGAACGCTGGGCCCTCACCGCCGAGATGCGCGACCCCACCGCCTGAACACACCCTTTGCGCAATCCTGACCGGCACATCCCCTGGCCGACTCGATGCGTGCCGGGTTCCATGGTGATCGTGACGAGGATCCGACGTGAGGTACTGACGCTGCCCGCCGCGCAGTTGGGCCCCGACAACCCCCTGCCCCCGCTGCGCCCGCTCGACGAGGTCCACCGCATCGACGACCGCCACCGGGACGGCATGCCCCGTGACATGGCCCGCCAGCTCGGGTACGAGCCGCTGCGCAGCCTGCTCCCGGTCCGCATCCGCGACGGCTACGACAGAACCCGCGAGCCCCGCGCCCTCGACGCCCTGGTGATCGAGAGCGACCGGCTGCGCGCCACCGTCCTGCCCGGCCTCGGCGGCCGCATCGCCTCCCTGCTCCACCTGCCCACCGGACGCGAACTCCTCTACCGCAACCCGGTGTTCCAGCCGGCCAACTTCGCCCTCAACGGCGCCTGGTACTCCGGCGGCATCGAGTGGAACATCGGCGCCACCGGCCACACCACCCTCTCCTGCGCCCCCCTGCACGCCGCCCGCGTCCCCGCCCCGGACGGTGGCGAGATGCTGCGCCTGTGGGAGTGGGAACGGCTGCGCGACCTGCCCTTCCAGGTCGACCTGTGGCTGCCCGACGGCTCCGACTTCCTCTACGTCGGCGTCCGCGTCCGCAACCCGCACGAGCGGCCCGTACCGACCTACTGGTGGTCCAACATCGCGGTGCCGGAGGAGTGCCGGGTCCTCGCCCCCGCCGAGGAGGCCTGGCAGTTCGGCTACGAGCGCCGCCTGCACCGCGTCCCCGTCCCGTCGTACGACGGCATCGACCGCACCCACCCCCTCAACAGACCCTACGCCGCCGACTACTTCTACGAGGTGCCGGACGGCCGCCGCCGCTGGATCGCCGCGCTGGACGCCGACGGGCACGGCCTGGTGCAGACCTCCACCGACGCCCTGCGCGGCCGCAAGCTCTTCGTGTGGGGCCACCTGCCCGGTGGCCGGCGCTGGCAGGAGTGGCTGACCGAACCCGGCACCGGCGGCTACTGCGAGATCCAGGCCGGACTCGCCCGCACCCAGCTGGAACACGTCCGGCTGGAGGCCGAGAGCGAGGTGTCCTGGCTGGAGGCGTACGGCCCGCTCGACGCACCGCCCGAGGGGGAGTGGACCCGGGCCGTGCAGGGCGCCGAGGAGCGGCTGGAGTCCGCCCTGCCCCGCGCCCGCGTCGAGGAGGCGTACGCGGCCTGGCGGCCCTGCGCCGACACCGACCCCGGCGAGACCCTGGCCACCGGATCCGGCTGGGGCGCGCTCGAAGTGCTGCGCGCCGACTGGAAACTGCCCGGCACCCCGTTCCCCGAGTCCACCCTCGGCGCGGAGCAGGCGCCCTGGCGGGAACTGCTGCGCACCGGCTCCCTGCCCGAGCCGCGCCGGGTACGGCCGCCCGGCGAGACCCTCGTCGCCCCGCACTGGCGGGACATGCTGGAGACCGCGCCCGCCACCCCGCACACCGAGTACCACCTCGGTGTCGCCCAGTGGCACGCCGGCGACCGCGCCCAGGCCGTCCGCAGCTGGGAACGCGGCCTCGAACTCGCCCCGTCGCTCTGGCCGTTGCTGCGCTGCCTCGCCGTCGCCGACCAGGAGTCCGGCCATCACGAGCGGGCCGCCGAACGGTACGCGGACGCCTTCGACGACCTGTGCCGCGAGCGGCGCGACGACGGCGAGACCTGGACCGCCGCCGTGGCCGCGCTCGGCCGGGAGACGCTGCGGGCACTGCTGACGGTGCGGCGGACGGCGGACGCCCGGGCGGTCTGGGACCGGCTGCTGCCCGCCGTCCGCGCGCGCGGCCGGTTCCGGCTGCTGGAGGCCGAGCTGCTGCTCGCCGAGGGACGGACCGCCGAGGCGCGGGCCGTCTTCGACGCGGGGTTCGAGGTCGCCGACCTGCGGGAGGGAGAGGAGGCGCTGGGCCGCCTCTGGGCCCGGCTCACCGACGAGCCCCTCCCCGCCCGCTACGACTTCCGGATGCGGCCCGACGCGGTCTGACCGGCTCAGCCTCGCTGGTCGACGTACTCGAACACCGACCCGTCCGGATGCATCGCGAGCAGGTTCCGGCCCACCGGGGTCGGCACCGGACCCGCGATGATCCGGGCGCCGAGGTCGGTCAGCAGCCGGTGCGCCTCGTCCACGTCCTCGACGGCGATGGTCGCCGCCACTTTGCGCAGGATCTCCAGCTCCGCCTGCGGGCCGCTCATCAGCAGAAAGGAGCCGATCGCGGCGACCTGGACCCCGCCGCGCTCGAAGCGCAGGGCTCTGCCGCCGGCCAGCCGCTCGTAGAAGGGGATCGCGGTCTCGAGGTCGTCGACGCAGATGCGCAGCGAGGCGCCCAGAATCTCCATGCGCCCGAGCCTAGTTGGGGCGGACCGGGGCGTGCAGCGCGCCCGCGTTACCCGCCGTGTCGGACGGGTACCCGGAGTGCATGGAACCGTTGGATCACCTGGAACATCTGGACAAACAGCTGGTGGACGAGCTGGCACAGGTGGCACGCGAGACGGTACGCGACGAGCTGCGCGAGCAGACCCGCAAGCGGCGCCGCACCGCCGTGCTCTACGCCGCATCCGGCGCCGCCGCCCTGTACGCGGGCGCCGCGCTGGCCCTCGCGGTGGGCCTGGCTCTGGCCACCGGCCTGCCCGGCTGGGGCGCCGCCCTGATCACGGCGGCGATCATGGGCGTGGTGGCCTACGCACTGCGCAGCGCCGCCCACCCGAGGCAGAGGCACCCCGCGCCCCCGTCCCACGTCGTCGGCGGCACCCCGCCGGCGGGCCCACCGAGCGGCCTGGGCGTGCCGTACCCCCCGATACCGAAGGAGCCGCCACCCGGCACCGCACCCGACCGACCCTGACCTCACCCGCCGAGCCGCGGCAGCACCTTGGTCCGGTAGAAGTCGAAGAACCCCCTCTGATCGGCCCCGATCTGGTTCACGTACACCCGGTCGAACCCGGCGTCGGCGAACGCCGTCAGCGTGGACACATGCTGGTCGACATCGTCCCCGCACACGACCTTCGCCCGCACCATGTCCTCGGTGACCAGCTCCCGCAGCTGCTCGAAGTGCCGCGGCGACGGCAGCACCTGCCCCATCTCCCCGGGCAGCAGCTCGTTGTACCAGAGCCGGTGCACCGTACGGACGCACTCCTCGCGATCGGCGCCGTAGCAGACCTTCGTACCGCCGCTCACCGGCTTCGTTCCGCCCCCGCCCTTGCGGAACTGCGTGACCATCTCCTCCTCCGGCATCATCGTGATGTACCCGTCGCCCACCCGGGCGGCGAGCGACGTCGCCTTCGGCCCGAAGCCGGAGATGTCGATCGGGACGGGTTTCTCGGGGACGGTGTAGAGGCGGGCGTTCTCCACGGTGTAGTGCGTGCCCTGGTGGTTGACCTCCTCGCCGGTGAACAGCCGGCGCATCACCTGGACGGCCTCCTCCAGCATCTCCAGGCGGACATGCACCGGCGGCCAGCGGTCGCCGAGGATGTGCTCGTTGAGCGCCTCACCGGTGCCGAGGCCCAGCCGGAAACGGCCCTCGGTCAGCACCGCGCTGGTCGCCGCGGCCTGGGCCGTCACCGCCGGGTGCATCCGCACGGTCGGGCAGGTCACCGCCGTCTCGATGGGCAGCGACACCGCCTCCGACAGTGCGCCGATCACCGACCACACGAACGAACTCTCCCCCTGCGCGTCGTTCCACGGGTGGAAGTGGTCGGAGATCCACAGCGCCCGGAAGCCGGCCTGCTCGGCCATCCGGGCCTGTTCGACGAGGTCGGCGGGGCTGTGCTCCTCGCTGGCCAGGAAATAGCCGTACTCGGGCATGGGAAAACCTCCGCGCGGGCGGCGTTGACGCAGTGTGATTCGGTCCGGGGCCGGGTAACCGGCGCCTGGCGCGCGAAACGCCGTGGGCGTGGCGCGGCGTTCGGGTGCTCCGACCGGCGTACGGGTGACCCGCCCGGCGTTTGGGTGCCCCGGCGCCGGTTACGCGGAAAACCTCGGACGAGCCACACCGCCGGAGGCGCACCGTGAGCCGACCTCATGTCGTGATCGTCGGCGCCGGTTTCGCCGGGTACCGGGCTGCCCGCACAGTGGCCCGGCTGACCCGGAACCGGGCCGACGTCACCTTGCTGAACCCGACCGACTACTTCCTGTATCTACCGCTGCTGCCCCAGGTCGCCGCCGGCATCCTGGAGGCCCGCAGGGTCACCGTGTCGCTGCCGGGCACCCTGCACGGGGTGCGGATGGTGCTCGGCGAGGCGGACCATGTCGACCTCGACGGCCGTACGGTCCACTACTCCGACGCCGAGGGCGGCATCGGCACCCTCACCTACGACCGGCTGGTGCTGTGTGTCGGCAGCGTCAACAAGCTGCTGCCCATCCCCGGGGTCGCCGAGCACGCGCACGGTTTCCGCGGGCTGCCCGAGGCGCTGTACCTGCGCGACCACGTGACCCGGCAGGTGGAGCTGGCCGGCACGGAGGACGACCCGAAGGTCTGCGCGGCCCGCTGCACCTTCGTCGTGGTCGGCGCCGGCTACACCGGCACCG
Organism: Streptomyces sp. NPDC030820; assembly: GCF_055572075.1. Classification (NCBI taxonomy): domain Bacteria; kingdom Bacillati; phylum Actinomycetota; class Actinomycetes; order Kitasatosporales; family Streptomycetaceae; genus Streptomyces; species Streptomyces sp. NPDC030820. The sequence continues at coordinate 96,337 of NZ_JBVIEB010000016.1, forward strand.
AGGTGGCCGCGCAGATGCAGTTGCTCACCGATCAGCTGGTCCGCCGGCATCCGCTGCCCGCCGGATCCCGGCCGCGCTGGATCCTGCTGGACGTGGCGCCGCGCGTGCTGCCGGAGATGGACGAGCGGCTGTCCCGCACGGCCGACCGGGTGCTGCGGGCGCGCGGTGTCGACGTGCGCATGGGCACGTCGGTGAAGGAGGCCACCCATGACGGGGTGCTGCTCACCGACGGCGAGTTCGTCGCGTCCCGGACGCTGGTGTGGTGTGTCGGGGTACGGCCCGATCCGCTGGTGGAGGCGGTCGGGCAGCCGCTGGAGAAGGGCCGGCTGATCGTCGACCCGTATCTGCAGGTGCCGGGCCGGCCGGAGGTGTTCGGCTGCGGGGACGCGGCCGCCGTACCGGACCTGGAGCACCCGGGGAAGTTCACGCCGATGACGGCCCAGCACGCGTGGCGGCAGGGCCGGGTGGCCGGGGAGAACGTGGCCGCCTCGCTCGGCCTCGGCCGGCGCCGGCGGCCCTACCGCCACCGCGACCTGGGTTTCGCCGTCGACCTCGGCGGGACCCGGGCCGCCGCCAACCCGTTCGGCATCCCGCTGTCCGGCCCGGCGGCCGGTGTGGTCACCCGCGGGTACCACCTGGCGGCGCTGCCCGGCAACCGGGTGCGGGTGGCCGCCGACTGGCTGCTGGACGCCGTCCTGCCACGCCAGGGCGTCCAGTTGGGCCTCGTGCGGTCCTGGTCGGTCCCCCTGGACACGGCCTCTCCGGAGCTGGCCCGCGTACCGGGCGGGCCGGAGCGGGCGGGTGAACCGAAACGGCCGGACGGATCTGAACAGGGGGACGGACCGGAGCGAGCCGGAGCAGCGGAACGGGCCGGAGCAGGGGAACCCGGCGGCGGATCGCCGGCCGCCGCGCGCGGGGACCACCCGGCTCCCGGCCCGGTCAGGCGGGCCGATGCCCCGGATCACCCGGCATCCGGCCCGGTCAGGCGGGCCGATGCCCCGGATCACCCGGCTCCCGGCCCGGTCAGGCGGGCCGACGCCCCGGATCACCCGGCATCCGGCCCGGTCAGGCGGGCCGACGCCCCGGATCACCCGGCTCCCGGCCCGGTCAAGCGCGCCGACCCCCCGGACCCCGCCGGCGAGTGACCCCCCGCGGGCCGTACCCCTCGACTCACTGCAAGGAGACTCATGAACACCGCCGAACTCGCCGAACTGGGACAGCAGTTGCGCGTGGACAGCGTGCGGGCGTCCGCCGCCGCGGGATCCGGGCACCCCACGTCCTCGATGTCCGCCGCCGATCTGATGGCCGTGCTGCTCGCCAACCATCTGCGCTACGACTTCGAACGCCCCGAGCACCCCGCCAACGACCGCTTCGTGCTGTCCAAGGGACACGCCTCGCCCCTGCTGTACGCCGTGTACAAGGCGGCCGGTGCCATCGAGGACGGCGAGCTGCTCACCTTCCGCAAGCTCGGCAGCCGGCTCGAAGGACATCCGACGCCCCGGCGGCTGCCCTGGGTGGAGACGGCCACCGGATCCCTCGGCCAGGGACTGCCGGTCGGGGTCGGCATCGCCCTCGCCGGCAAGCGGCTGGAGCGCACCGGATACCGGGTGTGGGTGCTGTGCGGCGACAGTGAGCTGGCGGAGGGCTCGGTGTGGGAGGCCGCCGAACACGCCGGGCACGAGCACCTGGACAATCTGATCGCGATCGTGGACGTCAACCGGCTCGGCCAGCGCGGCCCGACCCGGCACGGCCACGACCTGGACGCCTACGCCCGCCGCTTCCAGGCCTTCGGCTGGCACACCGTCGAGATCGACGGCCACGACGTCGACAAGATCGACCGGGCCTACGGCGAGGCGCTGTCCACGGCCGGGCAGCCCGTGGCGATCCTCGCCCGCACCCTCAAGGGCAAGGGCGTCGCCGCCGTCGAGGACCTGGAGGGCCATCACGGAAAGCCGGTGCCGGACGCCGAGGAGGCCGTCGCCGAACTCGGCGGGCCGCGCGAGCTGCATGTGTGCGTCCACGAACCGCCGGCCGCCGCCGCGCTGCGCGACCTGACGACCGAGGCGCTCCAGCTGCCGCGCTACGACGAGGGCGACGAGGTCGCGACCCGGGACGCCTTCGGTGCGGCCCTCGCCGCACTCGGCAGCGCGCGGGGCGATGTGGTCGCCCTGGACGGCGAGGTCGGCGACTCCACCCGCACCGAGGAGTTCGCCAAGGCGCACCCCGACCGGTTCTTCGAGTGCTACATCGCCGAGCAGCAGATGGTCGCCGCGGCCGTCGGCATGGCCGCGCGGGGCTGGTTGCCGTACGCCTCGACGTTCGCCGCGTTTCTCACCCGCGCCCACGATTTCGTGCGGATGGCGTCCATCAGCGGCTCCGGCATCAACCTGGTCGGCTCGCACGCCGGTGTCGCGATCGGCCAGGACGGGCCCTCCCAGATGGGCCTGGAGGACCTGGCGATGTTCCGCGCCCTGCACGGCTCGACCGTGCTGTACCCGTGCGACGGCAACCAGACCGCCCGGCTGGTCGCGGCCATGGCCGGCCTCGACGGGATCCGCTATCTGCGCACCTCGCGCGGCAAGACACCGGTGATCTACGGCCCCGACGAGGAGTTCCCGGTGGGCGGCAGCAAGACGCTCGTCTCCAGTGAGGAGGACCGGCTGACGGTCGTCGCGGCCGGGGTCACCGTGCCCGAGGCGCTCGCCGCGGCCGACCGGCTCGCCGCGGACGGCATCCGGGTACGGGTGATCGACCTGTACTCCGTCAAGCCCGTCGACGCCGAGACGCTGCACCGGGCCGCCGAGGAGACCGGCTGTCTGCTCACCGTGGAGGACCACCACGCCGAGGGCGGTCTCGGCGACGCCGTCGCGGAGGCGTTCGCCGACGGCCGGCCCGTGCCCCGGCTGGTCCGGCTGGCGGTGCGCACCATGCCCGGCTCGGCCGCGCCCGACGAGCAGCTGAACGCGGCCGGCATCGACGCGGTGGGCATCGCGGCGGCGGCCAAGCTGCTGGTGGAGGAGGCGGTCGTGCGATGAACGACACGGACGCCCGGGCCGTACGGGCGGGCCGCCGCACGGTGGAGATCCAGCGGCCCGGGAAGGTGCTCTTCCCGGGCGGCGCCGGCGCCGAGGAGTACACCAAGGGCGATCTCGCCGACTACTACCGGTCCGTCGCGCCGTACATGCTGCCGCACCTGCGGGGGCGTCCGCTGATGCTGGAGCGGTATCCGGACGGCCTGGACGGGCAGCGCTTCATGCAGAAGAACATCCCGGAGCACTACCCGGACTGGATCACCCGCGCCGAGGTTCCCAAGGAGGGCGGCACGGTCACGCATGCCGTCTGCGACGACACCGCCACCCTCCTCTACCTCGCCGACCAGGCCTGCCTCACCCTGCACCGCTGGCTCTCCCGCACCGACCGGGCCGGCGGCCCCGACCACCCCGACCAGCTCGTCTTCGACCTCGATCCACCCGGCGACGACTTCGCCCCCGTGCGCGAGGCGGCCGGCTGGTTGCGGGAGCTGCTGGACGAACTGGAACTGCCCACCGCCCCGATGACCACCGGCTCGCGCGGAGTCCATCTCGTCGTCCATCTCGACGGCCGCCAGAACTTCGACGAGGTCCGTGAATTCGCCCGCGATGTGGCCGAGTTGCTGGCCTCCCGGCATCCGGACCGGCTCACCACGGCCGCCCGCAAGGAGGACCGCGGCGACCGTCTCTACCTCGATGTGCAGCGCAACGCGTACGCGCAGACCGCCGTCGCCCCCTACACCGTCCGCGCCCGCCCCGGCGCCCCCGTCGCGGTACCCCTCGCCTGGGAGCAGTTGGACGACCCCGGGCTCGACGCCCGCCGCTGGACGATCGCCGACGCCGTCGACCAGGCCGGCACCGACCCCTGGTCCGGACTGCCGGGCCGGGGCCGCGCCCTGGGGCCGGCCCGGCAGCGGCTCGCGGACCTCGGCTCCTGACGGGTGACAGGGAGACTACGGACGGTGCCATGACCTTCCATGCCCTGGAGCAGACCGGCGAGCTGTGGCGCGCCCGGGGTCGGCGGGCCAGGCTGGACCTGAAGAAAACCGTCTGTTCCGGCCGGGCGCGGGAGCCGTCGACGACGGTGCCCGGCCGGTTCCCCGGGCCGTACGGCCACACCGGCGCACCGAAGGAGGCACCATGACCGGACTGCGCTACGTCTACGCCGTCTGCCGCCCCTTCGAGAAACCCCTGCAGTCCCAGCTCACGGGCGTCGCGGGTGTCCCGCCGGCGCTGCTGCGCCACCACGAGCTGATCGCGGTGGTCAGTCAGGTCCCCGCGGCCGACTTCTGCGAGGAGGCCCTGAAGGCGCACCTGGAGGATCTGGACTGGCTGGCCGCGACCGCCCGTGCGCACCAGGGCGTGATCGACGCGCTCACCACGGTCACCACCCCGCTGCCGCTCCGGCTCGCGACCGTCTTCCGGGACGACAGCGGGGTCCGCACCATGATCGAGGCCCGCGAGGAGGACTTCCTGCGCACCCTCGACCGGCTGGAGGGCCGGGTGGAGTGGGGAGTGAAGCTGTACCTGGCGCCCGCGCCCGCCGAAGCCGCCCCCGCCGAAGGTCCCGCGAGCGGCCGGGACTATCTGCGCCGGCGCCGTGAGAGCACCCATGCCCATGAGGAGCGATGGCAGCAGGCCGAGGCGTTCGCCCGGTCGCTGCACGAGCGGCTTTCCGAGTACGCCGAGGATTCCCGGCTGCATGCCCCGCAGAATTCCGCGCTTTCCGCCGAGCCCGGCGGGAACCTCCTCAACGCGGCCTATCTGGTGCCCCGTACACATTGCGAGGAATTCGTGGAAGTGGTGGACCGTACGAAGGACGAGGCACCCGGAATCCGGGTGGAACTCACCGGCCCCTGGGCCTGCTATTCGTTCGTCGGGGAGGCGGCACCGTGACCGTCGTGCAACGGTGCGAGGGCGCTACGGACCGCGGCCCGAGGACCTGAATCCGGACCTCGGGCCGCTCGGACCGCTGCCTCCCCGGGACTGGCTCACGTCACCACCGGTACCAGCGGCCCCTGCCGCCGGCGGCGGTCGTGCTGCGCACCAGGAAACCCAGCAGCCAGACGACCAGCACTGCCAGGGCAATCCACCAGAGCATCTTCACCGCGAATCCGACGCCGAAAAGAAGGAGCGCCAGAAGCAGTACCAGCAGGATGGGGACCATAATTGAACCTCCTGCATTCCAGGTTTCCCGAAATACGCGGATCAGGCTTCTTTGCGGCACAGAATCTCCCCGTGCAGGACCGCGAACCAGCCGTCCTCCCGCCGTCCCCATTCCCGCCACGCCTCGGACACGGCCCGCAGCTGGTCCTGCGTCGCGTGACCGCCCTGCGTGGCCCGTTCCGCGTAGGCGGAGGTCAGAGTGCGGTCCGCCCACAAGCCGCTCCACCAGGCCCGCTCCTCGGGTGTGGCGAAGGTCCAGGTGCTGGACGTGGCGGTGATGTCGGTCAGCCCTGCGGCCAGCGCCCACGCCGTCAGCCGGCGCCCGGCGTCGGGCTCGCCACCGTTGGCCCGGGCCACCCGCTCGTACAGGTCCAGCCAGTCCTCCAGGCCGGGCACCGCCGGGTACCAGGTCATCGCCGCGTAGTCCGCGTCGCGTACGGCGATGAACCCGCCCGGCTTCGTCACCCGCCGCATCTCGCGCAGCGCCTGTACCGGGTCGCCGACGTGCTGCAGCACCTGGTGGGCGTGGACCACGCAGAAGGTGTCGTCCGGGTAGTCCAGGGCGTGCACGTCGGCGACCGCGAAGTCGACGTTGGCCAGGCCGCGCGCGGCGGCGGTGGCCCTGGCCTGCTCCAGGATGCCCGGCGCGTGGTCGACGCCGGTGACCTGGCCGTCCGGGACCCGTTCCGCCAGGTCGGCCGTGATGGTGCCCGGCCCGCAGCCGATGTCCAGGATCTTCATGTGGGGCTTCAGCGAACCCAGCAGATAGGCCGCGGAGTTCTCGGCGGTCCGCCAGATGTGCGACCGCAGCACCGACTCGTGGTGCCCGTGCGTGTAGACGGCGGTCTCCTGCGCTTTCGGCATGGCTGTTCCCCTTCACCCTCGTCACCGCTGGTACGCATCACGGTACGCGCGCGTGCCGAATAATGAGACCGTTGTTTCATATACTGGACGTAGGGCGTTCAGGTACTTCGCCTGACCGACCGTCAAGGAGCCGCGGTCAGCGGGCAGTAGACCGTCAGGGCCTCCGGCAGCTTCTCCACGGTCACCTCGCCCGACACGGCTCTCACCTCGCCGTCGTACGCCATGGGAGTGCCCGGCGTGACACCGGTCAGCCGGAGCCGCTTCACCTGCACCGCCGAATGGGCAGGAGAGCGGGTGAGCGGGCCCGCGGCGGCAGCGGCCAGCAGCCGCAGGGCGGGCCGCCGGCTGCCGTGCACCACCCGCACGTCCAGCAGCCCGTCCGCGAGATCGGTACGGCGGCCCGGCGCGAGCCCCATGCGGTGGTAGACGCCGTTGCCGACGAACAGCAGCCACAGCGGCCGCCGTTCACCGCCCAGCTCCACCTCCAGCGGATGCCGGTCCGCGCGCAACACCCGCAGCGCGCCCAGCAGCCCGGCCGGCCACCCGCCGATCCGGGGCGCCCAGCGGTCCCGCACGCGCACCAGCTCGGGGTAGACACCCAGGCTCAGCGTGTTCAGGAACAGGCCCTCGCGCTCGCCGGCGACATAGCGGACCGCGTCCACCCGCACCGCCTCGCCGTGCCGGACCGCACGGGCCAGATCGCGCTCGTCCTCCACGCCCAGGTCGAGGGCGAAGTGATTGAGGGTGCCTCCCGGCAGCACCGCGAGCGGCAGCCCGTGTTCGAGGGCGATCCTCGCGGCCGCGTTCACGGTGCCGTCACCGCCGCACACCCCCAGCGCCCGGGCCCGGGCCGCAGCCTTCGTCAGCTCGTCGCCGACCTCCTCCGGCGCGCACTCGACGATCTCCGCCTGCGGCAGCGCGCCCTGCAGCGCACGGATCCGGTCGGCCGTCCCCGAGCCGCGGTTGGCGACCACCACCAGACCGTCGCCCTCCGGCAGCGCCGGCGCCTGCGCGCGCGGCCGGGACCGCCGCCGCATCTGCGCGCGGGTCGGCACCAGCCGGCGTACCAGGAAGGCCGCGCCCGCGCCGAGGGCCGCCCCGGCCAGCACATCGCTCGGGAAGTGCACGCCCGTGTACACCCGGGAGGCCGCCACCGAGAACGCCACCGGCGCCAGCGCCACGCCCCACGCCGGGGACTCCAGCGCGACCCCGGTCGCGAACGCGGCCGCCGATGCGGAGTGCCCGGACGGGAACGACGTGGTGATCGGCTGCCGCTTGAGCTGCCGCACCAGCGGCACCGGGTCCAGTACCGGGCGGGTCCGGCGCACCGAGCGTTTGCCGATCGTGTTGATGGCCAGTGAGGCCACGCTGAGGGAGGCCAGGCCCCGCCCGGCCGCCCGGCGGGCCCTCGGGGTGCGGCTCGCGGCCATCGCGGCGGCCGTCGTGAACCACAGCACCCCGTGGTTCGCGCTGTGGCTGAGGCGGGGCAGCACCCGCTCGGCGCCGGGCCAGTGCCAGGCGGCGGCCGCCTCGAACAGCCGGCCGTCCAGATCCAGCAGCCGGCACAGTGCGCGCCGGGCGGCCGAGCGGGCGGTCGGGTCCAGGTCGGTCAGGTCCAGGTCTGGGCTCATGGGGTCCGGTTACCCTGAAGTGCCCGTTTCTTGTGCCTGTCCGCGCCGGGCATCGGCCGGCGCGTAAGGAGTTCTCCCGTATGCGCCTGCTCCTCGTCCGTCACGGTGAGACCCCGTCCAACGTGGACCACCTGCTGGACACCGCCGTGCCCGGACCGGGACTGACCCCGCTCGGCGAGGCGCAGGCCGCCGCACTGCCCCGGGCGCTCGCCGACGAGGACATCGAGGCCGTCTACGCCTCCACACTGCTGCGCACCCGGCTCACCGCGGCCCCGCTGGCCGCCGCCCGGGGCCTTCGGGTGATCGTCCGCGACGGCATCCGCGAGGTGTCCGCGGGCGACCTGGAGCTGCTGCCCGGCGAGTCCGCCGAGGGCCGCGCGTACATGCGCACGATCTTCGCCTGGGCGGTCGGCGACACCGCGCCGCGCATCCCCGGCGGGGAGAGCGGCGAGGAGGCCCTGGCCCGGTACGACGCCGTGGTGGCGGAGGCCGCCGCGAGCGGTGCCGGTACGGTCGCCATGGTCAGCCACGGCGCCGCGATCCGCCTGTGGACCTCCGCCCGCGCCGACAACGTCGACGTCCCCTTCGCCGCCGCCCGCCCCCTGGGCAACACCGGCGTGGTCGTCCTGGAGGGCTCCCCGTCCGACGGCTGGAAGGCCCTGTCCTGGGAGGGCGCCACGGTGGAGCCGGCGGGAGAGGCGGGCCCGGCCGGGGAGCCGGTGGATACGGCGGGGTAGGGGGCCGGGTAGGCGGCGCGCGGCCGATCCGGTGGCTGAATCCCGGGGAGCGCCCCGTGCGGGGATGAGCCGAGCGCCGGCGAGTGGCGTATGCGAAGGGGGCCCCCAGCGCGATGTGGAGGGGGCCGCAGGTCAGGAGGCCGGTGGTCCGGACCGGCGCAGTGCCGTCGCCGTTCGATAACCGGTTGCCCGTGGCCGAGGGCGGCCCGGAGAATGCCTCCCCATGGGACATCTGGAAGCCGCGCACCTCGAGTACCACCTCCCCGACGGGAGGACCCTGCTCGGGGACGTGTCCTTCCGCGTCGGCGAAGGCGCCGCCGTCGCCCTGGTCGGCCCGAACGGCGCCGGCAAGACCACGCTCCTCCGGCTGATCTCCGGCGAGCTGAAGCCGCACGCCGGCACCGTCACCGTCAGCGGCGGCCTCGGTGTGATGCGCCAGTTCGTGGGCTCCGTACGGGACGAGACGACCGTACGGGACCTGCTCGTGTCCGTCGCTCCGCCCCGCATCCGCGAGGCGGCCAGGGCGGTCGACGAGGCCGAGCACGCCATCATGACCGTCGACGACGAGGCCGCCCAGCTGGCCTACGCGCAGGCGCTCGCCGACTGGGCCGAGGCGCGCGGCTATGAGGCCGAGACCCTCTGGGACATGTGCACCACCGCGGCCCTCGGCACGCCCTACGAGCGCGCCCAGTGGCGCCAGGTGCGCACCCTCTCCGGCGGCGAGCAGAAACGCCTCGTGCTGGAGGCGCTGCTGCGCGGCACCGACGAGGTGCTGCTGCTGGACGAGCCGGACAACTACCTCGACGTGCCCGGCAAACGCTGGCTGGAGGAGCAGCTCAAGGAGACCCGCAAGACGGTCCTGTTCGTTTCCCACGACCGTGAACTCCTCGCCCGCGCCGCCGAGAAGATCGTCTCCGTGGAACCGGGCCCGGCCGGCGCCGACGCCTGGGTGCACGGCGGCGGCTTCGCCACCTACCACGAGGCCCGCCGGGAACGCTTCGCCCGCTTCGAGGAGCTGCGCCGCCGCTGGGACGAGAAGCACGCGCAGCTGAAGAAGCTGGTCCTGAACCTCCGCCAGGCAGCCGCCGTCAGCCATGAGATGGCCTCCCGGTACGCAGCCGCCCAGACCCGGCTGCGCAAGTTCGAGGAGGCCGGCCCACCCCCGGAGCCGCCGCGCGAGCAGGACATCACCATGCGTCTGAAGGGCGGTCGTACCGGGGTGAGAGCCGTCACCTGCAAGGGACTCGAACTGACCGGCCTCATGCGCCCCTTCGACCTGGAGGTGTTCTACGGCGAACGGGTCGCCGTCCTCGGCTCCAACGGCTCAGGCAAGTCGCACTTCCTGCGCCTGCTGGCCGGCGAGGACGTCGCGCACACCGGGGAGTGGAAGCTCGGCGCACGCGTCGTCCCCGGCCACTTCGCACAGACCCATGCGCACCCCGAGCTCGACGGCCGTACCCTCCTCGACATCCTGTGGAAGGAGCACTCCCAGGACCGTGGCGCCGCCATGTCCCGGCTGCGCCGCTACGAGCTGACCCAGCAGGCCGAACAGGCCTTCGACCGGCTCTCCGGCGGCCAGCAGGCCCGCTTCCAGATCCTGCTGCTGGAGCTGGCGGGCGCGACCGCGCTGCTGCTGGACGAGCCGACCGACAACCTCGACCTGGAGTCGGCCGAGGCCCTGCAGGAGGGCCTGGAGGCCTTCGAGGGCACGGTCCTCGCGGTCACCCACGACCGCTGGTTCGCCCGCTCCTTCGACCGCTACCTGGTCTTCGGCGCCGACGGACGCGTCCGCGAGACGCCGGCGCCGGTGTGGGACGAGCGCCGCGTGGAGCGCGTCCGCTAGGCCCTGTCGTCTTGTCACTTCCAGCGCAGCAGTGCGCCCAGGCCGCCCGGGGCGACCTCCTCGCCGGTCTCCTGGAGTACCGGGGTCAGCGACACCACTGGTGCGTCGGTCACCACGGCCGCCCGCACCAGCGCGTCGTCGGCCCGGGCCGGCCATGCCTGCTGCTGGCCGACGGTCCGCAGCTCGTCGCGGCGGGCGGCCAGCTGGTCCGGGTCCTCGCCGATCCACACCTCGCGCTGGGTGTCGGGCGCGTCCGGGCGGATCAGCAGCTCGGCGAGCCGGTGCTCGCGCGCCGCCTCGATCAGCTGCGGCACCCCCTCGACGGCCGCCGACCGCCGCTCCTCGTCCGGCGCCCGCGCCGCACGGAACCGGTCCACCTCCGCCAGGATGCGCTGCCGTACGTGCTCGGCGCGTATCTCCTCCACCTCCTGCGGCAGCAGCTCGCTGTCCTTGCCGCGCGACGTCTCCACCGCACGGCCCTGCAGTGCCTTCGGCAGCTGCTCGTGCACCGACCTGCGCTCCCGGTCGTCCCCGCACAGGATCAGCAGATCGGCGCCGGTCTCCTCCTGGCACGCGGCCAGCGCCTCGGCGACTTCACGCGCGTTGTGTTCCCAGGTGTCCTCCACCTTCAGCTGGAAGTGCCGCTCGGACCAGTCGGAGGCCTTCGACCGGTGCATCGGCCACTGCCGGCTGCCCGTCACCTGCCCGGCCTCCTCGTGCAGCAGCGCGCTGCGCAGTTCGATGCGGGCTCCGGTCCGGTCGATGTAGGCCACCAGCGACAGCGGGTCCTCACCGGCGAGGTCGAGCAGCGGTGTCACCCGGGGCAGCGCACCCCAGTAGGCCTCGCCGTCCTGGGGACCCCGCGTCAGCGGCACCTCCAGGACCACCTCGCCGTCCCGGGCGAACACGGCCCGGCCGTACGGCTCCGGCGCGTGCCGCAGAGCCTCCAGGGCGTCGTGCACCGCCCGGCAGGTGGGCTCGTCCGCCCCCAGCCGGGCCAGTTCCCGGGTGACCGCTTCCGCGATCAGATGACGCCGTTGCTGCTGGTCCTCCGTGTGCAAAGAGGTGTCGATGTATGCGGAGGCCCAGGACCCCGGATGTTCGTACAGTGGATTCAGGAACGCGAGCTCCATGGATTCCTCCCGGAAACTCCTCGGGGGCAGTGCCTGCCGGGCGGGTACCCGGGCCGGGACACAAGGACACGGACACGACGAGCGGGGCACCACATGACCGGAGTCGACCCCAGCCGACTGGACGACCAGCAGCTCATGAAGGAGCTGGAGACGATCCACCGCACGCGCCACGACACCCTCCTGTACGGCTCGAACGACGCGCTGCGGACCCACAACGAGCGCATGGCGCAGCTGGAGGGCGAGTATCTGCGCCGCAACCCGCGCCGTCTGATCAGCGCGGGCCGCACCCGTGAGGGCGCCCGGGAACGGCGGTGCGGCGAGGCGGCGACTCCGGAGGCCTCCGGCACCTGAGCGGCCGGGCGGGCACAGGGAAGGACCGGCCCCGCACGGGCCGGCCCCTCACGGGAAGCGGCAGCTCAGCCGGCCTCACCGGCGAACACGTGCAGGAACGCGTCGCAGAACGCCTTCAGATCATCCGGCTTGCGGCTGGTGACCAACTGGTTGGACCCGTGGTCGCAGATCTTCACCTGCTCGTCCACCCAGGTGCCGCCCGCGTTGCGGATGTCCGTCCGCAGACTCGGCCAGGACGTCAGCACCCGGCCCCGTACGACGTCCGCCTCCACCAGCGTCCACGGCGCGTGGCAGATCGCGGCGACCGGGCGGCCCTGCTCGAAGAAGTCCTTCACGAACGCCACGGCCTTGTCGTCCATCCGCAGAAAGTCGGGATTGGCCACCCCGCCGGGCAGCACGAGACCGCCGAACGACCCCGCCGACGACTCGCCCACCACCTCGTCCACGTCGAACGTGTCGCCCTTGTCGAGATGGTCGAACGCCTGGATCTTCCCCGGTTTCGTGGACACCAGCACCGGCTCGTGCCCGGCGTCGGAGGCCGCCTTCCACGGCTCGGTCAGCTCGACCTGCTCCACACCCTGGGGCGCCGCGAGAAACGCGATGCGCATGACTCCTCACTCTCCTTCCGTGTTCTTCTCGCCGGCATCCCTCGCGACATCGGTCGCCCGGCCCCGGCTCACCGGCTCATGCGCCGCTCGCCAGCGCCTCGGCCAGCTGCTGCACGTTCTCGTAGCGTGCCGAGTGGGGCAGCCCGGCCACCGCGTCGACCAGTGCGGTCGGTGCGTTGTGCCGGCGCAGCATCCGGGCCAGGTCACGGGCGGTCGCCGGGAACGAGCCACGGCTCAGGGTGCGGGCCAGCTCCGACCGCACCCGCTCCAGCGACGCCGGTGAGCCCAGGCCGCCCACGGGTCCGCTCCACACCTCAGGGTCGTCGTCCGCGGCCGGCTCCGGGTCGTGCCACTCCTCCACCCGTGTCGGGTGGCCGGACCGCAGCAGACCCTTCAGCTCGTGTTTCATCTCATCGTCCCGGTGGACGTTCAGCCGGTCACTGCCTCGCTGCATGTCAACCTCCACAGGGGGCTAGCCCTTGTCCTTGCCGGGCCTAGCCCTTGTCCTTGCCGGGCAGGAACTCCTGCACCTTGGCCTTGAAGCCCTGCTTGACCACCGACCTGCGGTCGGTGTCCCCCTTCAGGATCGACGCCGCTGTCGCCTCCATCTGCTCCCAGGTCGCGTGCGGCGGGATCGGCGGTACGGCGGGATCGGTGAGGAACTCGATCACGCACGGCCCGTCGGCCTGCAGAGCCGCCCGCCAGCCCGCCTCCACGTCCTCCGGCTTCTCCACCCGGACGCCGGTCAGACCCAGCGAGCGGGCGAACGCCGCGTACTGCACGTCCGGGATCGCCTGCGAGGGCAGGAACGACGGGGCGCCCTCCATGGCGCGCATCTCCCAGGTCACCTGATTCAGGTCCTGGTTGTTCCACACGCCCACCACCAGCCGCGGATCCGACCAGCGGTCCCGGTACTTCGCCGCCGTGATCATCTCCGTCAGGCCGTTCATCTGCATCGCGCCATCGCCGACCAGCGCGAACACCGGCCGGTCCGGATGCGCGAACTTCGCGCCGATCGCATACGGCACGCCCGGTCCCATCGTGGCCAGCGTCCCGGACAGCGAACCGCGCATGCCCGGCCGCATCGTGATGTGCCGCGCGTACCAGTTGGCCACCGAGCCGGAGTCGGAGGTCAGGATCGCGTTCTCCGGCAGCAGCGGATCCAGCGCCCGGGCCACGTACTCGGGATTGATGGGATCGGCCGACAGACCGGCCCGCCGCTCCATCGTCTCGTGCCAGCGCTGTACGTTCGCGCACACCGTGTCGTACCACTCGCGCCCGCCCCGGTCGCTGCTCAGCAGCGGGATCAGCCGGCGCAGCGTCGCCCTAGCGTCACCGACGAGATTCACCTCGTAGGGGAAGCGCATCCCGATCATGTGCGGGTCGATGTCGATCTGCACCCCCCGCGCCTTGCCGAAGTCCGGCATGAACTGCGTGTACGGGAACGACGACCCGATCGTCAGCAGGGTGTCGCAGTCCCGCATCAGCTCGTACGACGGCCGGCTGCCCAGCAGCCCGATCGGCCCGGTGACGTACGGCAGTTCGTCGCTGAGGACGTCCTTGCCGAGCAGCGCCTTCGCCACGCCCGCGCCGAGCAGCCCGGCGATCTCCTGCACCTCCGCGACCGCACCGGCCGCGCCCTGGCCCACCAGGATCGCCACCTTGTCGCCCGCGTTCAGCACGTCCGCCGCCCGGCGCAGCGCCTCGTCCGTCGGGGTCGCCGTGTAGTCGCTCATGCCCATGCTGGAGGGCACCATCTTGAACTCGTGCGTCGGCGGTGAGTAGTCCAGTTCCTGCACGTCACCAGGGATGATCAGAGCGGTCGGGCAGCGCCGGGCGTAGGCGGTGCGCATGGCCCGGTCCAGCACGTTCGGCAGTTGTTCGGGGACCGTCACCGTCTCCAGGAAGTCCGAGGCGACGTCCTTGAACAGCGTGTGCAGATCGACTTCCTGCTGGTAGGAGCCGCCCATCGCGGAGCGGTCGGTCTGGCCGACGACCGCCAGTACCGGCACATGGTCGAGCTTGGCGTCGTACAGGCCGTTGAGCAGATGGATGGCGCCCGGTCCCGACGTCGCCGCGCACACCCCGATACGGCCGCTGAACTTCGCGTATCCGACCGCCTCGAACGCGGACATCTCCTCGTGCCGGGACTGGATGAACCTCGGCCGGTCCTCGGCCCGGCCCCATGCGGCGAGCAGCCCGTTGATGCCGTCGCCCGGATAACCGAAGACCTGTTCCACGCCCCAGGCGCGCAGGCGCTCGAGGATGTGGTCGGAGACCTTGGTGCTCATGGAGGGACCTCCCCGGTGGGGTGCGAAGCGGACGATCCGGTCAGCACCTGCCGAGTCACCTGCACCGGGGACGGAAAACCTCCCTGGTGGTGCGGACGCATACCCGCCGGGGTGGCCGCCGCGGCCGGCGGTGCCGAAACCGGCGGGCGGTTTTGTCACCCGGCCGGGCGCGCCCGTCCCGCGAATGGGGTCCGGCCGCGCGCGTCGCGGCGCCGCGCGGGCTGTCATGGCAGCGGGGGCACGCCCGTGCCCCGTACCCGTGACGCCGTAGGGGCAGCGATCCTGCACCGCTGTACCGGTGCTCGACGCACTGCCTGCCGTACCGGCGTCCGGTGTATCGCCACCGCCGACCGATCCGCCGCGTCCGCCGAGGAGCCCGTCCCATGCGCCGCACCGCCCGTGCCCTGTCCGTCGCCTTCGCCGCCGGGGCCGTGCTCGCCCTGGCCGGGCCCGCCGCCTCCGCCGACGTGGGCCCCGGCACCCCGTCCCCGCCCCTGGCCACCGCTCCGATGAGCGTCCCCGACCCGTGCGCCGCACCACAGCAGTGCGGCGACTCCCGCGTCGGCCCCGCCGCCACCTGCCGGCCCGGCGAGCCCTGCCAGGACGGTGCCGGGTGCAAGCCGGGCGAGGCGTGCCCGAGTGGTGCGGGTTCGGGGTGCAAGCCGGGGGAGGCGTGTCCAAGCGGTCCGGGTTCGGGGTGCAGGCCGGGGGAGGCGTGCCCGAGTGGTGCGGATTCGGGGTGCAGGCCGGGGGAGGCGTGCCCCGATGACGGCCACCGGTGCGCGCAGGGCCATGACGAGCCCTGCCTTGCCGGTCGCCTCTGCGGCGACCCCGGCGGCCGGCAGGCCCACGGCACCGACGGCTGTGACCCGCCCACCGTGCAGTACGGAGTCGAGGCCGGGACGGGAGGCAGCTTCACCGACTCGGTCCCGGCCCTCGCCACCGGCGCCGCCCTCATCGCCGCGGCCTGCGGCGGAGCCGGCTACCGGCTGTACGGCGCCCGGCGCGCGGCGGGAGGCCGGTCCACGGACGTGTGATCGGGGCGACGCCCCTCACCCCCATGGAGTGCCGCCCGGCGGGTACACACCCTCCCGAGGGCACCGGCGGGCGGCCCCACACCAACGGACACCACAGGCCACGGACACACACCCCCACCCACTCCCCCCGGCTCAGCAGCCCGACGAAAGACACAGTCCGCCCGGTCCGGCCCACGGCCCGGACCGGCGGCACACGGCACCACGACCGCGCGGAGGTGGACATGCGGCGGACGGACCCAGGGGGCCACGGCCCCGTCCGCTACGGCCCGCCCCTGCCCGGCGACGGCCTTCCCGTGCTCCCCGAACTCACCGCCGTGCTCGCCGCGGCGGCGAGCCGTGCCGACGCCCAGCCCGTCGGCGGCGCCCCCGCCCTTCTCGAAGCGGCCTGCGGCTACTGGACCCGGCGCGGACTGCCCACCCTGCCCGACCAGGTCGCCGCCGGCCCCGGCGCCCCGGCGCTGCTGCTCGCCCTGACCGCCGCACTGGCCGGCGACGGCGCCGACGTCCTCGTCCCGCGCCCCTGCGCCGCCTGGTGGGCGCCGTACGCCCGGGTGCTCGGCAGGCCCGCCTACCACGTGCCCACTCCTGCCGAGAGCGGCGGCGTCCCCGACCCCTACGCCCTGCTGGAGACCGTCCGCCGGGTCCGCGCCGAGGGCGGTGACCCACGGCTGCTCGTGCTGTCCGTCGCCGACGACCCCACCGCCACCGTCGCCCCGCCGGAACTGCTGCACGAGACCGTCGAGGCCGCCACCGCCGAAGGACTGCACCTGGTCAGCGACGAGACCTGGCGCGACACCCTGCACCACCCCCACGACACCGTGCTGCTCAGCCCCGCCGAGATGCAGCCCGACCGGGTCACCGTAGTCACCGACCTCGCCGGATCCCTGCTGCCGGCCGGCTGGCCCGCCGCCGTCGCCCGCTTCCCGGCCACCGAATCCGGCCGTGAGCTCCACGCGCGCGTGCTCGACATCCTCACCGGGCTCGGCGCCCGCATCGCCACACCGGTCGCCGCCGCGGCCGGCTACGCCCTCGACGAACCCGCGCCCGTCACCGAGCGCCGCGAGGCCGCCGTACGGCTGCACGCGCGCGTGGCCGCCGCCGCGCACGCCGCGGTCGTCGCCGGCGGCGCGCTCGCCCGCCCCCCGCAGGCCGGCCGTCACCTGTACGCCGACCTCGGCCCGCTGCGCGAACCCCTCGCCGAACGAGGCGTCGGCGACGCACAGGAGTTGGAGGACCTCCTCACCGCCCGGCTCGGCATGCCCGCGCCCGGCGGCCACCGTTTCGGCGACGACCTCGGGGCGCTGCGCGTACGACTCGCCACGGGCCCCCTGCTGGGCGGCACCGACGAGGAACGCGCGGAATGCCTCACCTCACCCGTGCCGTTGGAACTGCCACATGTGCAACGCGCGTTGATCTTCTTGACGTCGGTCCTCGACGATCTCCGCGACGACGCTCAGCGATGGGAGCCTCCTCGATGACGCAGCAGACGCATGAGCCCGAGACGCACGAGCCCGGATCGGCCACGACGGCCACGACGACCGCCCCGACCGTACCCACCGCACCGACTCGCTCCGCCGGCACCCCGACCCCCCTGGCGCCCCCTTTCCCCCCGCTGGCCGAGCCCCGCCCCCTCGGCGAACACCGCGTGTGGCCACGCACCTTCCACGACCGGCTCACCGCCCCGCTGCCCGGCCTCAAGGCCCTCGCCCGCTTCGCCCGCGAAGGCGCCGTGCGCCCCGGCGCCGAAGGCCTCGCGGACATCCACCGGCTCCCCTGCGCTCCCGCCCCGCTGCCCCGCGTCGACACCCGCACCCTGGCCGTCACCTGGGCCGGACACGCCAGCTGGGTCGTGCGGATCGGCGGTCTGACCGTGCTCACCGACCCCGTCTGGTCCCGCCGCATCCTCGGCACCCCGGCCCGTATCACCCCCGTCGGCGTCCCCTGGGACACCCTGCCCCGCGTCGACGCCGTCGTCATCAGCCACAACCACTACGACCACCTGGACGCCCCCACCCTGCGCCAACTCCCGCGTGACTCCCCGGTGTTCGCACCGGCCGGCCTCGGCCGCTGGTTCCGCCGGCGCCGCTTCACCTGCGTCACCGAACTGGACTGGTGGGAGGGCGCCGAACTGTCCGGCGTCCGCTTCGACTTCGTCCCCGCCCACCACTGGTCCAAGCGCACTCTCACCGACACCTGTCACAGCCTCTGGGGAGGCTGGGTGCTCACCGATGCCGAGGGCCGGCGCCTCTACTTCGCCGGCGACACCGGCTACGGCCACTGGTTCTCCCGCATCGGCCGCCGCTACCCCGGCATCGACCTCGCCCTCATGCCCATCGGCGCCTACGACCCCCGCTGGTGGCTCAGCGACGTCCACTGCGACCCCGAGGAGGCCGTACAGGCCACCTTGGACCTGGGCGCGCGCCGGATGGCCCCGATGCACTGGGGCACCTTCATCCTCTCGGCAGAGCCGGTCCTGGAACCGCTCACGAGGGTGCGGACGGCCTGGGAGAAGGCGGGACTGGAGAGGGAAGACCTGTGGGATCTGCCGGTCGGGGCTTCAAAGGTGCTTGAGTAAGGCGCCCCTGCGCTAGCGAACCCGCCGCACCACACCCGGCACCGCGCTGATCACCACGGTCAGCGCGACCGCCACCACAACCCCCTCCCACGGCTCCTCGAACAACGACCCACCCAGGACCCCGATGACCTGATACGTGGCCGCCCAGGCCAGACACGCGGGCAGGTTCCCCCGGGCGAACCGCCTGAGCGGCCACTCCGCCATCAGACAGGCCAGCATCACCGGTATTCGCCCCGCGGGAACAAGCCGGGACAACACCAGCACGGCAACCCCATGCCCGGCCAACTTCTCCCTCGCCGAAGCCAGCCGCGCGTCCGGCGCCCGCGACCGTATCGCCTCCAGCCACCGCGACCCGTTCCGCGACCGCATGCCGCGCCGCCCCAGCCAGTACAGCGCAGCATCCCCCAGGAACGCCGCCAGCGACGCCGTCACGAACACCAGAGCCAGCGAGAACGGCGCCGTCTGATGGAACGCCACCACCGCCGCCGAACTCACCAGCGCCCCGGTCGGCACCACCGGCACCAGCGCCCCGATCAGCACCAGCAGGAACAACGACGGATAGCCGATCGCCTGCTGCGTCGACTCCGGCGGCACCGTCGACGCGGGAGCGGCGGCGGCCAGCACCGCCACCGAGGCACACCTCACCGTGCGACCTCCAGCCGCACGCTCTCGCCGTGCCCCAGCCTGTGCACCGCGACCCCCGGGGCCGCCTCGGCCGCCAGCCGCACGAACTCGTCCCCCGGCGCATGGAACTCGTGCGGGCGCACCGCGTCCATCCCGATCGGCCAGTACGTCCCGTAGTGCACCGGCACCGCCGCCCGCGGTGCCAGCCGCGCCAGCGCCCGCGCTGCCCGGCGCGCGTCCAGATGCCCCGCACCGAGATACGGTCCCCAGCCGCCCACCGGCAGCAGCGCCACGTCCACCGGCCCCACCCGCTCGGCCATCGCGTCGAACAGGCCGGTGTCCCCGGCGAAGTACGTCCGGGCCTCGCCCTCCACGACATAGCCGAGCGCGGGCGAGCGGTGCGGGCCCACCGGCAGCCGCCGCCCGTCGTGCAGCGCCGGCACCACCCGCACCAGCAGCTCACCGATCCGCACCACGTCCCCGGGCACCACCTCCGTCACCCGCAGCCGGCGCAGCCCGGGCACCGTCCGTGGTGCGCCCCGTGGCACGAGCAGGCGCGTGCCCGGGGCGAGGCCCGCCAGCGAGGGCAGATGCAGATGGTCGGCGTGCAGATGCGAGACCAGCACCACGTCCGCGCGCCGGGCCTCGGCCGGCGGCACGGCACCCCGGCGCCGCCGCAGGTGTGCCAGCCGGCGGGCGAACAGAGGATCGGTGAGCACCCGTGTGTTCGCGTCCTGGATCGTGCAGGTGGCGTGACCCCACCAGGTGATCTCCACCGGCACCCTTTTCGCCTCCTTCACGCGACTCCCCGAAGCCTACGGGCAGGAGTAGGGTCTGCGGCGAAACCCGGAGGTGAGGGGGACGCCATGGGACAGCTGCGGGGTACCTCCGACACGCCCGCGCTGGTGCGGGTCATCGCGATCGCCAGCCTGACCCCTCTGGAGGAACTGGAGGCGGACCCCTTCCTCGTCGACTCCCGCAGCCAGCACGCCATGTGCGCCCGCTGGGCCGCCGAACGCGGATACGTCATCGCCCGGGAACTCCTCGTCGGCGGACTGCGCTTCGACCACGGCGCGCTGTGGGACGGCGTCCGGCCGGGAGTGGACGTGTTCGTCGCGCCCAGCCTGCGCGTGCTGCAGCGCGCTCTGTCCTCGGTCGAGGCGTTCACCGCCGAGTGCGCGCGCCGGGGCGTGCGCGTGGAGACCGTCGGACGGGCCGAGCCGTCGTACGACGCCCAGATGAAGGCCCGTGTGCACCGCCGCCTGTCCATGCCGACGGCCGGCTACGACGGCCGCTAGATGCCGCCGGCTTCCGCGCCCAGGCGGCCCTTCAGCCGCCGACGAGGGCGACGAGTTTGACGAAGACCAGGTCGGGGTCTACGCCGAGATCCACGACCTCGTCCAGATCCTCGACCTGGCGATCGCCGGCCAGCACGAAGAACCCGTTGGCCAGGAAGGCGCGTTCGGCGATCTCGGCCTGGCGCGCCCAGTCGATGCGGCGGGGCTCGCGCAGCCGGTAGCCGTTCAGCTCCGTCTCGGCGCCGTCGGGGCGCACGAGGCCGTTGAACCGGTCGCCGGGACATGCGTTGTGCCGGGCGACCTCCTCCTGGACCCGGAGTCTGATCAGCTCCCGTACGGTCATCCGTGCCGGCAGCCCGGCGACCTCCCACTCGGCGACCGGCTTGCCCGTCGCGGTCTCGTCCCGGAACGTCACGGTGGCCATCAGGCACCTCGCTTGATCTGCATGAGGATGGTCTCGTCGGTGATCTTCGTGTCGGCGGCGAGCAGGAACGCCTTGCTGAGGACGAGGGAGAGCCGGTCGTCCTCGAACGGCAGGAACACCTTGCCGTCGCCTCGTCCGTGTGCCGGGACGATGCACAGGTAGCTGTCGTCCGGTTCCATGAGGATGTTGGCCGAGCCCAGGTGGATCCGGTACGTGCGCAGTTCGCCGCGGACGACCAGGAAGCGGCCGTCGAGCATGCACCGGTCGGCGATCTTCAGACGGGGCAGGATCCGCTCCAGGGCGTCGCGGCGGATCTGCGCGCTCGTCGTCAGCTCGCCGAAGGTGGCCGTACGCCAGTACGCGGCATGGCGGTCCTCGCCCCGGTCCGTCCAGTCGGGGTCGGCGGCGATCGACGTCACGCCGACGAAGAGATCCACGTCCCGCATCGCCTCGCTGAACACCAGCGGGGGCACCTCGTCCAGCCGGACCTCCCGCCAGCGCCGCCCGTCCCGCCGCTCGAAGCGGACCTGGTCGGTCGCGGCGTACTGGGGCGCGTAGTCCCGGTCGTCGCCCTCGGCGGGCTCGTGATGGAAGCAGGCCCGCCACTCGCCGTCGCCGAACTCCGCCCGCGCCAGCCCGTCGTAGCCGCCGTCATAGCGGCCGAGGAAGTTGGCCTGCCAGCCGCGCTCCTTGAACAGCGCGTACAGGCGCCGGTAGTGGACGATGTGGGCGGCGAACCGGTTGGAGTACACGCCGGTCTCCTCCTCCGCCGCGGTGAGCAGGTATATCTCGCGGAAGGCCTGTTTGAACGGCTGTCGCAGCCCCTCCGCGAGGATCCACGCCCGCCATGTGCCGACCTCGTCCGGCGACGCCCGGACCGGATGCCACAACCGGACGCGCCGGGACGCACCGGAGGGTTCGGCCGCAGGCAGAGCCGCGCGCCACACGCCGTCCGCTCCCTGGAACTCCCAGATCAGCCCGCGGACGAGGACACCGGTGACCGGATGGTCGCGGTAGTGACGGAGCCATTCGTCGTACGGCCACTCGCGCCCCGCCGACATCAGCGCTTCCACGCGGGCCCGCTCACCCGACAACGTGCCCCGCGCCGACTTGGCCAGAGCCTTCAACTCCGCGAGCCGGTCCGGGAATCCGTCCTTCACGGCGGCCGGGGCGGTCCGGGAGGTGCGCCCGTCGGGACCGGTGAAGGTGAGCCTTACCGTCAGCGCGTCCTCGATCGCGACCCGCGCCCGGTGTCCGCCCAGCTCCCGCTCCAGTGAGCCGTCCGGCGCCAGGCCGTGGGTGGGCACGCTGCGCTCGACGAGCTGCCCCGGGGTGATGCCCTGCCGCGCGGCGGCCGTCACCAGGGCCGTGTCGAGCTGCTTGCGCAGGGCCCGGTGCCGGATCCGGGAGTGCAGCCGCCACAGTGCCTCCAGGGCGGCCGGATCGTCGACCTCGGCCAGCGCGTTGATCGCGGCGCCCGCGAGCTTGACGTCCTCGGTCACGTCTCTGCCGGGCCCGCCGGTGCGCAGGGCGAGCGCGTCCAGGTACGGCACCGCCGCCGGGCCGGCGGTCAGCGCGGCCGCCCAGACGATGCCGCGTGCCAGGTCCCCGTCGTTCTGGTGGACGAGGTAGTGATAGTGGTATCCGCCGGGGAGCCAGCCGGCGTGGGGGCCGCTTCCCCTGCTGCACAGCGGATCGCCCTCGGCCAGCGCGCACAGGACGTCGGCCACGAGGTCCCGCGCCGACGCCGCGTCGGCGAGTCCGACGCACGTGCGCCGCCACTTCGGTGAGGGACGCGGCCCCGACGGGTTCGCCAAGTGCCGTAGGAAGTCCGCCAGTTCCCGGGTCGGCGAGATCTTCGCGCGGTCGGCCAGCGGGGCGGCCCAGGGAGCGGGGGCGGGGATCAGTCCCTCGGGGATGTGCGCCTCGTCCACGCTCGCGAGCAGCGCGCGCAGGCGCCTGCCGAGCGATGTGCGCCGGCGCGCGTCGACCGAGGTGTCCATCAGCTCCATGTGCGCGTGCCGCAGCCAGGGCAGGACCGCGCGGCGGCCGTCGGCATCGAGCTGATCGGCGGCGTTCAGCACGAGCGCCAGCGCATCGGCGCACCGGAAGCCCATGTCGTACTCGGTGGCGCGGAGCAGCATCACCGCGACCTCCTCGGGCGTCCAGCCGCGCACCCGTGTGATCAGAGACCCGATCTCGGCGTCGTACTGCCACAGGCTCATGTCGTCGAAGCGGGCGGCCAGCATGAGGCACAGGACCGCGGCCCTGCCCTCCTCGTCCGCGCAGGCCGCGAGCCGCGCGTCGATCTCGGCCCGGGTCGCCGCGCCCGCCGCCCCCGACCGCCGGCGCTCGTGTCCCATGGCCCGCCGGAACTCGGTCCGCTGACGCTCCAGCAGGTCGACGAGCCAGCGGACCCGGTCGAGCGCGGCAGACCGCACGTCGTCGAGTGCGTCGTCCCTGCGGGATTCGGTCACCAAGGCTTCGTAGAGCATGCCGGGATGATGACAGGGGGCACTGACAACGCGATCAGCTCGACTTCGCGGGCAGCCTGACGCCTTGTGAAGAGGGCCCCGCAGCTCGCCGATCGGCTCGGGAGTCCGGCCCGTCACGTGCCCGGCAACCCGTGTGACAAGGTGGAGCGGGGCCCTCGCGTCGAGCGGGCCGGGACGTGAGGTGTGCGAGGCGTGCGAGGCGTGCGGTGGCGGCGGGTCGCCAGTCAGATCGGACGGAGCGCCGCCGTATGGGCGGTCTCCACCCTCACCATGCTGGTCCTCGCCGCCCTCCTGCCCGACTTCCGACTCCAGTCCGCCGACGGCGACAGCGCCACCCGCATCGCCGTCACCGCCGCCTGCGGTGCCGGTGCCTTCGGTGTGCTCTCGGCCGTGGTCTGGCCGCTCCTCGTCCGGCTCCTGCTGCTCGTACCCGCCCTCGTGCTCGGCCTGCTGGTCTTCTTCCTCAACGGTTCCCTGCTGCTGCTCGCCCTGCGCGTCAACCCCTCCGGCCGCGGCGAGGCGGCTCCCGAGACCGCCGTCATCGTGGCCGCGGTGATGTCCGCCGTCGCCTCGGCCACCGGCGCGGCCCTCGCCGTCCGCGACGACGAGACCTACCGCCGCCGCCTGCACCGCCTCGCCGCCCGCCGCCGCAGAACCGACCCGCCCTGCCCCACCACCCCCGGCCTGGTGTTCGTCCAGCTCGACGGGGTCGGCCACGACGTCCTCGTCGACGCGGTCCGCAAGGGGCTGATGCCCACGGTCGCACGCTGGCTGGGGACGGGCGACGGTGCACCACCGACCGGCGACGGCATACGGTCGACCGGCGGCGGCCCGCGGCCGACCCACCGCCTCACCCCCTGGCGCACCGACTGGTCCAGCCAGACCGGTGCCAGTCAGCTCGGCATCCTCCACGGCAGCACCTTCGACGTGCCGGCCTTCCGCTGGTACGAGAAGGAGCGCGGGGAGGTGACGGTGTGCAACCGGCCGACGAGCGCCGCCGAGTTGCAGCGCCGCGCCATACTGCACACCGGCGACGGCGGACTGCTCACCGTGGACGGCGCCAGCCGGGGCAACCTCTTCAGCGGCGGCGCCGGTGAACAGGCCCTCGTGCTGTCCATCGCGGCCCGCCGCCGGGGCCGGGAGAACCGTTCCCGCGCCGGCTACTTCGCCTACTTCTCCGACCCCGCCAATGCCGTCCGCACCGCCCTGTCCTTCGTCGCCGAGGTCGCGCGCGAGATCGGCCAGTCCACCCGCGCCCGGATCCGCAAGCAACGTCCCCGGGTGAGCCGCGGCGGGCTCTACCCGCTCGTCCGCGCCTTCGCCACCGTCGTCGAACGGGACGTCGTCGTCGCGGCGGTGATGGGCGACATGCTCGCCGGGCGCACCGCCGTCTACGCCGATCTCGTCGCCTACGACGAGGTCGCCCACCACTCCGGCCCGTGCAGCCGCGACGCCGAGAAGGTCCTGCAGCGCCTCGACCGCTGCCTCGCCCTCCTCCAGCGGGTCGCCGAACACGCTCCCCGCCCGTACCGCGTCGTCGTGCTCTCCGACCACGGGCAGACCCCCGGCGAGACCTTCCGGTCCCGCTACGGACTCACCCTCGGCGACCTGGTACGGGCCGGTTGCGGGCTGCACGTGCCGCGCCGGGCGATGGGGGTCCCCCCACGCGTTCGGCAGCGGGGGAGTACACACAGCGGAGCCGAGGCCCGTGCCGCCGTACGCGCGGCGCTGCGCCGGCCGGTGGAGGAGCGCAGCGAGCAGCTACGCCCCTCCCCCCGCTCCGAACCGATCGTGCTGGCCTCCGGCAATCTCGGCCTGATCTCCTTTCCGGACGTGCCCCACCGCATGACCAAGGAGGAGATCGACGCCCGCCACCCCGCCCTGCTCACCACGCTCGCCAACCACCCCGGCATCGGCTTCCTCCTGGTGCGCAGCGAGGAGCACGACGGCGTGGTGCTGGGTGCCCACGGCGCAGAGATCCCGCTGAGCAAGCTCGACGACCAGCCCGGCCCGCTGGCCCGGTTCGGTCCCGGCGCCGCCGACGCGGTCCGCCGTACCCACTCCTTCCCGCACACCGCCGACATCATGGTGAACTCCGCCCTCGACCCCGCCGACGGCGAGGTCCTCGCCTTCGAGGAGCAGATCGGCTCCCACGGCGGCCTCGGCGGCGCCCAGTCCCACCCGTTCCTGCTCTCGCCGCTCGACCTGTCCGCACCGGTGGACGGCGAGGCGGAACTGACCGGCGCCGAGCAGGTGCACCAGGTGCTGCGCCGCTGGCTGGGCGAGCTGAACGGCCCCCAGGTCCCGCTGACCGACGACAGCGGGGCCGACGACACCGGGACCGACGACACCGAGGACGAGCGGGCCGCCTGAAAACCGGCCGACTCCTTCCCGTTCCCCTCCCGTTCACGGCGCGTGGGCCGGTCTTCGGAGTGCGATGGGCCCGGATGTGATCGGATAGGAGCACGGAAAACCCCCGTAACGGGATCTCACGTCACGGGACCCGACGCGAAAGGAACCATCGTGGCCACCACGCGCACCGCGCACACCGTCTGGGAAGGCAACCTGCTCCAGGGCAACGGCGTCGTCACCTTCGATTCCTCCGGCATCGCCGAGCAGCCGGTCACATGGGCCTCGCGCTCCCAGGACGCGAACGGCAAGACCAGCCCCGAGGAGCTGATCGCCGGTGCTCACTCCAGCTGCTTCTCCATGGCCCTCTCGCACGCCCTGGCCGGTGCCGGCACCCCGCCCACCCGGCTCGACACCAAGGCCGACGTGACCTTCCAGCCCGGTGAGGGCATCACCGGCATCCACCTCACCGTGCGCGGCGAGGTGCCCGGCCTGGACGCGGAGGGCTTCGCCTCGGCCGCCGAGGAGGCCAAGAAGAACTGCCCGGTCAGCCAGGCCCTGGCCGGTACGACCATCACCCTGACGGCCGAGCTGGCCTGAGGCCCGTACGGCCCCGGATGCCGCGTCCCGCCCCAGGGGCGCGGCATCGCCGTGTCCGGGCACCGGCCATTGACAGCGTCGCGGGCACGGCCTGTGCTGGGAGTGCGGCAGGCGCCCGGGCGGAAGGGGACGGACCATGGCACGTGCGGTCGGGATCGATCTCGGGACGACGAACTCGGTGGTGGCCGTCCTGGAGGGCGGCGAGCCCACCGTCGTGAGCAACGCGGAGGGTGCGCGCACCACACCGTCCGTGGTGGCGTTCGCGAAGAACGGAGAGGTGCTGGTCGGCGAGGTCGCCAAACGGCAGGCCGTGACCAATGTGGAGCGCACCGCCCGCTCGGTGAAACGGCACATGGGAGACGCTTCCTGGCGCTTCCCCGAGCAGGGTTCCATCGACGGCGGCCGCCTGCGCGCGCAGGAGCTGTCCGCGCGCGTGCTGCAGAAGCTGAAGCGGGACGCGGAGGCCTACCTCGGCGAGGACGTCACGGACGCGGTGATCACCGTACCGGCGTACTTCGACGACACCCAGCGGCAGGCCACCAAGGAGGCCGGCGAGATCGCGGGCCTGAAGGTGCTCAGGATCATCAACGAGCCGACCGCCGCCGCCCTCGCCTACGGCCTGGACCGGGGCGACGAACAGACGGTCCTGGTGTTCGACCTCGGCGGCGGCACCTTCGACGTGTCCCTGCTGGAGATCGGCGACGGCGTCATCGAGGTGAAGGCCACCAACGGCGACACCCACCTCGGCGGCGACGACTGGGACCAGCGGATCGTCGAGTACCTGGTGAAGCGGTTCAAGGGAAGTTACGGCATCGATCTCGGCGCCGACAAGATGGCGGTGCAGCGGCTGCGCGAGGCCGCCGAGAAGGCCAAGATCGAGCTGTCGTCGTCCTCGGAGACCACGATCAACCTGCCCTACATCACCGCCTCCGCCGAGGGTCCGCTGCACCTGGAGGAGAAACTGACCCGCGCTCAGTTCCAGGAGCTGACCGCCGACCTGCTCGACCGCTGCAAAAACCCATTCCACCAGGCCGTCCAGGACGCCGGGATCCAGCTGTCCGCGGTCGACCACGTCATCCTCGTCGGCGGCTCCACCCGGATGCCCGCCGTCACCGACCTGGTCCGCGACCTCACCGGCAAGGACCCGCACAAGGGCGTCAACCCCGACGAGGTGGTCGCCGTCGGAGCCGCCCTCCAGGCCGGCGTCCTGCGCGGCGACGTCAAGGACGTCCTGCTGCTCGACGTCACCCCGCTGTCCCTCGGCATCGAGACCAAGGGCGGCATCATGACCAAGCTCATCGAACGCAACACCACGATCCCGACGCGCCGTTCGGAGATCTTCACCACCGCCACCGACAACCAGCCCTCGGTCGGCATCCAGGTCTACCAGGGCGAACGCGAGATCGCCGCCTACAACAAGAAGCTCGGCGTCTTCGACCTCACCGGGCTGCCGCCCGCGCCGCGCGGCGTCCCGCAGATCGAGGTGGCCTTCGACATCGACGCCAACGGGATCATGCACGTCTCCGCGAAGGACCTGGCGACGGGCCGCGAGCAGAAGATGACGGTCACCGGCGGTTCGGCGCTCCCCAAGGACGACATCGACCGCATGATGCGGGAGGCCGAACAGTACGCCGAGGAGGACCGCAAACGCCGCGAGGCCGCCGAGACCCGCAACCAGGCCGAGCAACTCGTCTACCAGACCGAGAGGTTCCTGCGCGACAACCACGACCGCATCCCCGCCGACACGCGCGGCGAGGTCGAGACGGCCGCGGCGGAGCTGAAGACCCTCCTGGAACAGAACGCCGACACCACCGCCCTGCGCACCGGCGTGGAGAAACTCGCCACCGTCAGCCAGAAGATGGGCCAGGCGATGTACGCGTCCGCCTCCGCGGGTGGCCAGACCACACAGGAGAACGAGACCCCGGCCGACACGGAGGGCGTGGTCGACGCGGAGATCGTGGACGACGAACCCGGCGGCAAGGACGGAGCCGCCTGACGCCTGCCCGGTGGCCGGGGCGCACGGCGGCACACACCAGCGGAGGCAGGGCGGTCAGCGCTTGACCGCCACCCCCGCGTACACCGGCACGACCCCCTCCGCCTGGGCCGCCACGTCCACCGGCTCCGGGCGCCAGCCGTACACCGGGATCACGCCGGGGCCGAGCAGTTCCAGGCCGTCGAAGAAGCGGGAGAACTCGGGCAGCGTGCGGGGATGGAACGGTGTGCCGCTGCGGCGGAACAGCTCGGC
This sequence comes from Streptomyces sp. NPDC030820, assembly GCF_055572075.1. Lineage (NCBI taxonomy): Bacteria > Bacillati > Actinomycetota > Actinomycetes > Kitasatosporales > Streptomycetaceae > Streptomyces > Streptomyces sp. NPDC030820. The sequence goes on from NZ_JBVIEB010000016.1 coordinate 124,637, forward strand.
CGCCTTCGCCACCCCCTCGGGGCTCAGGTCCTGCGTGACCTGGGACAGGATCAGGAAGCTGCCCGGGGCGAGCTCGTCGACGTACCGCTTGACCAGGCCGAACACATCGTCCTCCTGGTCACCCAGGTAGTGGGTGAGTGCCACCAGGGACAGCGAGACCGGGCGGCCGAAGTCCAGGGACTCGCCCGCCAGCCGCAGGATGGTGTCCGGGTCACGGACGTCGGCGTGGACGTAGTCCGTGCCGCCCTCGGCGGAGCCGCGCAGCAGGGCCTCCGCGTGCCGCAGCACGATCGGGTCGTTGTCCGCGTACACCACCCTGGACTCCGGGGCCACGCCCTGGGCGACCTGGTGCAGGTTGGGCTCGGTCGGGATACCGGTCCCGATGTCGAGGAACTGCCGTACCCCCGCCTCGGCCGCCGTGCGGACGGCCCGGTGCATGAACCGGCGGTTGGCCCGTGCCCCGCGCACCACCGTGTTGTCCACGGCGAGGATCTTCCGCGCCAGCTCCTCGTCCACCGGGTAGTTGTCCTTGCCGCCCAGCCACCAGTCGTACACCCGGGCGGGGTGCGGACGGCTGGTGTCGACGGGCATGGGCGTGGCATCGCGTGCGGTCATACGGCTGTTCCCCGTTCAGATCGGTCCGGTCGTGGTGTCACAGGGTCTCGCGGAACTCCCGCAGCAGGGCCCGCGTGCGCTGTGCCGAAGCGGCGCGGGCGGTCATGTGGTCCAGCACCTCCAGGTGCGCGGCCACCTCACGGCGGGAGTCCAGGTACAGGGCGCCGGTCAGGTACTCGGTGAACACCATGTCCGGCAGTTCCGGTTCCGCGAACCGGAACAGCGTGAACGGCGCGTACGTCCCCGGGTGCGGGCCGGCCGCGAACTCGGCGAGCTGCAGCGTGACCCGGTCCCGCTCGGCGTACTCCAGCAGCCGGTCCACCTGCTCGCGCATCACCTCGGCGCGCATGCTCACCGGGCGGCGCAGCACCGTCTCGTCCATGATCACCCACAGGTGGGGCGGGTCGTCCCGCTCCAGCAGCCGCTGTCGTTCCATGCGCAGCGACACATGGCGTTCCACGCTCTCGGGCGAGGTCTGCCCGATCGTCCCGGCCTCCAGTACCGCGCGCGCGTAGTGCTCGGTCTGCAGCAGACCGGGTATGAAGTGCGGCTCGTAGGAGCGGATGATCCGGGCGGCGCCCTCCAGGCTGACGTACAGGCTGAACCAGTCCGGGAGCACGTCGTGGAAGCGCTGCCACCAGCCCGGCTGGTTCGCCTCCTCGGCCAGCCGCACGAACGCGGCCGCCTCCTCCTCGGCCACCCCGTAGGTGTCCAGCAGCACCTGCACGTACGGGATCTTCAGCGCGACCTCGGCCATCTCCATCCGCCGTACGGTCGCCGACGCCACCCTGAGGACCTTGGCGGCCTCCTCCCGGCTCAGGCCCGACGCCTCGCGCAGTTCCTGCAACCGTTTACCGAGCACCACCTGGCCCACGGTGGGCGCAGCCCGCCGCTCACTCACGCCACGCCCTCCCCTACGCGCCGAAGTACGCGGGCAGTCTGCCATGTGATCCTCTCTCGTACACGGGTCCGAGGGGAGCCGGGTGGCGGGAGCGGTCAAACGGCCAGCGTCTGCAGGTACTTGGCGGTCGCCGGATCCGCCGGCAGGAACGTCTCGATGGCGAGTTCGGCGACCGTGACGTCCATGGGCGTGTTGAACGTGGAGATCGACGACACGAACGACAGGACCCGGCCGTCGTGTTCGATGAGCAGCGGCAGCGCGAAGTACGGGACGGGCTCGGCCGGTTCGTCACCCGGCGCGTCCTCCGGCACCGGGTAGGCGGCCACCTCCTCGTACAGGGCGCGCAGTTGGTCCGAGCGCTGCAGGGCGATCTGCCGCTCCATCTGCGCCAGCAGATGCCCCCGCCACTCGCGCAGATTGCGGATGCGCGGCGCAAGACCCTCCGGATGCAGGGTCAACCGCATCGAGTTCGGCGGCGACAGCAGTTGCTCCGGCACGCCGTCCAGCAGCATCCCGATGCCCCGGTTCGCGGCCACGACCGTGTAACCGGCGTCGACCACCAGCGCCGGATAGGGCTCGTAGCCCTGGATGAGGCGCCCCATGCCCTCGCGCAGCGCGTCCAGCGCCGGGTCGCCCAGCGGCGTCTCCGGATAGTGCGGGGCGTAACCGGCCGCCAGCAGCAGCGCGTTGCGCTCGCGCACCGGCACGTCGAGATGTTCGGCGAGCCGCAGCACCATCTCCTCGCTCGGCCGGGACCGGCCGGTCTCGATGAAGCTGATGTGCCGGGCCGAGGAGTCGGCGCGCAGCGCCAGTTCCAGCTGGGAGATCCGGCGCCGCTCCCGCCAGGCGCGCAGCAGCGGGCCGACGCCCTTGTCGGCGGTGGGGGCGGTGGTGGACGCGGAGGGACCGGAAGCGACAATGGCCATAGGTCCGACCGTAGTCGAGGAGTTGCTTCAGTTGCGCATGAACGAGCTCTGGTCGAAGCCGTGGCAACGGATCTCGTCCACCCAGGCGTCCCTTCAGGCCGCGGCCGTGTACCGGGCCAGGGTCCGCGGCTGTCTCCTCGGCGGCGCGCTCGGTGACGCCCTCGGCTACCCCGTGGAGTTCTCCTCCCTGGACCGGATCCGCGCCGCCCACGGTGCACGCGGCGTCACCGGTCTCGTCCCCGGTGCGTACGGCGCGATCGGCCTGATCAGCGACGACACCCAGATGACCCTGTTCACCGTCGAGGCCCTGATCCAGGCGCACGCACGGCAGCGCGAGGGCATCGGCGGCGCCTGGCCCCTGCTGCTGCGTCAGGCGTACGAGCGCTGGCTGGAAACGCAGTCGAAGCCCGGCCCCGAGCAGCCGGCACCGCAGCCCGGCGCACCGGCCGGCGGCCTGGTCACCGAGGCCTGGCTGTACGCGCGCCGCGCCCCCGGCAACGCCTGCCTGTCCGGCGTGGCCCAGATGTACGCGCCCGACCCCGCGCTCCCGCTGGACGGCACACCGGGCGAGGTCAACCCCGACTCCAAGGGCTGCGGCACGGTCATGCGCTCGGCCCCCTTCGGCCTGGTCGGCCCCGCCGAGGAGGCCTTCGCCATGGCCGCGCGCGGCGCCCAGATCACCCACGGCCACCCCACCGGCTACTACGCGGCCGGTGCGCTCGCCGCGATCGTGGCGCATCTGGTCGCCGGGGAGTCCCTGGAGGCTGCCGTACTGCGCACGCTGCGGTTGCTGGAGCGGCACCCCGGCCACACGGAGACCACGGCCGCGCTGCGCGCCGCGCTGGACCTCGCGGCCGACGGGACGCCGACGGCCGAGAAGGTGGAGTCCCTCGGCGCGGGCTGGGTCGCCGAGGAGGCCCTCGCCATCGGCGTCTACTGCGCGCTCGCCGAGCCCCGCCCCGAGGAGTCGCTGCCGCTGGCCGTCAACCACTCGGGCGACAGCGACTCCACCGGCTCCATCTGCGGCAACCTCCTCGGCGCGCTGCACGGCGACACGGGCCTGCCGCACGACTGGGTGGCGCGGGTGGAGGGCCGGGCCCGGATCGCCGCACTCGCGGACGACCTGGCGGCGGAGTGCGCACGGGGCTGACCCGGCGGCGTGCGGCGGATTACGCGAGGGGCTGACGTGGCAGGCTGATGGCGTACACCCGTACCCCGTCTTCCCGTCGCGTCGAAGGGAGCCGAAGGCCATGGCCGTCGAACCGCTGTCGCAGAAGGAGATCGAGGACCGGCTCGCCGAACTGCCCGGCTGGTCGGTGGACGAGGGCCGGCTCACCCGCTCCTACCGGCTCGGCTCCCACGTCGCGGCCGCCGCGCTGGTCATGCACGTCGCCGCCGTCCAGGACGAGCTGGACCACCACTCCGACCTCACCCTCGGCTACAACACCGTCGCCCTCGCCGTCCACACACACAGTGCGGGGGGCGCCCTCACCGAGAAGGATTTCGCGCTCGCCCGCAAGGTGGAGGACATCGCCCCAGGTCACGGCGCACACTGAGCGGCGTGCTCGATTACGACAAAGAAGCCGATGTCTACGACGCGTCCCGAGGTGGCGAGGCCCGCGCCGCGGCGGCCACGCGGGCCGTCCTCGACCTGATACCCGACACCCCGGGCCGTCTCCTCGACATCGCCTGCGGCACCGGCATCGTCACCCGCAGGCTCGCCGCCGACCGGCCCGGACTGCGGGTGACCGGCACGGACCTCACACCGGCCATGGTCCGCATGGCGGGCGCCCGACTGCCCGGCGCCGTCGTCCGCGCCGACAGCCGCCGGCTGCCCTTCCCCGCCGGCACCTTCGACGCGGTCACCAGCATCTGGCTGCTGCACCTCCTGGACGACCCCGGCGACGTCCGCGCCGTCGTCGCCGAGTGCGCCCGTGTGCTGCGCCCCGGCGGGGTGTACGTCACCACCGTCGACAAGGCCGACGCGCACGACGTCGGCAGCGACATCGACGCCGTCCTCGCCTCCCGCCCGCGCCGCGCCGCCCAGGACGCCGCCGACAAGGTCACCGCGCACGCCGTCCGGCACGGGCTGGAGCCGGCCGGCCGCACCACGTTCACGGGCGTCGGACAGGGCCGCAGCCCGCGCACCACCATCGCCGACCTGCGCCGCGGCTGGTTCACCCAGCTGCCACCGGGCGATCCGCGCACCGAGGAGTTCGCCGTACGCCTGGCCCGCCTCCCCGACCAGGACCGCCGCCGCCCGGACCCCGTCTTCCGGGTGCGGGCCTTCACCAAGCCCACGGACGGCTGAGGACGCGGCAACTCCGAGCGGTTCACGACTGTTTGACGGCCCTTCACTTCAGTGGACCTGAAGACCTCGCGGGCGGCCCCCTACTCTCCTAGCTGCCCGAGCAAAGACGACCGCCTGAGCAGTAGACAACCCCCCGCGCTGTCCTGACCGCTCCCACAGGAGGTCCACCATGTCCTTGCTGTCCCGCATCAAGCGCTCGCGCCGGGCGCTCCCCCTCGTCACCGCTCTCCCCGCCGCCCTGTTCGGTGTCTGGGCCGCCGCCCCGGCCGCCCAGGCCGCCACTCTGCCCACCCCCGATCACGTGGTCGTCGTGGTCTTCGAGAACCACTCCTACGAGCAGGTCATCGGCAGCTCCAGCGCCCCGTACCTGAACAACACGCTTGTGTCCGGCGGCGGTAACCTCACCAACTCGTTCGCCATCACCCACCCCAGCCAGCCGAACTACCTGGACCTGTTCTCCGGGAACAACCAGGGCATCACCAACGACAACTGCTACACCCCGCAGTTCAGCAGCGCCGCGAACCTCGGCTCCGAGCTCATCGCGGCCGGCAAGACGTGGGGCAGCTACAACGAGGGCCTGCCCTCCGAGGGCTCCACGGTGTGCACCAACTCCGCCACGAAGTACGCCCGCAAGCACAACCCGTGGTTCGCCTTCAGCAACGTCCCGCTGAACACGGCGCACACCTTCACGCAGTTCCCGACGGACTACACGACCCTGCCCAAGGAGTCGTTCGTCGTGCCGAACCTGTGCAACGACATGCACGACTGCTCCATCAGCACAGGTGACACCTGGCTGAAGAACAACCTCAGCGCCTATGCCACCTGGGCCAAGACGCACAACAGCATCCTCGCCGTCACCTTCGACGAGGACGACAGCTCGCACAGCAACCACATCGCCACCGTGTTCTACGGTGCGCACGTCGCGCCGGGCAGCTCCACCTCGACGCGCTACAACCACTACGACACGCTGCGCACCCTCGAGGACCTGGCCGGGCTGACCACCCACGCCGGAGCCGCGGCCAACGCCTCCGACATCAGCGGCATCTGGAACTGACCTCGTCAGGACCGCCGCCTCCCAGGCGGCGGTCCGTCCAAGTCCTCAGCGGGGGCTGCGACCCGACGTACGGCGGCAACGCCCGCAACGTCAACAACCCGACCGGCGCCCCGCCGGACGCGCCGCCGGCCGGACACTCGTTCTCCGCCCAGTTCCAGCAGCTGATGCAGAACACGTATCCGCCGCTGTCCTGACCCGGTGACCTCCGCCGGGGTCCGGGTCCTACCGGACCAGACCCCGGCGGATCGCGCGCTCCACCGGCGAGTACCCGCCGCCCGGCCGCTCCAGCTCCAACGGCACCGCCGGATACAGCGGCGGCTGCGCCATGAAACGCGGCCGGGTGCCGTGGTGCGGCTGGGCCGCGTGCACCAGGAACGGATGGCAGAGGTAGACGTCACCGGGGCGGCCGGTGGCATGGGCGAGCGGGCGGTGCGCCGTGGCCCGGTCCAGGCGGGGGCCGAGCTCCAGGATGGACGCCCCCGCCTCGCCGTACGGCTGCAGCAGCGGCGGCACGTCCAGGTGCGAGCCGACCCGGATCCGCGTCGGGGCGTCGGCTTCGGTGACCTCGCTGAACAGGAACAGCATCAGCAGCGCGCGGTCCCGCGAGCGCAGGTTGGCGAAGTGCCAGCTCTCGCCGTCCGGCAGGTAGCTGCCTTCGATGTGCCAGCCGGCGTCGTCCGGCTCCTCGGTGTGCGGGAAGCGGAGCGGGAACGCGCCCAGCGAATGGCGCGGCACCCATCGGCCCTCACCGACCAGCAGATCTAACGCCTCGAGCAGCACAGGGGAGTTGACCGCCGCGTCGAACGGCTCCTGGGCCATGTCCCCGACCCACACCACGGGATCCTTCCAGGTGCCGGGATCGTCCGGGTCGTAACCGGTCTCCCGCCACAGCAGCCGGGCGCAGTCCCCGGCGACAGGGGCCGGGACCGCGCCGTCGATCTTCAAGAAGCCGTCGTCGAGGAAGCGCTGCACCAGTTCGTCGTCCACGGATCCCCATGGTGGCCCCGAGCCCGCTCGGGCGCACCCGGTTTTTTGCCGCACCGGCACCCTTTTTGCGGCACCGGCAACGAAACTGGCATCTCCTCGTGTGCCGTCGCACTCTGACCGCATCCGAGCGAGAGGCTGAGCGACATGGCACACGACCACCGGGCCCACCACCACGGGCACCCCGCACAGCACGGCGGCGACGTCGACTGGGCCGCGATGGCGGCGCTGCTGGAGGCGGAGGCCGAGGTGTCCGCCCCCGCGTACGCGCGCGCCCTGGCCTGGCTGGGCAAGGAGGTGACCGAGCCCGGACTGATCGTGGACGCGGGCAGCGGGCCCGGAGTGATCGCCTGCCTGATGGCGGAGACGTTCCCCGGCGCGCGGGTGGTCGCCGCCGACGCCTCCGAACCGCTTCTGGAGCGCGCCCGGGACCGGGCCGCCCGCCTGGGCTTCGCCGACCGCTTCGACACCCTGGCAGGCGAACTGCCGGAATCCCTGGCCGGGTTGGACTATCCGGCGGACCTGCTGTGGGCCAGCCGCAGCCTGCACCACCTCGGCGACCAGAGGGCCGCGCTCGCCGCGTTCGGCGCGCGGCTCGCCCCCGGCGGCACCCTGGCCATCCTGGAGGGCGGTCTGCACGCCCGCTATCTGCCCCGCGAGATCGGCTTCGGCCGCCCCGGACTGCAGGCCCGCATCGACGCGGCCCAGGAGGACCGCTTCGCGCGGATGCGCGCCGAGCTGCCCGGCGCGGTCGCCGAGACCGAGGACTGGCCCGCCCTGCTGGCCGCGGCCGGCCTGAAGCACACGGGCACCCGCAGCTTCCTGCTCGACATCCCCGCCCCGGTACCGGACCGGGTCCGTGCCTTCGTCGTCGGCGTGCTGACCCGCACCCGGGACATCCACGCCGACGTCCTGGACACCGAGGACCGGGCCACCCTGGACCGCCTCCTCGACCCCGCCGATCCCGGCAGCCTCCACCGACGCCCCGACGTCTTCGTACTGGCGGCCCACACGGTGCACCGGGCGGTACGACCGGTGTGACCGGACGCGGCCCGGCGTGCCTCCGGGGGGCGGGTGCGGTACCGAGCACGACCACGCCCCTGGCGCCGCATGCCCGCTCGGCCGCGCGATCCGGCACCGCCTTGCCTGTGCAGCTCGGCACCGTCCCGTTCGTGCAGCTCGGCAAATCGCCCCGCCCGCGCGGCTCGGCAGCGGCCTGCCCGCGCAACTCAGCACCACCCCGCCCGTGCGAACACGCTCACCCGTGCACCCCGCACCGCCCACGTCCCGCACTCCTCGAAGTGCTCGGCGAGCACCCGGCGCTTGACCGCCTCGCGCGGGTCCGGGTCCGCCGGCTGTCCCACCGGGTCGCGCAGCACGACCACCCGGCGGGCGGTGAGCAGGCGGGCCCGTATGACGGACGGGGCCGCCTCCTCGCCGTAGAGGGTCGCGGAGGCCGCCGGGGCGCGCACCAGAGCGAGGTCGCGCAGCCCACGCACGGAGTCCGGTGCGACGAACGACCACACCCGGCGCCGGCCCGGCAGATACAGCACCCCGTCGGCGCCCTCCCGCGCCGTGCCCACGGCCTCGGCCACGGCGCTGACGTCGTCGAGCCGGCTCGACGGGGTGCGCAGATCAAGGGTGACGGGGAGCAGCGCGGTCACCGCGGCCCCGGCGGCCAGGACCGCTCCGGCCCGGACACCGCCCCCGCCCCGCGCCAGCCGGTCCAGAGCGGCGCCGGTCAGCAGGGCGAGCCCGGCCTGGCCGTACAGCACATACCGGTCGACGTACAGCGGCTCGGCCAGGGACACCAGCATCAGCAGCAGTCCCGGCAGCACGAGCAGTGGCAGCGCCAGCTGGACCAGGCCCACGCCCTCGGGCCGCCGTCCGCGGGGCAGCAACGCGGCACAGGCCAGCCCGACGAGCGTGACCGCGGCGAAGCCGAGCAGCGCCCCGGCGCCTGGGCCGCCGATCCAGGCGACCTGTTCGGACTGCCGCATACTGCATACGGCCAGCGGTGCGACGCCCGACACCACCGCGCTCGCCGCTTGCGCCCAGGCGCGCCGGACCGCTGCCGGCACCGCCACCGCGTGCGCGGCCAGCGCCAGCACCGCGAACTCGTGCAGCAGACAGGCGGCGAGCAGAACGGCGGCGTAACCGGCCCAGGCCCCCCGGGTCCGCACCCGCACGGCCCGTACCAGCAGGGCTGACGCCCCGACCACCAGCATGCACACGACCGCGTACGACCTGCCTTCCTGCGCATACCGCTGCACCGGCGGCAGCACCGCGAACGCCACCCCGGCCAGCAGCCCCGCCCGGGGCCCCGCCAGACGCTGCCCGAGCAGCGCGAGCAGCCCGGCCGTCACCGCCGTCGCCAGCACCGACGGCAGTCGCAGCACGAGCAGCGGGTCCGCTCCGGCGGCGGTACGGAACAGGACGTGCATCAGCAGGTAGTACAGGCCGTGCACGGCGTCCGCGTGTACCAGCGTCCGGCCCAGCTGCGGCAGCGAGCGCTGCGCCATGTCGTATGTCACGGCCTCGTCCCGCCACAGGCTGCCGCCTCGCCGGATCCCCCACAGACCGAGGGCGAGCGAGAGGACGGCCGGGAGGATCGCGGGCGTGCGGATGGCGGGGCGCGCGGCGACTCGTGGGGTGGGCGGGAGTGTGGTCCTCGGGGCGTCGGTGGTGGCGATGGCGGACTCCGGTGCGCGGGAAGGGGACCGGCCCCCGGTCGGGAGGGCCGCACCGGCCAGTCCAGGCGCCGGACCATTGATGGGCAGCCCCCGCGCGGCTCACCCATCAATCTCCCGGCCCCCCGGCCGACCGCAGCGCACGGCCCCGACGAGAGACCCGACACCGTGCCCGCTCCCTCGGCGTCCTCCGCCCGGCGCACCTCAACCAAGGCCCGGGCGGCGGGCGTTGTTAGCGTGGAGCGGGTCGCTGTCGACGGGGAGAGGTGCATGGGGCGTCGGGAGAAGCCGCTGGATCCGGGGGCGGGAGCCGTGCAGCGGTTCGCGTACGAGCTGCGCAAGCTGCGGGACGAGGCGGGCTCCCCCACCTATCGGGCTATGGCGGCGCGGGCCGGTTACTCGGGTCCCACCCTGTCCGCCGCGGCGGCCGGGGAGCGACTGCCGACCCTGCCGGTGCTGCGCGCGTACGTCGCCGCGTGCGGCGGCGAGTCGGCCGAGTGGGAGCGGCGCTGGCGGCAGGCCGCCGCCGAGGCCGCCGCCATCCCCGCCGGGGGCGACACCACCGGCCCGTATCCGGGACTGGCCCGGTTCGACACCGGTGACCGGGAGCACTTCCACGGCCGCGACGACCTGATCGCCGAACTCGCCGACCGCACCCGCCGGCACCGCGTCTGCGCGGTCGTCGGTGCCTCCGGCAGCGGCAAGTCCTCGCTGCTGCGGGCCGGACTGATCCCCGCCCTGCGCGAGAGCGCCGACCCCGGCGGGCGCCCCGCAGCGATCCGCGTGCTCACTCCCGGCCCCCGCCCCGCCCGCACCCACGAGGCCCTGTTCACCGCGCACGACGGTGCCGGCGACACCCTCCTCGTCGTGGACCAGTTCGAGGAGGTCTTCGCACTCGGCGCGGACCCGGCCGAACGCGAGCTGTTCCAACGCCGGTTGCTCACCGCGCTCGACCCGGCGTCCCGCCTGCGCGTGGTCCTGGCTGTGCGTGCCGACTTCTACGGCCGCTGTGCCGAGCACCCCGAACTGGCCCGCGCGCTGCGTGACTCCACGGTCCTGCTCGGTCCGATGTCCCCCCAGGCGCTACGGGAGGCGATCGTCCGGCCCGCCGCCGCCCACCGGCTCGTTGTCGAACGCACCCTGACCGCGCGGATCGTGGCCGATGTGACCGGCGAGCCCGGCGGGCTGCCGCTGATGGCCCACGCGCTGCGCGAGGTCTGGCGCCGCCGCACCGCCAAGACCCTCACCCTCGCCGCGTACGAGGCCGTCGGCGGGATCCGGGGCGCGGTCTCCCACACCGCCGAGGAGGCCTACGCCCGCTGCACCCCCGCCGAGGCCGCCGCGGTCCGCGCCCTGCTGCTGCGGCTGGTCAGCCCCGGCGACGGCACCGAGGACACCCGTCGCCCGGTCGACCGCGCCGAACTCGACGCCGACGACACCACCGCCCGCGTCCTCGAACGACTCGTCCGGGCCCGCCTGTTGACCGTCGACGGCAGCACCGTCGACCTCGCCCACGAGGCGCTGCTGCACGCCTGGCCCCGGCTGCGCGGGTGGATCGACGCCGACCGCGAAGGCCTGCGCGCCCACCGGCGGCTGACCGAAGCCGCCTCTGCCTGGGCGGAGTTGGGGCGGGACTCGGGAGCGCTGTACCGGGGCGCGCGGCTCACCGAGGCCCGGGAGCTCTTCCAGACAGCACGGGAGTTGAACCGGCTCGAACGCGACTTCCTCACGGCGAGCATCGAGGCCGACGAACGCGGCCGGCGCGCCGCCGCCCTCATCGCGCGCCGCCTGCGCGGCCTGACCGCCGCCCTGGCCGTGCTGCTCTGTCTCGCGCTCGCCGCCGGTGCGGCCGCCTGGCGGCAGGGCGGGGTCAGCGCCCGGCAGCGCGACGAGGCCGAGGCCCGCAGGGTGGCCGCACTCGCCGCCACTCTGCGCCCCTCGGACCCGCGCACCGCGATGCGCCTCGCGCTCGCCGCATGGCGCACGGCAGACCTGCCGGAGACCCGCCAGGCGCTGCGGACCGCTGCCGCGCAGAGCGAGCAGGACGTGTTCACCGCGCCGGAGGAGGGCGGCCGGGCCCTGAACGCGCCGTCCTCGCTCAGCACCGACGGGCGGATCCTGACGACGGTGGTGCGTGACACCGCGGTGCAGTGGGACGTGACGACCCATCGGCGGCTGCGTTCCGTACGCCGGGCGGGGCTGTCGGAAGGATTCACCGCCGTGAGCGCGGACGGCGGCTTCCTCGCCTACGCGGATCATCGCCGCGGGGGCCTGCGCGTCCTCGGGTTGACGGACGGCAGCACGCGCCGGCTGCCGACCGGCCCGTGGCAGGACACCGAAGCGGCCTTCGGGCCGAGCGGACACACCCTGTTCGTGCGGCGACACGCCGGCGGTCATACGGTGTTCGAGGTGTGGGACGTTCGTCGGGCGGGGCTCCGGGCCCGTCTCGAACGGGGCGAGGAGGCCGGCCCGCTGCCCGTGCTCGGCGGTGACGACCGGTACGCCGCCTGGTGCGGCGACGACCAGCGACGACTCCGGATCTGGGACATCGCCCGGGATCGGCTCCTGCGGATCCGGCCGTCGCCCGGCACCGAACGACTGCTGTGCCGGGCCGACGACCACCTCACTTTCACGCCCGACGGCAGGGCCGTCGCCGCCCCCACCACCGCCGGCGTAGTGACTTGGGACGTCCGCGCCCACCGGGAACGCCCCCGGCTGCCGGTCGCGGTCGGTGCGTACGACGTCACCTTCGACGGCCCCTACGTCCTCACCTGGAGCGCCGGCGCGCTGTCCCTGTGGCGTGCGGACCTTCCGGCCCCCGCCGACGGCGGCCGCCGCGAACCCCTGTTCACCCTCCCCGTCGAGAGCAACGCGGTCACCGGGGTGCGCCTCGACACGGCGGCCGGGGTGCTGCGCTACACGGAACAGGGCCGCACCGCCGGCGTGCACACCCTCTCCGTGCAGGGTCTGACCGACGGGGTCTGGCGGGCCAGGGCGGCGACCCGGGCCGCCTTCGACCTGCGCGGCCGGCCCGTCCGCCCCCGCGAGGCGACCGTGCTCGGCGAGCGGGCGGCCGCGGTCGACTCCACGGGCCGGCGCGCCCTCACCGTCGAGGGCCTGCTCGTCGACCTCCGCACGGGCCGGCGGCGCTCGGCCGTCACCGGCGAGGACCTGCTCACCGCCGGCGCCTTCAGCCCGGACGGCCGGCGTCTCGCCGCCGCCGACCACCAGGGCCGCATCACCCTGTGGGACCTGCGGACCCACGCCCGGATCGCCGTACTGCGTGTCACGGGCAGCACCCTGTACCGGCCGGCCCTGGCCTTCTCCCCGGACGGCGCACTGCTGGCGGCCGGCGCCCCGGACGGGTCCGTCCTGGTGTGGGAGACCGCGCAGCCCCGCCTCGCACCGGCGACGATCCCGGCCGGGGACGGCCCCGTACTCGCCGTCGGATTCGGCTCCGAGGGAGGCGAGTTGCGCCTCGCGACGGGCCATCTGCCGGTCCGGGTACGGCCGTTGGCGCCGAAGTCGGCAGCTGACGCCATCTGCTCCCGCGCGCACGGCGGTGTCGGTCCCGCCGCCTGGCACCGCTACCTGCCGTCGGTGCCGTACCGCCGTACCTGCGACGGCACTTGACTTCGAGAGTTCTCCAAGTGATGGACTCCCGGTCTCACCGACACACAGGGGGACCGCACGTGAACGACACTCCGGTCGCACTCGTCACCGGCGGCGCCACCGGCATCGGCGCCGCCGTCGCCCGGCAGTTGCTGGCCGCCGGCCACCGGGTCACCGTCACCGGCCGTACGGAGTCCCGGCTGCGGGACTTCGCCGACGGGCTCGGCAATCCCGAGGAGCTGCTGACCGTCGCCGGTGACGCGGCGGCGTTCGACGACATACAGGATGCTGTCGACCGTACGCTCAAGGCATACGGTCGACTGGACACCGTGGTCGCCAACGCCGGCTTCGCCACCCACGACACCGTCGCCGAGGGCGACCCGGCCGGCTGGACCGAGATGGTGCTCACCAACGTCCTCGGTCCGGCCCTGCTCATCCGGGCCTCCGTCGAGGCGCTCAAGGAGTCGCGCGGCAGGATCGTCCTCGTCGGCAGCGTCGCCGGGTTCGTGCACGGCCCGGGCAACCTCTACGGGGCCACCAAGTGGGCGGTCACCGGGCTCGCCGAGAACACCCGGCGTCAGGTCACTGAGTTCGGGATCGGAGTGACGCTGGTCGCCCCCGGCCGGGTGGAGACCCCGTTCTGGGACGGCCTCGGCAGCCTGCCGCCGGGACACCTGCTGACCGCCGACCAGATCGCCGACTCGGTGGTCTGGGCGATCCGGCAGCCCGCCGGGGTCGATGTCAACACCGTGGTCGTACGCCCGCTGGGCCAGCCCAACTGACGCACAGCAATGGTCAGTTGTTCGCGATGAACTGCTTGGCCAGCTGGTCCCCGAGAGAGACCGCGGCGCTGTGGCTCTCGATGGGAGAAGCCTTGGAGTTCTTGAACAGGATGTAGGTCACGCCCGAGTCGGCGCCGCCGGTCTTCGGGTCGGGATCGATACCGAGCGCCTTGGCGGTGGCGTACGACGCCTCGCCGATGATCTTCGTGGGGCCGGTGTCGCCGACGACGGCGTACTCGACCTTGTTGTTGTAGATGACCGCGACCACACCGCCGCCCTTGATCCCGGCGCCGGCGTAGTTCCAGATGCTGCTGGAGCTCGGCACCACCACGTACGGGAGCGACTCCGCCTTCAGCGGCTTGCCGTCGGACTGGTGGAAGGCGGTGTCGTCCTGGTACCAGGGGTCGCGGTTCTCGTTGCAGTTGGTGGTGCGCTGGCCGTCGCAGTCGATGTCCATGTCGGCCTTCCAGAAGACCGCGCCGTTCTTGCCGCACACGGGGACCGTGGCCGACGTCTCGTCGTCGGTCTTGTACTTGCCGTGCGATATCTGCGAACAGGACTTCACCTTGGCGAGCAGGTCTGCCGCACTGACCGAGCCCTCCTGGGCGGAGGCAGGAGCGGTCCGCGTGGCCGAGCCGGCGGACGCGTGCGCGGGCAGCACTCCGGCGGCGAGCAGGGCGGCTCCGGAGGCCGCGGCAAGGGTCAGGGTTCGAAGGCGCATGCGAGGGCCCTTCTGTTAGGAAAGTTTCCTTACCAGCGTCGTACACCGTGAACCCGTGAGCATGTCCTCGTCAAGCCTCCAGTTGCGAGCTCCCGAAAGCTGTGCGTATTGCGGTGATTTGAGACCGTGGCAAAACTGAAGGAGGCGACTTTTTCGGATATGTCTGCCGCGTCGGTCGGCAGGTCGCCGCTCCGGGAGGCGAGGCGCATGTTCGTACGCACGGTGTACGCGACCGGCGATCCGGCGCAGCTGGGCACGGCCGTGGGGGCCCTGAACACGCGGGGGCACGACCTGCTGGAGGAGCGGCCCGGCTATCGGGGCGCGGGTGTCTTCGTCGACCGTGACCTCGGCAAACTGCTCACGGTCAGTTGGTGGGAGTCCGCGGAGGCGCGCCGCAACAGCGACGAGGTGATGAGCGCCCGGCGCCCGGAGCTGCTGCAGCCCTTCGCCGGGACCATCGCGGTGGAGAACTACGAGGCCGTCGTCTTCCACCGCGCGCACCGGCCCGTGACCGGCGGCGGGCTACGGGTCACCCGGCTCGAGTTCGACCCGGCGGACGCGGACCTCGCCGCCGACACCTTCCATGCCGGCGCGCTGCCCCGGCTGGAGGTCCTGCCCGGATTCGCCGGCGCGGCGCTCTTCCTGGACCGCGAACGCGGCCGCGGCATGGCCGGTGTCCTCTTCGCCGACCGCTCGCTGCTCGCCCTGTCCCGGTCCGGACAGGCGGCGATCCGGCGCGAGAGTGCGGCCAAGGCGCACGTGTCGGTGGTCGCCCTGGAGGAGTTCGAGGTCCTGCACGCGGACGTGCGGGGTGACTGAGCCCGTCGACGCGTGGGGCGACTGAGCCGTCGACGTGCGGGGTGACTGAGGCCGCCGACGCGTGGGGCGACTGAGCCATCGACGTGCGGGGTGGCTGAGGCTGCCGACGCGCGGGCGCGCGGCCGGCCGAGCGCCGGGGTGGGCGCGGGTACCGGCGCCGGGTGGCGCGGGCGCATGATCCGGCATGGGGCCCGAGAGCCGGGGCGGGCGCGGTCGGGCCTGTGCGGGGCCGCAGTCCGGACCGGCGTGGGCGCGGGTACCGGCGCCGGGTGGCGCGGGCGCATGCCCTGGTATCGGGCGCGCGCAGCCGTACGGTTCGAGGCAGCGCAGGTCAGGCGCATGGGGGGCCGGGTGGCGCGGGTGTATGACCCGGCATGGGGTGCGACCCGAATGGGCCGAGGCGCCGCAGGTCAGGCACCGGGGGCGCCGGGCGGCGCCCCCGGACCGCACACGGCCGCCCGCCCCGCCGCGCGGCCGGGACGCGCGGCCGGGACGCGCGGCCGTTCGGTGCGCGGTGGGTGCCGGAACCTGCCCAAGGCGACGGGTTCGGCCCATGCCCTGGGCGATGGAGGCCGGCCCGCACCGAAAGTGATGTCTGTCAGCCCATGTCGAAGGTGGCCGGGTCAGGGCCCAGGCGCCGGTCCTCGTTGAGCGCGCGGATCGCCGCGAGGTCCTCGTCGTCCAGGCTGAAGCCGAAGACCTCGATGTTCTCCTTGATCCGGGACGGCGTCACGGACTTCGGGATCGCGATGTTCCCGAGCTGGATGTGCCAGCGCAGCACCACCTGGGCCGGGGTGCGGCCGTGCTTCTGCGCGATGGCGACGATCGCCGGCACCTCCAGCAGGCCCTTGCCCTGACCGAGCGGCGACCATGCCTCGGTCGCGATGCCCTGCTCGGCGTGGAACTCGCGGGCGGCGTGCTGCTGCAGATGCGGGTGCAGCTCGATCTGGTTGACCGCCGGGATGACGGAGGTCTCCGCGATCAGCCGCTCAAGGTGCTCGGGAAGAAAGTTGGACACGCCGATGGCGCGGACCCGCTTGTCGGCCAGCAGCTTCTCGAACGCCTTGTAGCTGTCGGTGAACGTGCCGCGGGCCGGCAGCGGCCAGTGGATCAGGTACAGGTCGAGGTAGTCGAGCCCCAGCTTCTGCAGCGACGCGTCGAAGGCGCGCAGCGTGGCGTCGTACCCCTGGTCGCTGTTCCAGAGCTTGGTGGTGACGAAGATGTCCTCGCGGGGCAGGCCGGAGGCGGCGATCGCCTTGCCGGTGCCCGCTTCGTTGCCGTAGATGGCCGCGGTGTCGATGCTGCGGTACCCGGCCTCCAGCGCCGTGGCGACGGCCCGCTCGGCCTCGTCGTCCGGCACCTGCCACACGCCGTAGCCCAGCTGGGGCATCTCGACGCCGTTGTTGAGGATGATCGGGGGGACCTGGCTGCTCACGGGCCTCGTAATCCTTAGGTTGTCGACGGGCTGTACTCCCATGGTCAACGATCACGCGGCGCGGCGCATTCCTCACGGCGCGATCGCCTCTACTGACCGGTCAGTCAGCCCTTGGGGCAGGGATTGGCCGGAAACGCATCCGACGTTTTCGGTCCGGACCATTGACCGGAGCCTCTCGTCCCGCGACTCTGTATCGCGCCACCGGACGTGTCGCTGAACCCGGTGCATGCATGTGAACGGGCCCTGACCAGGCCGCGGCTTCACTCCGGCTCCCTTCTGAGACTCCCCACCCTCAGGAAAGCGAGTACGCACCCATGAACGAGAGCCCTTCGCTGTCTGTCCTGACGCACCACTCCGCCCCCAGGACATCCGATGAAAAGCTCTGGAAAAGCCCTGATTACCACGTCGTGGAGACCGCGCTGGAAGTGACCGCGTACGCGCTCGCCGACCGCCGACCGCCGTCCGCCCGAGCCGCCCCCGGCCGCATGACCGCGGCACCACCGGAGACCGACGGCCGCGCCGCCTGGCCGGCCGCCGAGTTCACCGAGCGGCTGCGCGCGGTCACCGCGACGCGCTACCACGACCGGCACCCCTTCAACCAGCGGATGCACCGCGGCGAACTGACCCCCGCCGAGCTGCGCCGCTGGATCGCCGCCCGCTTCCACTACCAGCGGCACATCCCCGTCAAGGACGCGCTGATCCTCGCCAAGCTCGACCGGCCCGAGGAGCGCCGCGCCTGGCTGCGCCGCATCCACGACCAGGACGGTACCGACGCTGACTCCCCGGAGGGCGGCGGTATCGAGCGCTGGCTGCGGCTCGGCGAGGCGGCCGGCCTCGCCCGCGAGGAGCTGTGGGACACCGCCCGGGTGCCGCCCGGGGTGCGGTTCGCGGTGGAGGGGTACGTCAGCTTCTGCCGGCGGCGCCCGCTGCTGGACGCGGTCGCGGCCTCCCTGACCGAGCTGTCCGCCCCGGATCTGATGCGCACCCGCATCGCCGCCTTCGAACGCCACTACCCGTGGATCGACCCGGCGGGCCTCGCCTACTTCCGCACCCGCGTCACCCAGGGCGCCCGGGACGCCGAGCAGGCCCTCGCTCTGGTCCTCGTCCGGGCCCGCACCCGCGAGGAGCAGCAACGGGCCGTCGACGCACTGGAGTTCAAGTGCGAGGTGCTGTGGGCCCTGCTGGACGCGGTGGACCGGAGCGACCCATGACAGCGGCGTCGCCGCCCTCACTCGCCATGTCCTGGCGCCCCGTCCTCGCCCGAGGTGTGCTGCTGCGCCGCGACCCGGTCCGGGATGCCGACCTGGTGCTGCTGCCGGAGCGGGTGGTGGTCCTCGACGGCAGTGCGGGCGGTGTGCTCCGGCTGTGCGACGGCGTGCGGGACGTGGCCGCCGTCGTCGCCGAGCTGGCCGTACGCCACCCCGGCGCGCCCGTCGCCGCCGAAGTCCCGGAGTTTCTCGACCGGTTACGGAAGGACGGCTGGCTGAGATGACCGCGCCTCCTGATCCTCCCTGGGCCCTGCTCGCCGAACTCACCCACGCCTGCCCGCTGCGCTGCGGCTACTGCTCCAATCCCGTCGAACTGGTCGGCCGGTCGGCGGAGCTGTCCACGGAGCAGTGGTCGGAGGTCTTCCGGCAGGCGGGCGCGCTCGGTGTCGTCCACACCCATCTGTCCGGCGGCGAGCCGCTGCTGCGGCGCGACCTGCCCGACCTGGTGGCCGCCGCCGACGGCGTGGGCCTGTACACCCAGCTCGTCACGAGTGGGGTGGGTCTCGGTGAGCGGCGGCTGGCCGAGCTGTCCGGGGCCGGGCTGCGCAGTGTGCAGCTGTCGGTGCAGCACGCGGACCGCGCCGCCGCCGAACGCATCGCGGGGGCACGGTCGTTCACGGCGAAGGAACGCGCCGCCCGGCTGGTCCGCGAGGCAGGGCTGCCCCTGGGACTGAACGCCGTGCTGCACCGCGACAACCTGGACGACCTCGACGGCCTGATCCGGCTCGCGCTCGACTGGGGTGCCGACCGGATCGAGCTGGCGAACACCCAGTACCACGGCTGGGCGGCCCGCAACCGCGCCGCGCTGCTGCCCACACCTGCCCAGGTCGAACGCGCCCGTGCCCGAGTCACCCGCTGGCGTGAACGTCTCGGCGGGGCACTGGAACTGGTGTGGGTGGCCCCGGACCTGCTGGACGCCACCGCGAAACCCTGCATGGGCGGCTGGGGCGGCGTCTCGCTCACCGTCGCCCCGGACGGCACGGTGCTGCCGTGTCCGGCGGCCGGCACCCTGCCCGGCCTCCACCCGCCGAACGTGGGGGACCGCGAACTGCCCTGGATCTGGCGGGAGTCGAGGGCCTTCAACGCCTTCCGGGGCGAGTCCTGGATGCCCGAGCCGTGCCGCGGCTGCGCCCTGCGCACGGTCGACCACGGCGGCTGCCGCTGCCAGGCCTACGCCCTGACCGGCGACACCACCCGCACCGACCCCGCCTGCCGGCACGCCCCGGACCGTCACCTCGTGGACGCGGTGGTGCAGGGCGCCGCTCGCGCGGCTCATCCGCCCGCGTACGCCTACCGAGGAGGAGGTTGAGGCGCCGATGCCCGCGCGCTGCCCGGCGCTGCCATCTGTACGGACCCCGCCTGCCGGCACGCCCCGGACCGTCACCTCGTGGCCGCGGTGGTGCAGGGCGCCGCTCGCGCGGCTCATCCGCCCGCGTACGCCTACCGAGGAGGAGGTTGAGGCGCCGATGTCTGCGGGTTGCGCTGCCCGGCGCTGCCATCTGTACGGACCCCGCCTGCCGGCGCGTCGCGGACTGCCACCTCGTGGACGCGGCGGTGCAGGGCGCCGCTCACGCGGCTCATCCGCCCGCGTACGCCTACCGAGGGGGAAGGTTGAGGCGCCGATACCCGCGGGTTGCGGTGCCCGGCGCTGCCGTCTGTACGGACCCCGGGTGTCGGCATGCCCCGGACCGTCACCTTGTGGCCGCGGTGGTGCACGGCGCCGCCCGCGTCCCGCACCCACCCTCGTACGCCTACCGAGAAGGAGCACCGTGAGACGCCGACGCCTGCGGGCGGTGCTGACCGCCGCCGCGCTCGCCACCGTCACCCTGACCGCGCTGCCCGCCGCCATGCCCCCGGCGAACGCCGCCCCCGCCCTCACCCCTCCGGTCCCCACCGCCGCCCGCGACTGGTCCACGGCCGTCGTCGACTCCACCATGGCGCGCTACACACCGGCCACCATCGGCGGCTGGTCGTACCCCGTGGGCCTGTATCTCTACGGCCAGTACCTCGTCTACCGGCGCACCCACGACCCGCGCCTGCTGTCGTACATCAAGGCCTATGTCGACCGGTTCGTGCACAGCGACGGCACGATCGACCAGTCCTTCAACAGCCTCGACAGCATGCAGGCGGGCCGGCTGCTGGTGATCCTGCACCACGAGACGGGCCAGGACCGCTACCGCAAGGCCGCGCGGAAGATCCGCGACCGCCTGAACAGCTATCCGCGCACCTCCGACGGCGGTTTCTGGCACGCCGACACCAGCAGCCGGGCGCACCAACTGTGGGCGGACGGTGCCTACATGGTGAACCCGTTCCTGATCGAGTACGGCCGGGAGTTCGGCGACAGCGCCTACACGAACGACGAGGCGGCCAAGCAACTGTCCGTCTACGGCGGCCATCTCCAGGTGGCGAACGGCCTGTTGCGGCACGCCTACGACGAGTCCAGGTCGGCGAGCTGGGCCGACCCGGCCACCGGACTCGCCCCGGAGCACTGGTGCCGTGCCGTCGGCTGGTACGCCATGGCGCTGGTCGACGTCCTCGACGCGATCCCCGCCGACCAGCCACGGCGTTCCCAACTACTGGGCATCTTCGAGAAGTTGGCATCGGCGCTGGAGAAGTACCAGGACCCGGCGTCCGGGCGCTGGTTCCAGGTCCTCGACAAGGGCGGCCGGCCGGACAACTGGACCGAGACCTCGTGTTCCAGCATGTTCACCTACGCCCTGTCCCGCGGCGCCCAACAGGGCTATCTCGACCCGCACTTCGACACGGTCGCCCAGCGCGGCTACCAGGGTGTGCTGGCCCGGCTGTCGGTCGGCGCGGACGGCCGTACGAACCTGTCCGACATCTCCGTCGGCACCAACGTCGGCGACTACGCGTACTACGTCGGGCGCACCCGGGCCACCAACGACCTCCACGGGCTCGGGGCCTTCCTGATCATGAACGAGCAACTGCGAGGCGGTTCAGTGTCATGAGCACGTCTAGAAGCGCTGTGCTGGGAGCCGCCTCCACCGACCTTCAGCGCCAGGCCGAGCACCCTCAAGGCGACGCCCACCTTCAGGTGGGGCATCCACCGCTCACTCGGCGACACCTCCGGATCCCTGCAGGACACCTACCTGCTGCTCACCAACCTCCGCGGCCACCAACTCGCCCAGAGGAGCCGGTCTCATGAAACCCCTCATCGCCGACCCGAGACGGGCGGCGGCGATCGTGCTGTGCGTCCTCGCCGTCGTCCTCGGCCTCACCCGGCCCTCCGCCCTCGCGGCCCCACACCCCGCCACACCACCCCGGGCAACCGTGTACGACGTGCGCGACTACGGCGCCAGGGGCGACGGCTCGACCAACGACACCCCCGCCATCGACAAGGCCATCAGCGCGGCCGGCGCGGCGGGCGGCGGCACCGTCCGCTTCCCGGCCGGCACCTACAAGTCCAAGAACACCATCCACATGAAGAGCCATGTGACGCTCCAGGTCGACAAGGGCGCCACCCTCCAGGGCTCCTCCGCCGGCACCTACGACCCGCCCGAGTCCAACCCGAACGACAAGTACCAGGACTACGGGCACAGCCACTTCCACGATGCGATGATCCACGGCGACCGGCTGACGGACATCGGCTTCACCGGCAGCGGGGTCATCGACGGCGCCGGCAACCTGATCACCGGCAACCCCAGGTCCGGCCAGGCCGACAAGATCCTGTCGCTGACCCGCTGCGACGGACTCCGGCTCGGCGACGGGCTCACCCTGCGCCGCGGTGGCCACTTCGCCGCCCTCGTCAACGGCTGCACGAACGTCGTCTCCGACCACCTCACCATCGACACCGCGAGCGACCGCGACGGCTGGAACGTCATCTCCACGACGAACGTCAGGATCACCAACGCGCACATCGCGGCCAACGACGACGCCCTGGTCTTCAAGAGCGACTACGCCCTCGGCGCCAAACTTCCCAACGGCCATGTGCGTGTGAGCGATTCGGTGCTGTCGGCGCGCTGCTGCAACGCCCTGATGTTCGGCTCCGAGACCTGCGGCGACTTCAGTGACTACCAGTTCGAGAAGATCCGTGTCGAGGGCGCCGACAAGTCCGGGCTCGGCATGGTCTCCATGGACGGCGCGAAGATCTCCGACGTCCACTACCGCGACATCACCATGACCGACGTGCACTCGCCGATCATGGAGAAGATCGGCACGCGTAAACGGTGCGGAAACGGTCCGGGTGTCGGATCGATCAGCGACATCACGTACGACAACATCACGGCCACCGGCAGCAGCCCCTCCTTCAGCCCGACCCTGTGGGGCGAGGACGGTCACCGCATCAGCAACGTCACCTTCAACCATGTCGACATCACGGTCCCGGGTGGCAACGGCACCATCTCCACCGGTGTGCCGAGCGACGACCCGAAGGACTACAACCCGAAGAGCATCGGGACCCGGCCGGCGTACGGCTGGTATCTGCACAATGCCGACGGCGTCACCTTCACCGACAGCTCCGTGAAGTTCGCGGCGGACGACGGCCGCCCCGCCTTCATCGCCAACGCGGCGAGCGGCATCCGGTTGACCCGGTTCACGGCGCAGAAGGGCGGCACCTCGCCTCACGACCTCGGTTTCCAGTCCGTCACCGGCTACTGCGTCAGCGACAGCCACACCACCACCGGCGGCACCCTTCGCGTCTCGGCGACCGGATCGAGCCAGAACTGCGCCGCCGCCCCGGTCCGCCCGCGCGACGTGGAGAACCCCCGCCAGGCCTTCCTCCGCGCCTCCGTCGGCGGCCTCTTCCTGCACTGGGGCCTGCGCACCGCCCCCGCCCACACCAGCTGCACCGCCTGGGAGAAGGACGTCACCAGCGGCGGCTGGACGCCGGACTACTGGGTGAACGAGGCGCGCAAACTGCACACGCAGTACATCGTGCTGGCGACCTTCCACAGCCGGCTCGGCTACGCCCGCCCGTGGCCGTCGAAGATCCCCGGTTCCTGCTCCACCAAGCGGGACTTCCTCGGTGAGCTGATCAACGCCGCCAAGGCCAAGGGCATGAAGGTCATCCTCTACATGACCGACGACCCCCAGTGGCACGGCGAGGGCGGCCACGAGTGGCTCGACTCGGCCGCCTACTCCGCCTACAAGGGCAAGAACGTCGACCTGACCACCCGCGACGGCTTCGGTCGGTTCTCCTACGACAACTTCTTCGAGGTCATGGATCGTTACCCGGACCTCGGCGGCTTCTGGATCGACAACGACAACGCGTACTGGGAGAGCCACGACCTCTACGCGCAGATCTATCAGAAGCGCCCGAACTACACGCTCAGCAACAACAACGAAGACACGCCGATCATGGACATGATCAGCAATGAGCAGAAGACGGGGATGACTCCCTCCTACGACTACCCGCAGGCGATCTACACCGCCCAACCCCGGCTCACCGAGGCCGACTTCAAGCTGCCGTCGACCGGCGCCTGGTGGTACGACGGCTCGAACCCGACCGTCGACAAGATGCTCACGCTCGGCCGGCTGGTCACCAACGCCGGCTCCTCGGTGAAGGCGCTCATGGCGGAGACCGCCGAGGTCAACGGGAAGTTCCCGGCGAACCAGGCGGACTTCAACAACTTCGCGAACTCCTACCTCGGCGAGATCTGGGAGTCCCTGCACGGCACCGAGGGCGGCGGCTACATGTACGGCGGCTTCAAACCCGGCTTCTGGAACGACGGCGCCCACGGCGTCACCACCATCGCCAGGGACGACCCGAACCGGCAGTACATCCACGTCCTGACCCCGCCGAGCACCAGCACCCTGCGCATCCGCGACAACGGCTACCGCATCGCCTCGGTCACCAACCTCCGCACCGGAGCACCGGTTTCCTGGTCGCAGTCCGGCGGGGTGCTCACCCTCAGCGGCCTCGGCGGCTGGGACCCGTACGACACGGTCCTCAAGGTGATCACCTCGGGCCGCCAGGGCATCGCGACCGGCGTCAAGGTCACCGCGAGCACGTCCGCGAGCGGTCACCCCGGCTCCGCCGCCGGCGACGGCGACTACCTGACCTACTGGGACAACGACAGGACGCTCCCGGTGAACCTCACCTTCGACCAGGGCGGCGCGAGGAAGGTGCAGTACCTCGGGCTGAACCAGCGCGAGGACTCCGTCGCCTACGCCCGTTCCGCCACCGAACAGTCCGCGCGGATCAAGGACTACAAGGTCTACCTCAGCGACGACGGCAAGAACTGGGGCAGCCCGGTGAAGACGGGCCGGCTCCCCAGCGCGCGCGGGATCCAGGGCATCGACCTGACCGCCACCACGGCCCGCTACGTCCGCCTGGAGATCGACTCCACCTGGGCCGCCTCCACCGACACCACCCGCTACCAGCGGCTGCGGATCGACGAGGCCTGGATCGGCAGCTCCTACGCCACACCCGCGCCGAAGGGACGTCCATGACCCGGCTCAGAACCCCGACGACGGCGGCCGGGCTGCTCGTCGCCGCCGTGGTGCCCCTCGCCGACGCCGCCCACCCCGCGGCCGACGACGCCACCGCCTACGCCCATATCGGCCTGTCGTCCATGAGCGGCAGGACGGACGACTCCGGTGAGCGCGTCCGCGTCGCCGACTTCCGGACCATGCTCGCCCACGCCCGGCAGCACCCCGTCGCGCGCCTCACCTACTGGTCCGCCAAGCGCGACCGCCCCTGCGGCTCCGGCGCCGACGGCGACTCCTGCAGTGGCCTGTCGCAGCAGCCGTACGACTACCTCAAGGTCCTCACCCAGTACACGGGCTGAGGGGAAACAAGGGGAGACACCCATGCATCTCAAGAGAGTTCTGTCGTACGGCCTCGCCGTGGCCCTCGCACTGCCCCTCGCCGGGCTCGGTCAGGGCACCGCCCTCGCCGCCACCGACTTCCAGGCCGAGGACGCCCTGATCTCCCAGGGCACCGTCGCCACCAACCACACCGGCTTCACGGGCACCGGCTTCGTCGACTACACCAACGTCAAGGGCTCCTATGTGGAGTTCACGGTCGGCGCGGCCGCCGCCGGGCCCGCGTCGGTCACCCTCCGGTACGCCAACGGCACCACCGCCGACCGGCCGATGGACCTGTCCGTCAACGGCACCGTCGTCGCGCCCGCCGTCTCCTTCCCGGGCACCGCCGACTGGAACACGTGGGCGGCCAAGTCCGTCGACGTCACCCTGAAGGCCGGCAGCAACAAGATCCGGGCGACGGCCACCACCGCGAACGGCGGCCCCAACCTCGACCGCATGAGCCTCGGCACGCCGAGCGACACCCGGGCCCCCACCCGCCCCGGGCAGCCGTCCTGCTCGGACATCGGCGAGGACCGCCTGACCCTGTCCTGGGGCGCGTCGACGGACGACGTGGGCGTCGCGGCGTACGACCTCTACGAGCACGGCAACAAGATCGGCGAGGCGCCCGGCGACGCGACCTCGAAGACGCTGACCGGGCTCGCCCCGAACACCACCTACGACCTCACGGTCATCGCCCGTGACGCGGCGGGCAATACCTCGCCCGCCAGCCCGGTCGTCGACTGCACCACCAAGCCCAGCTCCGACACCGCACCGCCGACCGCACCCGGCACCCTGCACACGGCGAACGTCACATCGAACACGGTCGACCTCACCTGGGGCGCCTCGTCCGACGACCACGCCGTCACCGCCTACGACGTGCGCAGCGACACCACCGTCTACAAGACCGTCACCAGCGGTACGTCCACCACACTCGCCGGGCTCGCCTGCGACAGCCCGTACAGCCTGAACGTCGTCGCCCGTGACGCCGCCGGCAATGTCTCCGCGCCGAGCAACACGGTCTCCTTCACCACCAAGGCCTGCGCCACCGACGGCGGTGTCCCGTCCGCCATCGCCACGCTCTCCACCGGCTGGACCATCCCCTGGGGCACCTACTGGATGCCCGACGGCCAGTCCGCCCTGGTCACCGAGCGGGACGACTTCCGGGTCTGGAAGCTGACGAAGAGCGGCACGAAGACACAGGTGGGCACGGTCCCGAACGCCGTCACCACCAACGGCGAGGGCGGCCTGCTCGGTGTCGCCGTCGACCCCAGGTGGGAGACCGACCACTACGTGTACTTCATGCACACCGCCGCCGAGGGCAACCGGGTCGTCCGCATGACCTACGACGGCACCGAGCTCAGCGACTACAAGGTGCTGCTGCAGGGCATCAAGAAGAACCGCTACCACAATGGCGGACGCCTCGCCTTCGGTCCCGACGGCTACCTGTACGTCTCCACCGGCGAGGCCCAGCAGCCCGACCTGGCGCAGGACAAGAACTCCCTCAACGGCAAGATCCTGCGCATGACCACCGACGGCAAGCCGGCCCCCGGCAACCCCTTCGGCAACTACGTCTACTCCTTGGGCCACCGCAACCCGCAGGGCCTCGCCTTCGACCGCAACGGCAGGCTCTGGGAGGCGGAGTTCGGCAACAGCTCCAAGGACGAACTCAACCTCATCAAGCCCGGCGCGAACTACGGCTGGCCCACCTGCGAGGGCAGCTGCAACGTCGCCGGCATGACCAACCCCAAGGCCACCTGGAACGTCTCCGAGGCCTCACCGAGCGGCATCGCCATCGTCCGCAACGTGATCTACATGGCGTCCCTGCGCGGCGAACGCCTGTGGCGGATCCCCATCAACGGCGACACCGAGAGTGTCGGCACCCCGAGCGCGTACTACGTCGGCACCTACGGCCGGCTGCGTACGGTCACCAAGGTGCCGGGCGCCGACCAGCTGTGGCTGTCCACCACCAACTGCGACAACAACGGGGGTGCCGCCGACGGCTCGGACAAGGTCTTCAAGGTGACCATCAGTTGACGCCCCATCAGAGGAGTCACGTCCGGTAGAGGGCCTCGACCTCGTTGTCGTACGCCTTCTCGATCGCCTTCCGCTTCAGCTTCAACGACGGTGTCAGCAGGCCGTGCTCCTCGGTGAACGGCTGCGCCAGGATGCGGAAGGTACGGATCGACTCGGCCTGGGAGACGAGGGTGTTGGCGGCGACCACCGCCCGCCGCACCTCCGTCTCCAGGTCCGGGTCGCGCACCAGCTGGACCGGGGTCATCCTGGGCTTTCCGCGCATCTGCAGCCAGTGCTCGACGGCCTCCTGGTCCAGGGTGACCAGGGCGGCGATGTAGGGGCGGTCGTTGCCGACGACGATGCACTGGTTGACCAGCGGATGCTCGCGGACCCGCTCCTCCAGCACCCCGGGGGAGACGCTCTTGCCGCCGGAGGTCACCAGGATCTCCTTCTTGCGGCCGGTGATGGTCAGATAGCCGTCCTCGTCGAGCGAACCGAGGTCGCCGGTGGCCAGCCAGCCGTCGTGCAGGGTCTCGTCGCTGGCCTTCGGGTTGTTCAGATAGCCCTGGAAAACGTTTCTGCCGTACAGCCAGATCTCCCCGTCGTCGGCGATGTGCACGGTCACGCCGGGGATGGCCTGGCCGACGGTGCCGTAGCGGGTGCGCTCGGGCGGGTTGGCGGTCGCCGCGGCCGTCGACTCGGTCAGGCCGTAGCCCTCGTAGATCTGCACACCGGCGCCCGCGAAGAACAGCCCCAGCCGGCGGTCCATCGCGGAACCGCCGGACATCGCGTTGCGGATCCGGCCGCCCATCGCCGCGCGGACCTTGGAGTAGACGACCTTGTCGAAGAACTGGTGCTGCATGCGCAGCCCCGCCGACGGGCCGGGCCCGGTGCCCCACGCCTTGGCCTCCACGGCCTCCGCGTACTTCACCGCGATGTCGACCGCCTTCTCGAACGGCCCCGACTTGCCCTCCTTCTCCGCCTTCCGGCGGGCCGAGTTGAACACCTTCTCGAAGATGTACGGCACCGCGAGGATGAAGGTCGGCTTGAACGCCTGCAGGTCGGGCAGCAGGGCGGCGGCGTTCAGCTGCGGCTGGTGCCCGAATCGGACCCCGCCGCGGATCGCGGCCACCTCCACCATCCGCCCGAAGACATGCGCGAGCGGCAGGAACAGCAGGGTGGAGGCCTCGTCGTCCTTCCTGGTCTGGAACACCGGCTGCCATCGCTGGATCATCGTGTCCGCTTCGTACATGAAGTTGGCGTGCGAGAGGACACAGCCCTTGGGGCGCCCGGTGGTGCCCGAGGTGTAGATGATCGTGGCGACCGACTCCGGGGTGACCGCCTGCCGGTGCCGGTGCACCAGCTCGTCGTCCAGATGCGCCCCGGCGTCGTACAGCTCCTGCACACAGCCGGAGTCCAGCTGCCACAGCTGGCGCAGCTGCGGGAGCCGGTCGATGACCGTGGCGATGGTCATCGCGTGGTCCTCGTGCTCCACGATCGCCGCGGACACCTCGGCGTCGTACAGCATCCAGAAGCACTGCTCGGCCGAGGAGGTGGGGTAGACGGGCACCACCTGCGCGCCGATCGACCACAGGGCGAAGTCGAACAGGGTCCACTCGTAGCGGGTGCGGGACATGATCGCGACGCGGTCGCCGAAGCGGACACCGCGCGCGAGGAGGCCCTTGGCGAGGGCCATGACCTCGTCGCGGAACTCGGTGGTTGTCACGTCCCGCCACTGCCCGGAGGCGTCCTTGCGGCCGAGAGCGACATGTACCGGGTCCGTCCGGGCATGCTCGAAGACCGCGTCGGCCAGACCGCCCACCGGCGGTGCCGACGTGAGCGGCGGGTTGGTGAACTCGCGCAAACCTCGCTCCCCGATCCTCGCTGCTTGGTCACGCCCGTGACGCTCGGCACAGCGCGGTGAAAGCTACCCCACGCCGTCACCGGGCGGGAGGGGGTCGGAAACCGAGCAAACCTCACGTTTCCCCTGGGTGGTGACCGGAAAATGCCCGCACATGGGGAAGGGCCGGACACAATACTGACGGGTCAGTAAGTTTCGGTGCCGTAATCTCCACCGAATCTGTACGCGGCGATTACGGCGCACACCGTACTGATCGCGACATATCAGTACCTCCGGAACCAGCAGGTGTACGCCGCGAGGGCGGTGCCGGGCACTTCCCGGGACCGCCCTCGCCGCCGCACGCCAGGGTCAGTGGTGCGCCGGCGCCGCCTGCTCCGCCTCCGCGCCGGACATCGTCCGCTGCGCGGGCCGGTCCGCCCGCACCAGCAGCAGCACCAGCGCGCCCGCGACCGTGCCCGCGAGCCCCGCCACCACCAGCGCGCCGTTGAGACCGGAGGCGAACGCAACGCGCAGCGTGTGTTCCGGGAAGCCGCCGCGCAGCGCACCGGCTCCGCCGCCGGCCAGCGCGTGGGCCGCGCCGCTCGGCAGCGTGCCGGTCATCCGGGAGGTGAGCACGGTGCCGGAGACGGCCACACCGAGCGCGTACCCGAGCTGCCGGACGGTGTTCACCGCACCGCCCGCCATTCCGGCCCGCTCCGGCGGCACCGCGGCCAGCGCCGCTCCGGCCACCGTCGGACCGACGAACCCGGTGCCGACGCCGACCAGCACGAACCCGGGCGCAAGCGCCGTCCAGGAGGCACCCGCGTCCAGGACGGCCTGGCACAGGTTTCCGGTGCCGATCAGCAGCAGACCGCCGCCGATGGTGAGCCGCGCCGGCACCCCGTGCAGCAGCCGGCCCACCAGCACGGCGACGAGCATCGCCGCGACCGTCATCGGAAGCAGCGTGAGCCCTCCGCGCACCGGCGACATGCCCAGCAGCGTCTGCATCCAGATCGACAGGTACGGCGTCACCCCGAACGCCGCCCCGTTGAAGGCGAACGCCCCCAGCATCACGCCGACGAACGCGGGCCGCCGCAGCAGCGCCAGGTCGAGCAGCGGATGCGCGGCCCGCCGCTCCACCACCACGAACAGCACCAGGGCCAGCGCCGCGCAGCCGAACGCCACGAGTGCCGCCGGCGCCGTCCAGCCGTCCTCGCCGGCCCGCACCACCGCGTAGGTGACCCCGCCCCCGAACCCGGCGAAGGCGGCCATGCCCGTCCAGTCCACGCGCATCCCGCGCGGCCCCCGCGACTCCGGCACCACCCGGAGCGTCAGCCACACCTCGACGACGCTCACCGGCAGATTCACGAAGAAGATCCACCGCCAGCCGGGCCCCTCGGTGAGCAGACCGCCCAGCACCGGACCGACCGCCGCGGCACCGCCGCTCACCGCACCCCACACGCCGAGCGCCGCCGACCGCTGCCGGCCCTGGTAGACCGAGCCCAGCAACGGCAGCGTCGTCGCGAACATCGCCGCGGCGCCCACCCCCTGCAGCGCCCGCGCGGCCACCAGCACGGCCGGCCCCGTCGAGAGGCCGCACAGCAGCGAGGCCACCGCGAACAGCGCCACCCCGATCACATGCACCCGGCGCCGGCCCAGGACGTCGGCAGCGGCCCCCAGGCCCAGCAGCAGGGCGGCCAGCGCCAGCGCGTAACCGTCGACCACCCACTGCAGATCGCTCAGCGACGCGTGCAGTGAGCGCGCCATGTCCGGCAGCGCGACGACCACGATCGTGACGTCGAGCAACAGCATGAACGTGCCCAGGCATATCGCCGTCAGCGGCCCCCATGTACGCATGTCCCCACTCCTCGAACTCCTTGTGCAACGGCTGCGTATGGCCTCGTACGATGGCCGTCGGCCGGCATATCTGCCCGGTGCCCGACCATTGACCGTCGGAATCCGACAGAATTGAGCTGCAGACGAATGGAATCCGACATGCTCGACGAACTCGATCTGCGCCTCATGGCGGCGCTGGAGGTCGACGCCCGGGCTCCCTTCAGCCGCATCGGGGCGGTGCTCGGCGTCTCCGACCAGACCGTCGCCCGCCGCTTCCGCAGGCTCCGTACCGAGGCAGGGCTGCGGGTGGTGGCGGTCCGCGACCCCGAGATGCTGGGCGAGGACCAGTGGATGCTGCGTCTGCGGTGCGTCCCGGACACCGCGGCGACCATCGCCGCCGCACTCGCCAAGCGTCCCGACACCAACTGGATCGGCCTCGCCTCGGGCGGTACGGAGGTGATCTGCGGCACCCGGCCACGCAGCCCCGGCGACCGCGACGACCTGCTCCTCGGCAAGCTGCCGCGCACCCCCAGCATCGTGGAGATCCGCGCCCACCAGCTGCTCCACCGGTTCTACGGCGGCCCGCAGGGCTGGCTGCGGAAGTTCCGGGCGCTCGACGACGACGAGATCGCGGCCCTGCGCCCCGACCCGGTACCCGAGCCCGGACCGGCCCGCATCCACCCGGAGGACGAGTCCCTCGTCGCCGCCCTCGAACGCGACGGACGCGCCACCTACCCCGAACTCCAGCGCGCCACCGGCCGCTCCGAGTCCGCCGTCAAACGCCGGCTGGCCGCGCTGGTGGCGTCCGGGGCGATCTACATCGACGTGGAGTACGACCTGGAGAGCCTCGGCTATCTCACCCTCGCCGCGCTGTGGATCATCGCCGCGCCCGCCGCCCTGCACTCGGTCGGCCAAGCCCTCGCCGCCCACGACGAGGTGGCCTACGCGACCGCCACCGCCGGCCCGTCCAACCTCCTGGCGACCGTGGTCGTCAGGAGCACCGCCGACCTGTACGCCTACCTCAGCGGCCCCCTCGGCGGCCTGGACGGCGTCCAGTACGTGGAGACCACGCCGTTACTGCGCCGGGTCAAGCAGCTGACGTATCCGGTGCTGCGCTGACCGGCCTCAGCCGACCCGCCGCCGCAGCCGCTCCCCGCCCGCAAGGACGGCCGTGGCCAGCGCGTTCGCCGCTTCCTCCGCCGTGCCCCGGCGCCAGCCGTGGACGAGGACGAAGTCGACCTTGCCCAGGTCGGGCAGCCCCGCACGGTCCGGCAGGCGGAACAGGCCGGGCGGGATCAGACGCCGGGAGTGGGCCATCACGCCGAGCCCGGCGCGGGCCGCCGCGATCAGTCCGTTGAGGCTGCCGCTGGTGCACACGATCCGCCAGTCGCGGCCCTCGCGCTCCAGCGCCTCCAGCGCGCGGGCCCGGGTGATGCCGGGCGGCGGATACACGATCAGCGGGACGGGCCGGTCCGGGTCCAGGCGCAGCCGCTCGGCGCCGATCCACACCAGGTCGTCGCGCCACACCAGTTGGCTCCGGGGATCCTCCGGGCGGCGCTTGGCCAGCACCAGGTCCAGCTTCCCGGCGGCCAGTTGCTCGTGCAGGGTGCCGGACAGCTCCACGGTCAGCTCCAGGTCGACCTCCGGATGGTCGTAGCGGAAGCCCTCCAGGATCTCCGGCAGCCGGGTGAGCACGAAGTCCTCGGACGCGCCGAAGCGCAGCCGGCCGCGTACCCGGGTGCCGGTGAAGAACGCCGTCGCCTGCTCGTGGACCTGCAGGATCCGGCGGGCGAAGCCCAGCATCGCCTCGCCGTCCTCGGTCAGCTCCACCGAATGGGTGTCCCGGCTGAACAGCTGCCGCCCGGCCGCGTCCTCCAGCCGGCGCACATGCTGGCTGACCGTGGACTGGCGCAGCCCCAGCCGGCGCGCGGCCTGCGTGAAGCTCAGCGTCTGGGCCACGGCGAGGAAGGTACGCAGCTGCGTCGGGTCGTACACGACAGGCAGCCTAGCCGGATATCGCACATCATGATGACAGTCAGAGTGGCGTGTGGGATTCCCGATCAGCGGTCCGAGGAGGACCATGGACGGGGGCCTGCGGGCCCGCGTACGACCGCCCATGAATCGGAGCACCGTGAAACGCCTGCGCCGGCCGAGTTGGATGCCGATCGACCCGTACATCGTCCTGCTGCTCGGGACCGTGGTCCTCGCCGCGCTGCTGCCGGCCCGGGGCACCGCCTCCGACGTGGCCTCGGGCGCGTCGACGGCCGCGATCGCCTTCCTCTTCTTCCTCTACGGCGCCCGGCTCTCCACCCGGGAGGCGCTGGACGGGCTGCGCCACTGGCGGCTCCATGTCACCGTGCTGGTCTGCACGTTCGTGCTCTTCCCGGTGTTCGGGCTGGCGGCGCGCGCTCTGGTGCCGGTGCTGCTGACCCAGCCGCTCTACCAGGGGCTGCTGTTCCTGACGCTGGTGCCGTCCACGATCCAGTCGTCGATCGCGTTCACCTCGATCGCCCGCGGAAACGTGCCGGCGGCGATCTGCGCGGGCTCCTTCTCCTCCCTCATCGGCATCGTCCTCACCCCGCTGCTGGCGGCGGGGCTGCTCGGCAACAGCGGCGGCGGGTTCTCCGCCGACTCGCTGGTCAAGATCGTGCTGCAGCTGCTGGTGCCCTTCCTCGCGGGGCAGGTGCTGCGCCGTTGGATCGGCGGCTTCGTCGCCCGGCACAGGAAGGTGCTCGGGCTGGTCGACCGCGGCTCGATCCTGCTGGTCGTCTACACAGCCTTCAGCGAAGGCATGATCCGGGGCATCTGGCACCAGGTCAGCCCCGCCCGGCTCGGCGGGCTGCTCGCCGTCGAGGCCGCCCTGCTCGCCGTGATGCTCCTGCTGAGCTGGTACGGCGGCAAGGCGCTCGGCTTCGGCCGGGAGGACCGGATCGCCATCCAGTTCGCCGGGTCGAAGAAGTCCCTCGCCTCCGGGCTCCCGATGGCCAGCGTCCTGTTCGGCGCCCACGCCTCGCTCGCCGTGCTGCCGCTGATGCTCTTCCACCAGATGCAGCTGATGGTGTGCGCCGTCATCGCCAAGCGCCGGGCCCGGGACCCGCGGGAGGTCCCGGGCGCCGGCGTCGGCGCGTCAGCCGCTCACCTGGTCCAGGGGCAGCCACAGGACCGTGTCCTTCGGTGACCTGAGCGCCTTCGGGTCCGACAGTTCCGCGTCGGTGAGCGCCCGGTCCCAGACGTGCACCTCGTCGAGGGCGCCGGTGAAGAAGGCCCGGCTGTCCATGCGCTGGCCGATGTGCACGCCGAAGGGGGAGTTACGGCTGACCGACCCCGGGACGTCGGCGACGGACGTCTCCGTACCGTCGACGAACAACGACAGCCGGCCCCCGCCCCGGCGCAGCACCAGGTGATGCCACTGCCCGTCGTTGTACGCGGTGTCCGTGCGCACATAGGTGGTCTGCGGCGCGACCGCCCCGTTCCGGACCGTGATCAGCCCCTGGATCCGGTTGTTCGCCGGCTCCCCGCGCACCCACACCTGCGGCTGGGTGGTGCCGATCCCGCCCATCCACAGCAGTGGCTGCTCCCCGGTCGTGGCCGTGTACCGGAACCACAGGGACGCCGTGAAGTCCTTCGTCCCGAGCGGCAGCTCGGTGCGGAAGGGCAGGCGTACGGCGTCGTCGGTGCCGTCGAACTCCAGCGCGCCGCCGAAGACCCCGTCCGTCTCCTCGGCGCCGCCGAGCACCGCGGCCGGACGGGCGTGCGGGGCGAGGTCGGCGGTGATCGGGTCGGGGCCGCGGCGCGGGGCGAGCCAGTCCTCGGTGAAGCGGGCGAAGCGGATCTCGTCGCGCGCGTCCACCGCACCGCCCTCGTAGATCAGGCCCACCGTGTCCGCGTCGGCGCGGACCAGGTCGGAGTAGCCGGACCAGTTCGTGGTGACGACCGTGCCGCGGTCCACGCTGTCCCAGGTGCGGCCGCCGTCGTAGGAGGAGCGGATCATCATCGTGCGCCGCCGGTCGGGGTCGGCGGGGCAGGCGAGCAGGAGGCGGTCGCCTAGGCGCAGCATCGAGCCCTGGACCTGCGGGGTGTACAGGTCGGGCAGGTCGTGGAAGGGCGCGGTGAAGCTGCCTCCGCCGTCGCGGCTGACGGCCTCGGTGCGGTGGCCGAGGTCGGTGCCGTCCTGCTCCCGGCCGCTGACCAGGACGGAGCCGTCGCCGCGCTCGGCGAGGGTGAGTTCGGACGGCTTCTGCCGGAAGGTGCCGTCGTCGGCGATGGGCCAGGTGTCGGTGGCGCCGATCCGCCAGTGGCCGCCGTGGTCGTCGCTCACGATCAGCGCCGCGTGGTTGGCGGTGACCCGGCTGCCGTTCCAGGTCTCGGTGTTGACCCCGAAGACCAGCCGGCCCGCGTACCGGCCCTTGGTGAGCTGGATGCCGTGCACCGGCCCGGTCGCGTACCAGGAGTTCCAGTCGGCGGGCAGGATCTCCGGGCTCAGATCGCGCGGCACGGACCAGGTCCGGCCGTCGTCGTCGCTGTACTGGAGGTGCGGGGTGCGGTCGCAGGGGACCGAGCAACTGGCGCTGTCGGTACGGCCGGTGTTGTACGTCTCGGCGAGCCAGACCCGGCCCGTCGCGCGGTCCACGATCGGCGCCGGGTTGCCATGCGTGTCGCCGGCACCCTCGTTGACCACCTGCAACGGGCCCCAGGTGCGGCCGCCGTCGGTGGAGCGCTTGAGCACGATGTCGATGTCGGCGGCGTCCCCGCAGTTGAGGACCCGGCCCTCGGCGAACGCCAGGAGGGTGCCGTCGGTCGTCTTCACGATCGCCGGTATGCGGAAGCAGGCGTAGCCGGGGTCCTGGGACGCCTTGAAGAGGATCTGCTGCTCGAACTCGGGGTCGGCTGCGGGGGATTGGGCATGTGCGGGGTGGGGGGTTGCGAGCGGCACCAGGAGCAGTGCCGCCGTGGTGAGGGCGGTGGCGAATACGGCTCTGAGACGGGCGCGTAGACCTGACGGCATGGTGCGACCTTGCCCTTCGTCGGTCGGACATCTGGACATCCCATGTCCAACGTGCGCCCCATCGAAGGTAGTTCGGGCCAGGTCGCCTCACAAGAAGCGTGCAGCACAAGGAGCCCGCGAAGGGCCTACGGGCACAGCACGACCTTGCCGAGGTTGGCCCGCCGCTCGATCACGTCATGCGCCTCGGCCGCGTCCTCCAGCGCGAACTCGGCGTGCACGGCAGGCTTCAGGGTGCCTTCGGTGAACAGCCGCCACAGCTCCTGGCGCCACCGCTCGTACAGGTCCGGCCGGCCGCGGGCGATCAGGGCCATCTGGAAGCCGATCACCGACTTGGCGCCCACCAGCAGGTCGTACGCCTGGACGGTGCCGCCGCCCGAGCTGTAGGCGACGAGGCGGCCGTGCGGGGCCAGGGCGGCGAGGGCGGGGGTGAGCAGCGCACCGCCGACGGCGTCCAGGACGCAGTCGACAGGATCTCCCCAGCTGTCGTCGTCGTACCGAACGCAGTCGTCCGCGCCGAGCGAGCGGACGAACCCCGCCTTGCCCGGGTCGGACACGGCTCCCACCACCCGCCCCGCACCCCGGGCCCGTGCCAGCTGCACGGCCAGGTGACCGACCCCGCTCGCCGCCGCCGTGACGAGGACCGACTCGCCCGGCACCGGGCGCGCCGCCTCCAGCGCGCCGAACGCCACCAGGCCGCTGCGCACCAGTGCGACCGCGTCCACGGGGTCGGCGCCGTCCGGTACCGGAGAGGCCATGGCCTCGTGCAGCAGGGCGAAGTCGGCGTACCCGTGCCCGAAGCACAGTCCGGTCACCTGCTCGCCCGGCCGGAAGCGGGTCACGCCCTCGCCGACGGTGACCACTTCGCCGGCGATCTCGCCGCCGAGCGCGATCGGCTCGGCGGCCTCGGTCACCTTGCGGACCACGGGCAGGGTGACCCCGATGGCCGCGCAGTGGACCAGCAGCTCCCCGGGGCCGGGCTCGGGGACGGGCGCCTCCTCCAGGAACAGCGGGCCGCCGGTGGATTCATATCGGACGCGACGCATCGCACACACCTCCACGCCGGGCGCACCCGGCGCATAGATCGTTGGGAATACCTACGAACTCGTTGGGGCTCCCAACGGTAGTGGAGATTCATGGGGACCTCCAACGTTTTCTCGGTTAGGCTGCCGGCATGGCCGAAGCACCCCTGCCCGCGATCCGCTCCCTGCCCAGCTGGCTCCTCGGCCGCGCCGCCGCCCGGGGCCGTTCCCTCGTCGCAGACGCCCTCGCGGCCGAGGGGCAGAAGATGTGGCACCACGTGGTGCTCTCCGCCGTCCGTGACCTCCAGCCCGTCGCCCAGGCCGACCTCGGCCGCAGCGTGGGCCTGGACCCCAAGGACCTGGTCGGTGTGCTCAACGACCTGCAGTCCGCCGGCCATGTCCTGCGCGCCCCCGACCCCAAGGACCGGCGCAAGAACGCCGTGTCCCTCACCGGCGACGGCGCCCGCCTCCTCGCGCGCTGCGAGAAGGCCGCCCGCGAGGCCAACGACGAGCTGCTCGCCCCCCTGTCGGCCGCCGAACGCGATCAGTTCACGGGCCTGTTGATCCGGATTTCCGGCACGGACGGCTGACGGCGGCTAACGTTCCGTCATGACCGCAGCCCCCGTCCTCCACCCGCAGCGCACCGCCCTGGTCCTCGTCGACCTGATGGAACGCATCGTCGCGCTGCCCCTGGAACCCCGCAAAGGCACCGAAGTGCTGGCCACCGCAGAGGAGCTGGCGCACACCTTCCGCACCGGCGGGGCGCCCGTCGTCCTCGTCCGGGTCGAACGGCCCTCGGTGGCCGAACAACCGCCCGGCAGCTCACTCGTGCCCGGCCTCGCCGGACCCGGCGACCTGGAGGTGGTCAAGCGGACCATCGGCGCCTTCCAGGGCACCGGCCTGGACGAGCGGCTGCGTGAACGCGGTGTCAGCACCCTGGTGTTCGGCGGCATCGCCACCAACCTCGGCGTCGAGTCCACCGCCCGCGCCGCCGCCGACCTCGGCTACGACCTCGTCTTCGTCGAGGACGCCATGGCCGCCTTCACCACCGCCGAGCACGAGGCGTCCGTACGCCTCGACTTTCCTCGGCTCGGCACGGTGGTGACCGCCGCCGCCGTACGCCTCACCCCCGCCTGACCTCACACCAGCGTCCCGCCCCCGTCCACGACCACCACCGAACCGGTGCTGTATCCCCCACGCAGCAGATACAGATACGCCTCCGCCACATCCGCCGGCTCGCCCACCCGCCCCACCGGCAGCGACTCGGCGGACGTCCGGAACAGCCCCTCCCGCGCCTGTTGAGGCACCTCCCGCCACAGCTCGGTGCGCACCAGCCCGGGCGATACCGCATTGACCCGCAGCGGCGCCAGCTCCACGGCCAGCGCCCGGGTCAGCGACTCCATCGCCCCGCACAGCGCCGACGCGGCACTCGACCCCGGCAGCGGCCGGTGTCCGGCCGTCCCCGTGGTCAGCACCACCGACCCGCCCGGGCGGATCGAGGCGGCGCCGTACTTCACCGCCGTGTACGCACCCCACAGCCGCGTGTCCAGGAACCGCCGCGCCCGTACGACACTCGCCTCGGCCAGCGTCTCCAGCAGCAGCGACTCACCCGCGGTGTAGACCAGGTGGTCGAATGCGCCGACCCGCTCGAAGAAGCCGATTACCGCGTCCTCGTCGGTCGCGTCCAGCGCATGTCCCTCGGCGGTCCCCGGCAGCCGCTTCAGCGCCGCGTCCACACTCTCCTGCCGGCGTGAGGCGACGACCACCTCGGCACCCTCCCGCGCCGCGCCCTCGGCGACCGCGAGCCCGATGCCCGACGTGCCGCCGATGACGACGATCCGCTGTCCTTGCAGGCCCATGGCGTTTCCCTTCCGTCGTTGCTTGCCGACACCAGCCTGCGACCGCCTCCGCCCAGCCGTCCAAGACCTCTTCCGGCTGTGGCGATACCCTGAAGGCATCGCCGGTGAAAGGGGCGGCCATGGACCTCGACCTGCGGAAAGTCCGGTACTTCGTGGCGGTGGCCGAGCTCCTGCACTTCGGCCGCGCCGCCGAGCAGCTGCACATCGCACAGCCTGTGCTCAGCCGTCAGATCCGCGCTCTGGAGAAGGACTTGGGCGCCGAGCTGTTCGTACGGGACGGCCATGGCGTGCGGTTGACCGACGCCGGACGGCAACTCCTTGACGACGGACGGCAGTTGCTCGCCACGGCCGACGGGACCCGCCGTCGCGTGCTGCGGGCCGCGCGCGGGCCCCGGCGCCTCCTCGTCGGTTTCCGCGCCGGTGTCGTCGTCACCCGTGCCCTGCGCGCCTTCGCGGCGGCTCACCCGGACGTGGAGACCAACGCCCGCCGGGTCGAGTGGGACGACCAGGAGCGGCTGATCCTCGACGGGACCGTCGACATCGCCTACGTACGGCGACCGGTCCGCGAGGACGGGCTGGAGCTGCGTCCCCTGTACAGCGAGACCCGCGTGGCCATGCTCCCGGAGGGCCACCGGCTGGCCGGGAAGCAGGAGCTGTCGCTCGCCGACCTCGACGGCGAGCGATGGCTCAGATACGCCGATCCCCGGCCCGGCGATCTGCCGATCCGCACCATCGAGGAGAAGTTCGAATGCGTGGCCGCCGGCACCGGTATCACGCTCGTGCCGCACTCGGTCGCCGAGCAGTACTCCCGCCCCGACATCAGCTATGTACCGGTCCCCGACGCCGAACCCGACCAGGTGCTGCTGGCCTGGGCGGCGGGCCGCCGCTCACCCCTGATCACGGCGTTCGTCGAAGCGGCGCAGTCCCTCGGCTGAGGCGGGGTCCGGCGGCGCAGGGGGCGCTCCCCGCCGGCCGGGCCCCGCCGCCGTGCCGCGGGGAGGCCTCAGCCCTGGGCGGCCGCCTCCCGCAGGGCGATGCGGTCCTCGCCCGCGTACACGTTCATCGAGCTGCCCCGCAGGAAGCCCACCAGGGTCAGACCCGTCTCCGCGGCCAGGTCCACCGCCAGCGACGACGGCGCCGACACGGCAGCCAGCACCGGGATGCCCGCCATCACCGCCTTCTGCGCCAGCTCGAAGGAGGCCCGCCCGGAGACCAGCAGGATCGCCCGCGACAGCGGCAGGTCGCCGTTCTGCAGTGCCCGCCCGACCAGTTTGTCGACCGCGTTGTGCCGGCCCACGTCCTCCCGGATGTCCAGCAGCTCGCCGTCCTCGGTGAACAGCGCGGCCGCGTGCAAGCCCCCGGTCCGGTCGAACACCCGCTGGGCCGCCCGCAGCCGGTCGGGGAGGCTCGCCAGCAGCTCCGGGGTGACCCGGACCGGGGGAGTGTCGGCGATCGGGAAGCGGGCAGTCGTCCGTACCGCGTCCAGACTGGCCTTGCCGCACAGGCCGCACGAGGAGGACGTGTAGACGTTCCGCTCCAGGGTGAAGTCCGGGAGGATGACGCCGGGCGCGGTCTTCACGTCGACCACGTTGTAGGTGTTCGAGCCGTCCGCCGTCGCCCCCGCGCAGTAGACGATGTTCTGCAGATCGTCCGCAGTCGCCAACACGCCCTCGCTCACCAGGAACCCCGCCGCGAGCGCGAAGTCGTCGCCCGGTGTGCGCATGGTGATCGCGAGGGGCTTTCCGTTGAGCCGGATCTCCAG
Organism: Streptomyces sp. NPDC030820; assembly: GCF_055572075.1. NCBI lineage: Bacteria > Bacillati > Actinomycetota > Actinomycetes > Kitasatosporales > Streptomycetaceae > Streptomyces > Streptomyces sp. NPDC030820. The sequence continues at coordinate 164,857 of NZ_JBVIEB010000016.1, forward strand.
GGGTTCCTCGGCGACGAGTGTGTCCGGCCGGGTGGAGGGCGCCCCGCCCCGGATGCGGAGGACCTTGCGGCGTTCCGTGACTCGTCCCATGTCCTGATCAGCCCCGGTTCTGTACGTGCTGGTAGCCGAAACGGCCCTTGATGCAGAGATTGCCGTGGGTCACCGGGTTGTCGTGCGGCGAGGTGACCTTCACGATCTCATTGTCCTGCACATGGAGCGTGAGGGTGCAGCCCACTCCGCAGTACGCGCACACGGTGGACGTCCGCGTCTGCCGGGACTCGTCCCAGGTGCCCGCCGCCCGCATGTCGAACTCCGTCTTCGGCGCGAGCGCCCCGGTCGGCCGGCGCGGTGGAGCGCGGCTCCGACGTAGGCACCGATGGCGCCGGCGCCGAGAACTGCCACTTTCACGGGAGCACTCCGTTCGGTTTGAGGGATACCGCGGAGGTGTCGGGGAGAAGGGCCGACGGGGCACTCGTCGGCTGAATGCTGTGACGAAATATTGTCTACAGTATGGGATGAACCTCGGCAAGGGTTCGCGCGGCGACGTTTGAGGCCTCCCGTGGCCGCCGACCCCCAGAGTGTTCGGGCGTCCGAGGGTCTGAGGGAAGCCGACAACTCGGCCGCCCGATTCCTGTGGCTTCACCTGCCGCCGTACCCGTGGGTCACTGATCAGACTGGTGGATCCCGCTACCCACGGCCACGAGGGGACTCCCGCCATGAACGGCTCGCGCATCGCCGCCATCGGTCACTACCAACCCGCCCGGGTGCTCACCAACGAGGACCTGGCCGGCATGGTCGACACGAGCGACGAGTGGATCCGCAGCCGGGTCGGCATCCGGACCCGGCACATCGCCGGACCCGACGAGCCGGTCGACGAGCTCGCCGCGCACGCCGCCGCCAAGGCCCTCGCCGCCGCCGGTCTGACCCCCGGCGACATCGACCTCGTCCTGGTCGCCACCTCCACGGCGATCGACCGTTCCCCGAACACCGCCGCGAGGGTCGCCGCCCGGCTCGGCATCCCGCAGCCGGCCGCGATGGACGTGAACGTGGTGTGCGCCGGCTTCACCCACGCCCTGGCCACCGCGGACCACACCGTCCGGGCCGGTGCGGCCGCCCGTGCGCTGGTCATCGGCGCCGACAAGATGTCCGACGTCACCGACTGGAGCGACCGCACCACCTGTGTCCTGGTCGGCGACGGGGCCGGGGCCGCCGTGGTGGAGGCCTGCCCGCCGGGGGAGGAGCCGGGGATCGGGCCGGTGCTGTGGGGGTCGGTGCCGGAGATGGGGCACGCCGTGCGGATCGAGGGCACCCCGCCGCGGTTCGCGCAGGAGGGGCAGAGCGTCTACCGCTGGGCCACCACCCAGCTGCCGGCCATCGCCCGCAGCGCCTGCGAGCGGGCCGGCGTGGCCCCCGAGGACCTCGCCGGAGTCGTTCTGCACCAGGCCAACCTGCGCATCATCGAGCCGCTGGCCGAGAAGCTCGGCGCCGTCAACGCCGTCGTCGCCCGCGATGTCACCGAATCCGGCAACACCTCGGCCGCCAGCATCCCGCTCGCCTTCTCCAAGCTGCTCGAACAGGGGGCGCTCAGCGCCGGCGACCCGGTGCTGCTGTTCGGTTTCGGCGGCAATCTGTCCTACGCCGGGCAGGTCGTGCGCTGCCCGTGAGCGGCGAAGTGCGGCGTGAAGTGGGCGCAAACACGCCTGGTTTTTGTGCACCGTAGACTGTAGACAAAAGACAATCGATACTGAGAGTCCAGCGTGCGCACGCCAGACCTGCCCAGAAGGGGGACCGCGATGTTGTCGACCGGACTGCCGCAGGGGGCGGTGCCCAAGCTGGAGCGCCCCGGGCCGCTGCGCGAGCGCGTCTACGAGGCACTGCTGGAGCTGATCACCACCCGTGCGCTGCAGCCCGGCCAGCATCTGGTCGAGAGCGAGCTCGCCGGACACCTCGGCGTCTCCCGGCAGCCGGTGCGCGAGGCGCTGCAGCGGCTGAACACCGAGGGCTGGGTCGATCTGCGGCCCGCGCAGGGCGCGTTCGTGCACGAGCCGACCGAGGAGGAGGCCGACCAGCTGCTCACGGTCCGCACCCTGCTGGAGGCGGAGGCGGCCCGGCTCGCCGCCCTGCATGCCGGCGCCCCGGGGGTCGAAGCGCTGGAGGAGCTGTGCGCCGAGGGCGAGAAGGCCGTCGCCGCCGACGACGTGGACCGCGCGGTCGCCCTCAACGCGGCCTTCCACGCCAAGATCATGGAGCTGGCCGGCAACGCGGTCCTCGCCGAACTCGCCGCCCAGGTCGACCGCCGGGTCCGCTGGTACTACACCCCGGTGGCCCGGCAGCGCGGACGACAGTCGTGGATCGAGCACCGGGAACTGATCACCGCGATCGCCACCCGCGACGAACAACGGGCCGCCCAGCTGATGCGCACCCACACGGAACACACCCGCCACTCCTACCATGAGCGCAACGGTTCCTGATCGGCAGCAGGAGTTCGCCGTGGACCGGCATACGGACGCCGGCCGCGGCGGTGGCCAAGGCGAGCGCGGCCCGGCCGCTCGGAAGCGGCCCGGCCGCAGGCGTGGAAGTGGGCGTTCATCGCCAGGCGCCGGTGGGCCGGGGGAGGCGTCGCACGGAACGCGGCCTCGGCGGCCTTCCCGTCCCGCAGGGCGACCGCCGTTCGCCAAAGCCCGTCCGCCGCAAGACCGTTGACGACCCTGGCGCCGTCACCGACACGGTGGCCAGGACTGCGGGCGTACGGCGAAGCCGAGCGTGCTGCGCATGCGGAGTTCCCCCTCCGGCGATCGGTGAGCATCGTGGCGGGGGAACATCCGGAACGCGTGCTCAGGACGACGGCTGCGGCCTCGCGGCCGTGACGGCATCCCCGGCCGCCTCGGCCTTGTCCCGACCCGGCTGGCGCAGCAGCAGCGCGATCGCCGCCGCCACCATCGACACCCCGCCGGCCAGCGCATAGGCGGGAGGCCCTGGAGGCGGTCGGGGTCCGCGTAGGCCGCACCCCGACCGAGACGGCCCGGCTGGTCAAGGACGTCTTGCGGGCCGGCTGACCTGACCCGGGCGGCCTTCGGGCCTTCGCCGCCGGACTGACTCCGGCCGAGGCGGGCGGAGGGGGCGCGGGTGTGCTGGAGATCGCGTAGCCGCGGCGAACCGATCCGGGCCCCACCGAGCCCCCACTCCCTTCCCAACCAACCTCAAGCCCCCCACCCCATCCTCGAGCCATCCCCCACCTCTCCCCACCTGACCCCACCCCGCCCCGCCCCACCTCACTCACCCCGCCCCGACCGTGCACCGAGAGCGGAGCCGACGTATGACACCCACCCTCACCCCGAACCCTCCGCCCCCGAACCCCGCCCAGCGCCCGGCCGCCCCGGCTCCCGCGCTCCTCAAACCCGGCACGGCCTACGCCGACGCCTGGCGGCGCTGCCTCGCCGCCGCACCGGAGGCCTTCCGGGACGACCGTGTCCTCAATCTGTGGGGTGCGACCTGGCGGCCCGACGGACGTACGCTCCCGGCGACCACCCCGGTCGACGGCACCCCGATCGCGGGGGCCCCGCGGCTCGACGGCGCCACCGCCCAGCAGGCCGTACGAGCGGCCCTCGACCAGCACCGCGCCTGGCGGCACATCCCGCTGCCCGAGCGGCGGGCGCGGATCGCCGCCACCCTGGACGCGCTCACCGCCCACCGTGATCTGCTCGCCCTGTTGCTCGTCTGGGAGATCGGCAAGCCCTGGCGCCTCGCCCTCGCGGACGTCGACCGGGCGATCGACGGCGTGCGCTGGTACGCCGACGGCATCGAGGCCATGCTCGCCGGCCGGAGCGCGCTGGAGGGACCGGTCTCCAACATCGCCAGCTGGAACTATCCGATGAGCGTGCTCGTGCACGCCGCCCTGGTGCAGGCCCTGGCCGGAAACGCCGTGATCGCCAAGACCCCGACCGACGGCGGTGTGGCATGCCTCACCCTGGCCATGGCGTTGGCCGCCCGCGAGGGGGTGCCGGTCACCCTGGTCGGCGGCAGCGGCCGCGAGCTGAACCAGGCACTGGTGCGGGCGCCGGAGATCGGCTGTGTGTCCTTCGTCGGCGGCCGCGACACGGGAGCGGACGTCGCCACCGCCGTCGCCGGCCTCGGCAAATGGCACATCCTGGAACAGGAGGGCCTGAACACCTGGGGCATCTGGGACTTCTCCGGCTGGGAGCGGCTCACCACCGTGATCCCCAAGCTCTTCGACTACGGAAAACAGCGCTGCACCGCTTACCCGCGTTTCGTCGTGCAGCGTTCCCTGTTCGACGCGTTCCTGGCCGCCTACCTCCCCGCGGTCCGCTCCGTCCGCGTCGGCCATCCCCTCGCGGTAGCGGCCCCGGCCGACCCGCCGCCCGAGCTGGACTTCGGCCCGCTGATCAACGCGGCCAAGGCCAAGGAACTCACCGACCAGGTCGCCGAGGCCGTCGACCGGGGTGCCGTACCGCTCCACCGCGGCCGCCCCGACGACACACGGTTCCTGCCGGGCCAGGACACCTCCGCCTACGTCCACCCGGTCACCCTCCTCAACCCGCCGCCGTCCTCCCCGCTGCACCACGCGGAACCCTTCGGACCGGTCGACACGATCGTCCTGGTCGACACCGAGGCCGAGCTGCTGGCCGCCATGAACGCATCCAACGGCGCGCTGGTCGCCACCCTCGCCACGGACGACCGGGCCACCTACGACCGGCTCGCCCCGCAGATCCGCGCCTTCAAGACCGGCCACGGCGTCCCACGCTCCCGGGGCGACCGCGACGAGCTGTTCGGCGGTTTCGGTGCCTCCTGGCGGGGCGCGTTCGTCGGCGGCGATCTCCTGGTGCGCGCCGTGACCCGCGGCCCGGCGGGGGAGCGGCTGCCCGGGAACTTCCCGGAGTACCAGCTCATGCCGTGATCCTCGCCGTGTGTACACAGGATCACGCATTCCGTAAACCACCACCGACCAGGCGGCCCGGCACGCCCCGGGCCGCTTCCCAGGGACGGATACGCAGGTGAAACGCACTCCGAAACCTTGGTATTGTTGTCCCTGTCGCCGCGGGGAACACCCCCGGCAAGGCGGCAGACACCTAGTCCGGGTGGCGGAATGGCAGACGCGCTAGCTTGAGGTGCTAGTGCCCTTTATCGGGCGTGGGGGTTCAAGTCCCCCCTCGGACACTCCTTATAGCGATACGGAATCGAGGGCCTCGACCTAACGGTCGCGGTCCTCGTTGCGTTGTCGTACGCGATCGTGATGCCCAGGGCCTCGTAGAGGGCTCTTTCTTCTCGGCGTCGGCGGCCTGGATACGTTGTGCGATGCCTCCGAGTCTGTCAGTGATCTCCCGGATCTGGTCTGCCGTGATGGGCGGTTCCTTCTTCCGGGTGACGGTGGGCAGTGCGTCGAGCTTCTTCTGTGCCGCTTCCCTGTCACATTGCGCGTCGTTGATCCACTGGGTGACGACGGCCGGGTCGGCTCCGGAGTCGAGAGCGGCCTGGTAGCGGGCAAGACGCCGCTCGCACTCCTTGATCGCCTGGCGGGCTTGAGCCTGCTCGGGGGTTTGTGGCTGTGCGGCGCTTGCCGCGATGCCGGCCCGGCTGAGTGCGGTGATGGTGGCGGTGAGCCGGTTCGGGTCGAAGGCCCGGGTGATCCATGCGTCCAGTGCCCTGCACATGATGTCTTCGCGCAGGCTGATGGTGCGAGGGTGGTCGAGTCCGGGGTAGAGGGCGGCTTCCTGTTCCTTGTACTCGCATCGGCAGTAGACGCGGTCGCGGATCGCAGAGGGCTGCATCTTCCGTCCAGCCACGACGGCATCCCCTCCGCCCACGACGAACCCGCACACGAGCCGCTCATCACCAAGGAACTCTTCGAGGCCGCCCAGCGGGGCCGCAGGCAACGCGCCCGCGTCTACCAGCGGCAGGAACGGCCCAACCTCCGGCACCCACAGCGGGATACGGAAGTGCACGAAGACGGGGAAGGTGTTGCCGAACTGGTTGCCGTAGAAGGTGCGCTGCGGCTCTCCGATCACGACGGCGTCGAATCCGCGGTGCGGGTCGCGGAGTGCTTGGAGGAGTTCGCTGGCGCGGGGGCGGCGCTGCCAGGGCAGGGAGCGGCTCTGTCCGATGTCGAAGTACTCGGTGACGATCTGGCCGCCGGCGGGTTCGATCAGGGCGCGGGAGCGGGTGAGCTGCCAGTTCTGGAGGCTTCGGGATCTTGAAGGTCCTCGGTGGAACAGCGGCCGGCGAAGGCGAAGCGGATCACGTGCGGTCAGACCCTCAGGGGTGTATGTGTAGCGCGGTGCGGGTGTTATGTGGCGGTCTGTCGTACCTCGATTGGGCAAGAAGAGCCAGCCGTGCCCATCCCCGCCTGCTTAGGTGTCATCGGGATCGAGGCGCCGCCGCCCCGGATCGGCGATCACGGCGCGAAGGAGCTCCAGGAGGGCGGCTGCGACGGACTCCGTCACGCTGGATGGCTTGTCGGGGAGGGTCACGTGGATCTTCTGGGGGGTGGCCGTACTGGCAGCAGACGCAGCATGGCGAACGCGTTTGTCACACCCGGATAGGCCAGTCGCAGCAGCACGGCTGGTCGTCTTGTCGCGGCAATCGCCAGCCGCGCGAGAGCTCCGGCGCAAGCGACCACGGTCGACACCCCGCATACCGGCTTCCACCACGGCGGATGATTTTTCGGCAAGGGCAACGTCGGCAGCAGTACGGGCACAGGTCCCGGTGATCATGAAGTTGCGACGCTCCGTGATCACTGGGGAGACCTGTGCCCGCGCTTCGAGGATGCGGTCGGATGCGGACCGCCTGTCGAGCGTGGCGGCCGCCCCTGCCGACCGCGGCGATCTGTCGGCCGCGCTCATCCACCGCGACGGCATCGTTGCCTGGGCCGCCGCCCCGGGCCTGCCCGCGGACACCGCAGCTCTGGCGCTCGCGCTGTGCACCTGGTTCGGCGCACCGCAGACACGTACGGCGAACGGCCAACAAGGTGAACCTGGCCAGCCTGAAGACAGGAAAAGCACCGGGCAACGCAGAGGGGAGGTCTGATGGTGTGCGATCCACTCTGACGGTCGGTTCGGCACAGATCTGCCCTGATGCTGCCGAAAGGCCGTTGCGTCTCCGCACCGGCAAACCTCCGAGGAGCAGGAACGACAATGGCATCCGATCCGGCAATCTCCCAGGTGACCATGACCCTGGCTGCCCTTGCAGCCACCGGGGCCACCCCGCGTCCGTCCGGGGAAACCCTGGAGCAGCAGACCAAACGCATCATCACCGGGATCGACGCGCAACTGCGCGATCCCGCCCTTGCGACGCAGGGCGAGTGGGAGCTGGTGTGGCTCGCCCTGAGCGAGGCCAACGCCAATATGGCCTACCTCGTACGGAGCACCAACGGTTCGAACGAGTTCGCCGTGGTCGCTCGCGGAACGGACGCCGATCTGACCGACATCCTCGAGGACCTCGATGTCGGCACGGTCGTGCCGTTCCCCGAAAGCGGATCGCCGACGCCCATCTTCGTGTCCAAGGGGGCAAAGGACGCGTTCACACGAGTGGTCACCGCCCGCTCGATCGCCTCTCCCTCCCTGAACGCCACGCTCGCTCAGGCGCTCTCCGTTGCGCTCAAGGCGGCGCCCTCCTCGCCGCAGCCGACCGTCTATCTGACCGGTCACAGCCTGGGCGGTTGCATCGCCAGCATGCTCGCGCCGTACCTTCAGGCACAGACCTGGCCGAAACAGCCGAGGTTCGCGGTGATGACCTATGCCGCTCCCACCGCCGGCCTGCAGAGCTTCGTCGACTACTTCGACTCCGTGCCGTGGGTCATCGACGAGCGCCAGAACAACGCCTACGACCTGGTGCCGCACGCGTGGGCCGATCTCGACATCACCACCGGCTGGTACCCGAGCCCGGGACCGCAGGCGACCGAAGAAGTGAAGCTGCTCATCGCGGCGATCTCCAAGCGCACCAACGGCAACGTCTACGTCCAGCCCGGCACTCTCTGCCTGATGAACACCGGATACACGAGCCTTGCCGAGAAGCTGGTCAACAAGACCACCCAGGACTTCCTCGGCCAGATCGCCTACCAGCATGCCAACTCCACCTACCTGGAGCTGGTGGGGGCGCCTGAGGTGCCTTCCCCGCCGGTGGTGACCGACGTGAGCCCCACCTTCGGCGCCGCAGGCGACACGGTGACGATCAACGGCAAGTATTTCAGTCAGGACAGCATGGTCGACTTCGGCCACTTCGCCTGCACCGAGCCGCCCACCATCGACCCCTCCGGCCTCAAGATCACCGCTAAGGTCCCCAACGGAACGGGCGTCGTCCACATCCGCGTCACCAACACCCTCGGCACCTCCCCGGCCGTCGCCATGGGGCAGTTCGCCTATGGCGGACCCGCACCTGTGGTGGTCAGTTCGGTCAACCCGACCAGCGGTAAGGTTGGCACCCCGGTCACCATCAAAGGCTCGGGCTTCGCCGAGGGAGCCACCGTGCACTTCAAGGACAAGGCGTCCGGCTCGGTCAAGTTCGTCTCCACCGGCCAGATCACCGCAACCGCGCCCGATATGTTCGACGTCCACCAGACGGTGAACATCACCGTGACGGTCGGCAAGGCCACCTCTCCCACCAGCCCGGACGACGAGTTCACCTACACCGGACGGTAGCGTCCGCAAGCCCCGTTCCCGGGTGACCCTTTGAGCAGCCCCGGGCCCATGCCGCCGACCGGCCGAACCGTGCTCGGGCGAGGATCGCCGCAGGACCATTCGCCCTGCGGCGAGCTGGCTTCCAGAGCTGGTGCTTGCAGTACCGACCGGGTCTCATCGAGGGCCTCATGGCCAAGACCGGACTTGACCTCCAACCTCCGTAACCCCAGCCACTAAAGATCTCTAGCAGATGCGCAAGGTCATGAACACGAGCGGGACCTGAGCCAGGGAAGCGGATGACCTGGCTCTCGATCTTCTCCTGAACCCCAAGCAGTTCAGGAGAAGGGATGCAGCGATAGAGTCGGTGGGACCGGAACGGCCGTCGGAGAGACTGGGGGTCTTTGAGGCTACTTCGCCTCATCTCGTAGAGAGCGAATATTGTCACGCATGTTGATTACCGCTGGATGGCTGTGACCTAGTTTCCTGACGGCAAATTTAAGAGTCTCCTCATAGAGTGGGATTGCGCGGGTGAGGTCGCCGGCAAGCTTGTATGCGTAGGCGAGATTGTTCCGCGAGTTGAACGTATCTTGATGCTCCCGCCCAAGGACTCGGGTCCGACCGTCTAGCGCCTGCTCATAGAAGGTGATCGCACGGGAGAGATCGCCCACTGCCCTATACGCGAATCCCAACATGTTCGCTGTGGCGAGGGTCGTCGGGTGGTCGACTCCAATGGTTCGGACTCGGGTGTCCAGCAGTTGGCTATACATCGAGATGGCGCGGTCGGGCTGCTCTGTTGAAATGTACAGACTGGCCAGCCTTTCCTGTGCGCTCGTCAACTCGGCGCCGTCGGGAACAAAGATTCCAGGCGCTTTGTCGATCACTTGCTCCAAGAGTGAAATGGCGCGGTGCGGTTCATTGATCTCGCAGAGAGCGACCGCCAGGTTGTTCCTCGATGTAACTGTGTCCAGATGTTCGTCACCCAGGATCCGAGCTCGCACGCCTAGAGCCTGCTCCAGATAGGGAACGGCGCCAGCCGGGTCCCCGTTGGCGAGATGGATACCGCCGAGCAAGGCCAATGAGGCCGCGGTTGCTTCATGGTCCAAGCCGAGCGTGCGCAACCGATCGAACAGGACCTGGCTGTACAGTGATATCGCTGTGGCTATGTCCCCGCTGACCTCATGCGCATGGCCAAGATTGGCTCGTGCGGAGAGGGTCATAGGGTCGTCTTCGCCGAGGATGTTCACGCACTCGGACACGATGTCGTCGAGCATGGAGATCGCCGTCGAGCGGTCGCCTTGTGCGAGAATGGCTTGCGCATGGTTCACTCGATAGGCCAAAACTTGGCGGCGGTCTTCGCGCGATCGTGGAGTCACTGCACTCATGGCTTGCTTGATGTGCTCGGTAGCTCCTGCGGCGTCTCCTGCGGCGACTTTTATCATGCCAAGCAGGTTCTGGATGTCCGGCGATCCCGCAGGTCCCCCTCCGATGCGTGCCATTACCTGATGAGCCCTCTCGGCATAATGGCTTGCCCGGTCCAACTGGCCCTGGCGCAACAGAAAGTCAGCGGAGTTTTGGTAGAGTAAGGCCGCTCCAAACGTTTCGTTGTCCGGTTGGATCTTTGAGGCCAGTGAGTCGATATGCGGCATCAGGGTGCGACGCCACCGTGCCTCGTGCCTCCCGCCGGGATTCTTGTCACGCAGCGACTCGCACAGAAGGCTCGTAGCGGTACATGACGAGTCGAAAGCTGCGTCTGGGGACATTCGATTCCAAGCCATGACAATGGTCTGCACGAGGCGGGGTATATGAAGCCTAGGATCGTCGGCGTCGTCGGTCCAACGGATCACGCTGTACCTGGCTAGCAGCCCGACCGCTGCGCTCGCAGCCTGCGCAGATCCCCTGCGAAGCAACAGCGAACTGGGGATTCCCTCAGGAGCAAACCACGCCATTACTCGGAGCAGCTCCAGCGCCAGCGGATGGCCGCCGATTTTCTCCAGGTTGGCTTGAAGGACCCTGGCCACGGTATGCGCAGAATTCTCGGAAGCCGAACCGTCGAAAAGTACATCGAGCGGAGTGGTTCTCAGGTTCTCAAGATACTGGCGTGGTTTGGTCCGGGTCTGCGTCATGTTGGCGGCCGCAAGCTCTATCGCCAGCGGCAGATGTCCCAGCTCCTCACACACCAGTGCAGCGCTGCTCAGATCCTTGCTGTCCAGGCCCGACTCTCCGGAGACAGTGACGAGCAGGTCCAGCGCGGCATCCGGGTCCAGACCATCGAGTGGCACCGGCGAGGCGATGTGGTGCCAGCCTGTGGCCTGTTGACTGGTGACGATGAACCGCCCCCGGGGTAGCTGGCTGAGCAGAGCACGCACGTCCCCGGGCGATGACGCGTTGTCCAGAATGAGCAACCAGTCGTCGTGAGTCTGAAGCCAGCTACGCGCCCACTCTGCGGTCATTCTGCTTGGTTGGTCGACCAGCCCAGGGTCGATACGACAGGCCAGCTGGGACAGGCCGAACTCGATCTGGTTCGCGTCTCCGAAGGGGATTTCCCATACGGGGTTGTACCGATCCCGGTACTCGGACGCGGCTTGAGCGGCCAAAGCCGTCTTCCCGACGCCGCCGCATCCAGTGATCACAGCGACAGAACCAGGTGGCCCATCGAGGGTCCCCTTCAAACGCTGCTGTTCGGCGATCCGCCCCCTGAACACCGGACTTCCACCACTGTGCACCCCGAACACATTGGGTGGAGCCGGTACTGCCTCTGCCGGCTTCGGTGAGCCCGGCGCGAGGGTGATCTGAGTGATCGAGGCATTGTCGCCTGTGGACACGACCCCGGTGTTGTTCTCGATGAAGACGGATCGTTCGTCGCTCTGATCCACACCTACCTCTGGATGGTCGCGTTGTCGCCCGTAGAGATGACTCCGTCGTTGTGCGTCACGACGACGGAGCGTGCTCCCGTCGCCTGAGCCGTCGCAGGCGATCCAGTCAGGAGCTTCTCGAGGTCGGATGCCAAGTCGGCGTCTTCCGTGAGGGCCTTCTTTATCTGGGCGCGCAATGCACCGACGAAGTCCTCGTCGTCAAAGGCGCTTGCCAGGTCCTGAATGGCGACATCGATGCGGGGCTGCACGTCCTCGTTCCGTCGCAACCGGGCCAGCAACCGTTGTCCAAGGCGCACGGTCTCCACAGCTGCCGCGTCTTCGGCCCGCACCAAGACGTTTGCTCCGAAGGCGGCTACGGCAGCCGTCAAGCTCGGCATCACCGTATCGACGAGCGACGGGTCCACACATTCCTCCCCAAGAGCTGACTCTATGTGCAAGAGCGCGCTTCACTTTACCGAACATCCCTGAGATACACGGCTGTTGAGGCCTGATGGCCGTGGGCTATGCGACCTGCAGGCAGCGGGGATGACGACTGGCTAACACCGTGTCCTACATGGTCAGTTTGAGGAGGCGTTTGTAGCAGCAGAGGGCGGCGGCGAGGCCGAGGAGGGCCACTTGCCCGCCGACCTGCGGATCCACGGCGCCGCCCAGCTCCGGCACCCACACCTCGACGCCATAGTGCTCGAAGAGCGGAGCCATGGTCGTGAACTGGTTGCCGTAGAAGGATGGGACACCTGCGTGTCTTCTTGCGCCTCGACTGCGCGGATCTTGCCCACCGTCGCCGTCGACGGCGACGGTGGGCAAGCCGTACCGAGCGGCGGCCGTCGACCGGCGCGGAGGTGCTGCGTGTCCGCAATGCAAGACCTGTCCGGAAAAGCATTGACCAACGTGGTGGCCGTCTGCTGGACTCCCGTCCCATGAACCCGCGCGTGGACCTGACCCGGCGGCGCCACATCGATCTGGCGCACGTCTCCAGCGCGTTTTGTTGTCACTGACCCGGCAAGTGGTCGTCGGCATCGGCCGGTGTGCGTAGCCGGCGCGCGTCGGGCCGGGGCGGTGTGAAACCGCCCGCACTGCGATGCTTCCCCACCGGATCGTCGTAGCGGCCTCCTGTGAGCTCTCCGCCTCGTATCAGCCGGAAGCCTGTTCGCGCACGCCGACCGGGTCGCTGAGAACGCGGCTGTAGCAGTCCTGCGACCACGCTTTTTCTCTCCGGCCCGGCCGATTCGGCGTTCCGCGTGCCGGGTCGATCAGCCCTGCGCGCTACCAGCGCCTTCATCCAACTGCCCGGCACGCCTTGGTGTGCCCATCCGTCCGGGAGGGACCCCCTCATGCCTCCGTCCATCCGTAAGCTCACCGGCCGTATCGGCGCAGTCGTCGAGGGCGTCGACCTCGCGGCGCCGCCGGACTTCTCGACGATCACCACGCTCCGGGACGCCCTCAACGAGCACAAGGCGATCGTGTTCGACGACGTGCGGCTCGACAACGCCGACCAGGAGCGTGTGGCCGGGTGGTTCGGCGAGCTGACGACCGCTCATCCGAACGTGCCGGCGGCAGACGGCGCGACGAACGTGCTCGCCGTCGACAGTGAGACGTCCAAGGCCAACGAATGGCACACGGACGTCACCTTCGTTGTCAACCCGCCGCAGCTCACCACGCTCCGGTCGATCGTGACCACGCCGTACGGAGGCGAGACGCTCATCGCCAACGCCGCCGCGGCCTATCGCGACCTGCCCGAACCGCTGCGCTCCCTTGCCGACACGCTGCGCGTCGTGCACACGAACCAGTACGACTACGCGCGCCCCGCGGCCGCGACCGCCGAAGGGCAGGAGTACGACCGCGTCTTCGTCTCGACGCCCTACGAGGCCGAGCACCCGGTCGTGCGGGTACATCCGCTGACGGGCGAACGCGGTTTGTTCATCGGCGGGTTCGCCAAGCGGATCGTCGGCCTGTCGGGCAGCGACTCGGCGGATCTGCTGCGCATCCTGCAGTCGTACGTGACCCGCCCGGAGAACATCCTGCGCTGGACCTGGTCCCCGAACCAGCTGCTGATCTTCGACAACCGGATCACCCAGCACTACGGGGTGGACAACTACGACGACCACCCGCGCCGCCTCAACCGGGTGACGGTCGCGGGTGAGGTGCCGACCGGTGTCGACGGCCGCCGCAGCGAGCAGCTCGTCGGCGACTCGTCGCACTACAGCAGTGTGTTGGCGGTGGCGGCATGACCGAGCTCAGCCTCAAGGCGGCGGCCGTCACCGAGCGCCCGGACGCCGAGACGGCGAGCGCGCGGGAACGCGAGGTGTTCCTGCCGCGCGACGCCCGCCGAAGCACATCACTCAGCAGACTCCGCGAGCGCCTGCGCTGGCCGCTGGGCATCTACACGACTCCGTTCGCGATCCTCATCGCCTGGGAGGCGCTCGCCCGGGCAGGAGTGGTGTCGAAGACCTACGCCCCGGCGCCGACCTCGATCGTGAAGTCAGCCGCCGATCTGTGGCAACAGGGCGTCCTCGGGCCCGACTTGGCCATTTCGCTGCAGCGGGCCGGCATCGGTCTGGCGATCGGTCTGACGGTGGGGATCGTCACCGGCGTGCTCGGCGGAGTGCTGCGCAGCGGCGAGTACCTGTTCAACGGCCTCGTGCAGGTGCTCAACACGATCCCCCTCCTCGCCGTACTGCCGCTGATGATCGTGTGGTTCGGCATCGACGAACTCACGAAGGTGCTGTTGATCTCCTTCGGCGCCGGCGTCCCGATGTATCTCAACCTGTTCGCCGCGATCCGGGGCGTCGACCAGCGGCTGATCGAGATGGCGCGCACGACGGGTGCGGGCACCTGGCGCCTGGTGACGCGGGTGCTTGTGCCCGGAGCCCTGCCGGGGTTCCTGGTCGGTCTGCGGTTCTCCCTCGCGTACAGCGTCCTGGGCCTGGTCGCAGCCGAAACCGTCAACGCCGACAAGGGACTCGGCTTCCTCATCACTCAGGGGCAGACCTATCTGCAGACCAACCAGGTCTTCGTGGGGCTGGTGATCTACTCGCTCCTCGGTCTGCTCGCCGACCAGTTCGTCCGGGTTCTCGAGCGGGTGCTGCTGCGGTGGCGACCCAGTTATGAGGCGTCATGAGCAGCACGATCGCGACGGAGCCCCGGCGGCAGACCGGCGTCGTCGTCGAGCAGGTGGTCCGTCAGTTCGGTGACCGGGTGGTGCTCGACCACCTCGACCTCACCATCGCCGACGAGGAGTTGGTGATCCTGCTCGGCCCCTCGGGCTGCGGCAAGAGCACCCTGCTGCGGCTGCTCGCCGGACTCGACCGGCCCGACGGAGGACGCGTGGAGGTCCCGGCGAAGCGAGCGATCGTCTTCCAGGCCGACCGGCTGCTGCCATGGCAGCGGGTTCTCCGCAACGTCACCCTCGGCCTGCACGGACCCGACGCCGAACAGCGGGCCCGCGACGTGCTCGCCGAGGTCGGGCTCTCGGGCCGTGAGAAGGCATGGCCCAAGGAGCTCTCCGGTGGCGAGGCCCAGCGGGTCTCGCTCGCGCGGGCCCTGGTCTCGGAGCCCGAACTCGTGCTGCTCGACGAGCCGTTCGCGGCCCTCGACGCCATCACCCGGTTGCGCATGCACGACCTCGTACGGGCGCTGCGTACCAAGCACCACGCCGCGATGCTGCTTGTCACCCACGACGTCGACGAGGCGATCGCCCTGGCGGACCGCATCGTCGTCATGAGCAACGGCCGCATCGGCACTTCGCACGAGGTGCACCTCTCCGCCGCGGACCGCGAAGCGAGCGTCGCACGCGAGGAACTCCGCGCCCGGCTCCTGGAAGACCTCGGCCTCGGCCAGCACTGACCTCCCCGAAACACCCTCACCCAGCACAGAAAGCACAAACATCCCATGCGTAAGAGAACCATCAGAATCATCGGCGCCGTCGGCTCGCTCGCTCTGGCGAGCACCCTCGTCGCCTGCGGATCGTCGTCTTCGGACACCGCCGCGCCGCTGAGCAACGCCGGCGCAGCGAGCGACGCCAAGCACCCCGAGTGGAGCAAGTACACCTTCACCATCGGCGACAACGGCGGTGACGGCAGCCAGGAGCTGGCGAAGATCACCGGCGTATTCGACAACGCGCCCTACAAGGTGAAGTTCGCCCGCTTCACCTACGGCCCCCCGCTCGTGCAGGCCGCGGCCTCGGGCGACATCGACCTCGGCAGCGTCGGCGACGTACCACCGATCACCGGGGCCGCGAAGGAGTACGGCTTCAAGGTCGTCGCCGTCAACCGCTCCCTCACGCCCGACCAGGCGGGGGAGAACATCATCGTGCCGAAGGGCTCGAAGCTGAAGACGGCCGCCGACCTCAAGGGCAAGAAGATCGCCGTTCCGCAGGGCAGTTCGGCCCACGGCCTGGCCCTGAACGCGCTGAAGAGCGTCGGCCTCACCCCCAAGGACGTGAAGCTGACCTTCCTCGACCCGGCGGCCGGCGCTACGGCGTTCAACACCGGCAAGGTGGACGCCTGGTCGATCTGGAACCCCCAGTCCGCGATCGCGGTCAAGAACGGCGCGCGGATCCTGGTGAAGGGGCTCCCGCCGATCGACCAGACGAGCAGCTACTACGTCGCCAGTGAGACGTCGCTGAACGACAAGACCAAGCGTGCTGCTCTCACGGACGTCCTGAAGAGGCTCTCGCGAGAGTTCGCCTGGGCCGTCAAGAACCCCGACCAGTACGCGCAGGCGCTCTCGAAGGAGCAGGGCATCCCACTGGCCGACGCCAAGGCGTCCCTGGCCGCCTACTCGAACCGGGTGACCCCGGTGGAGCAGTCGGACATCGAGCTGGAGCAGAAGCTCGCCGACGCCTTCCTGGAGGCGGGGCAGATCACCAAGAAGGTCGACGTCAAGTCGGTCACCGACAACCTCCTGCCGGCCGGTTACGACAGCTCCAAGCTGAAGGTCACCTCATGAGCGCGAGACGGCGTCGGCTCCATCTCAACGCCTTCCTCATGGAGGCGGGTCACCACGAGGCGGCGTGGCGCCTCCCGCACAGCAATCCCCGGGCGGACTTCGACCTGCGGCACTGGATCGAGCTGGCGCAGCTGGCCGAGAGCGCCAAGTTCGACTCCCTGTTCCTGGCGGACGGCCCGGCGCTCATCGGCACCGGCGAGTTCCGGCCGCCGGGCCAGCTCGAACCGCTGACCCTGCTGACCGCGCTGTCCCAGGCGACCAGCAGGATCGGCCTCATCGCGACCGTGTCGTCGACCTACAACGAGCCGTACAACCTCGCCCGTCGGCTCGCCTCGGTCGATCACGTAAGCGGCGGCCGCGCCGGCTGGAACATCGTCACCTCCGCCGGAGCCGACGAGGCCGCCAACTTCGGCCTCGACGACCGCCCCGGCCACGCCGAACGCTACGCCCGCGCCGAGGAGTTCCTGAAGGTCGCCAAGGCCCTGTGGGACAGCTGGGAGTCCGAGGCCGTCCTGGCGGACAGGACCACCGGACGCTACGCCGACCCCGCGCGTCTGCACCGCCTCGACCACCGGGGCCGGTACTTCAAGGTGGCCGGCCCCCTCAATGTCGAGCGTCCCCCGCAGGGCTACCCGCTGCTCGTCCAGGCCGGCTCCTCGGAGGACGGCAAGGACTTCGCGGCCCGCCACGCAGAGGCGATCTTCACCGCGCACACGACGTACGAGCGCGCGGCCGCCTTCTACGCCGACATCAAGGCGCGGACCAGGGCCGCGGGCCGCGACCCGGACGGTGTGATCGTTCTGCCGGGCATCGTCCCGTACATCGGGTCGACCGAGGAGGAGGCCCGGGCGCTTGCGCGGCAGTTCGACGAGCTGCGCGTTCCGGAGTACGGGCTGCGTCAGCTGGCCGCCGTGTTCGAGACCGAGCCGTCGGTCTTCGAACTCGACGAGCCGCTGCCGGACTTCATCCTCGCCAGGCGGAAGCTGGAAGGCTCGCAGAGCCGCTCCGACCTGATCATCGATCTTGCGGTGCGCGAGCAGCTGACGGTCCGGCAGATCATCTCCCGGCTGGGCGGCGGGCGCGGTCACTTCGAGTTCATCGGGACGCCCGAGCAGGTCGCGGACACGATCATCGCCTGGTTCGAGGGCGGTGCCGCGGATGGGTTCAACATCATGGCGCCCGCCCTGCCGTCGGGTCTGGCGGCCTTCGTCGAGCATGTGTTGCCGATCCTGCGCGGCAAGGGGCTGTTCCGCGAGGAGTACGAGGGTACGACCCTGCGTGAGCACTACGGGCTGCCGGTCCCGGCGAACCAGTTCCATGGCTGACCCGCTCGCGACTCCCGCCGCTTCCCGGAGCGGCGGGAGTCCGCCCGCGCTGCGGGTCGAGGGCCTTCGCAAGACCTACGAAGACGGCTTCACCGCGGTGGCCGGGCTCGACCTGGAGATACCGGACGGCGCCTTCTTCGGCCTGCTGGGCCCGAACGGCGCCGGGAAGACCACGCTGATCGGCTCGGTGTGCAGTCTGGCGGGCCGTCAGGTGCCTCAACCCGGCAGTCAACACTGGAGTGTTGGCAACTCACTACCTGGAGGAGGCGGAGACCTTGTGCGACGAGATCGCGCTGCTGCGCGCGGGCCGGATCGTCGACCGCCGCTTCGCCGCCTCGCTGCGGGAGCGGTATGCGGCCCGGGATCTCTTGGAGGTCTACGACCGGGTGATCACGGCGGAGGAGGCCGCCTCGTGAGCGGCACCGAAACCCCGGCCCTCCCGGCGTTCGACGAACCGTTCCGGGCTGAGCGGTCGCGATGGTGGCCCACGGCCGCTGGATGTACCACGCGGCACTGCAGCGCACCGAATCGCGCGGCATGCACAAGCGGGCCGACCGGCCGACGCAGGATCCGGCCCAGCACTATCGGCTGCTCACCGGTGGGTTCGACGAGGTCTGGAGCCGCCCGGAGCCGGCGTCGCGGGCGCTGGTCACGAGCGGAGGCCGAGCCGCGTGATCGAGATCGTCGAGCCGGACCGCTGCATCGCCTGCGACCGGTGCATCGAGGTCTGCCCGACGCGGGTCTTCGATCGCGGTGCCGACGGTTCCGTTGATCGCGCGACAGGACTGCTGCCAGACCTGGTTCCAGCGCGAGGCGTACTGCCCGACCGACGCGCTGTTCGTCGCCCCGCCGGTGACCGCGGTCGCTCCGGGCTCGCGCTTCCGTGATGTGACACAGCACAGGTTCAATACCCAGACTCCTTACCGCCGGCCGTTCACCTGCTGGACCGGCGTTGACAAATGTTCGGGCTGTTGCCTTAACTACTGCCCAGAACGGTCATGAGCGTCAGCGACAAGCCCTGGCTTGCTGACCGGCAACCCTCCCACCGCGGTGGGGTGCCCCAGGTGACGACCCGGCCGATGAAGTTTCGGTAAGCGCGAGGCCCACAGGGCCGGAAGAGTGACGGTGACGCCATGTACGCAGCTCCCAGGACGGCCGCACGCCGCTCCCGGGGCTGCGTACCGTCGTACGCGAACCTGCTCGTCGCCGATCGTGCCGTCGATCTGCTCCGCGTGAACAGCGCACTGTGTACCGCACCGGGCCGCGCCCGCTGTCGGGGCTGACACCTCCCCGCAGCCCCCGTACGTCCTGACGAACACCGCGCCCGCGGTGTGCCGTTGCCCTTCCCGCCCCCGGTACCTCGCCGTCGTGTGCGCCGCCGCATGCCGCCGTGCTTCCGGGGTGTTCCCACCCAGCCGGAGCCCACCATGAGTGAACCCCCTGGTGCCACCGTCACCCTCGCCGAGGCGCCGACCACCGACGGGCCGTCAAAAGACCTCACTGCCCAGCAAGTTCTTCCGCTGCGGCGACCAGGCCGCTGGATCGTCACCGCGGTCGTACTCGTCCTGGTCGCCCAGTTCGTGCACGGACTGGTGACCAACCCCTTCTACCAGTGGGACCGCTGGAGCTACTGGTTCCTGCGCCCCACCATCCTCGACGGCCTGCTGATCACCCTCGAGGTCACCGCCTACAGTGCGGTGCTGGGCCTTGTCGGCGGCATCGTGCTCGCACTGGGCCGGCTCTCGAAGAGCCCGGTGCTGCGCGCGGTCAGCTGGACCTACGTCTGGGCGCTGCGCTCCATCCCGCTCATCGTGGTGCTGATCTTCCTCTACAACTTCAGTGCCCTGTACAAGACGGTGAGCGTCGGCATCCCCTTCGGGCCGGCCTTCTTCTCCTTCGACGAGTCGAGACTCGCCACCGACATGGTCGTCGCCGTCGTCGGCCTCAGCCTCAACGAGGCCGCCTACGCGGCCGAGGTCGTACGCGGCGGCATCCTCTCCGTCGACCAGGGCCAGCACGAGGCTGCCGCCGCGCTCGGCCTGCCCAAGAGCTACCAGTTCCGGAAGATCGTCTTCCCGCAGGCACTGCGCTCGATCATCCCGAACTACGTCAACCAGCTCATCGGCCTGATCAAGGGCACCTCCCTGGTCTTCTACGTCTCCCTGCTCGACCTGTTCGGCTCCGCGCAGACCATGGGCGCCACCTACCCCGGCGACATCGTGCCGCTGCTGCTGGTCGTCACCGTCTGGTACCTGATCCTGACCAGCATCGTGTCCGTCGTCCAGTTCTACGTCGAGCGGCACTACGCCCGCGGAGCCACCCGCAGCCTGCCGCCGACGCCACTGCAGAAGCTCCGCACCGGTCTTTCGGACCTGCGGGCCCGCATCCGCCGGGAGGCCGCTGCCTAATGCTGAAGTCAAGCCACGAGGCTGAGTTGTGGTCGGTCCTGGTAGGGCCGGCGGTCGCGCAGGATGGCGTAGAGCACGT
>NZ_JBVIEB010000017.1:0-125536 GCF_055572075.1 Streptomyces sp. NPDC030820
AACGCCAGCGCCGGATCCACTTGTGGGCTGTGGGACGGGAGATGCCCATCTCTGCGGCGACGTGGGCGACGGGACGGCCGGAGCGGACACGTTCGCCGAGCAGTCGCCTGCCGTGAACGGTCAGCCGGGCATTACGGTGGGACACGAAGGCCTCCGTGCGGTGAAGATTCGACACCTCCACCACTCACGGGGGCCTTCGCCACGATCAAGACCGGCCAGCGTTAACAACGCTCGTGATCAATACACCTAGACCGCTGGAGCTGACCTGCACGAACCGCTTCAGCGGGCGAAGTGGCCGTGGAGGGGGTGATGGAGGGGCCCGTGGAGGGGACCTGCGGGGCCTGGTCCACGTCGTCGGCAGACGTCCGGTCGGCGGTGGAGTGCAGCTCTCGGGCAGCATCGGGGATGTGGTCGGCGTACACAGTGTCCTCGGCTTTCTCCGGCCTGCGGGCCCGGTCGGCGGTCATCCGGCCCGCGCGCGGATCTGCGCACGGGCCGGGGCCACCGTGAGGAAGCACCCCTTGTCCGCGGTCTGACGGTCACCGCCGACGGGGTCCGTTTTCGCCTTGACCGGCCCTGGACTGGGCCGGATTGAGCGGGGAACCACATCGCCCGGCATGGGTCAGTGGGCAGGGCGGGTGCTGGACGGCGGGGCTCCGCGCCGCCAGTCCGAGGGCTTGTGGCCGCGGAATGTCTCGCCGCTCTCGATCCTGGCCTTGTTCCTGGCGAACTCCCGCTCGGCCGCCGACATCTGCCGGGCGCGCAGCCGGGGTGCCCCCAGCCGTCGGTCACCTTCGTGATGACCTCGCCCTTGCCGTAATCCTTGAAACAGGCCGGGCAGGCGCCCGGGTACGCGGCCCGCACCGACCCACGCGGCGCCCGCACCGCCTTCTTCGCCGGCGTCTTCTTCGCCGCGGCCTTCTTGGCCAACCCCTTCTTCTTCGCTGCCGCCTTCTTCTTGGCGGCAGCCTGGGCCTTCTTGAGCGCCTCGCGCTGGGCCTTGCCGAGCTGCTGCCCACGTGCCGCCTTGGCCGCCTTCTGTGCCGGGGTCTGTCCCACGCGCGGATCGTGGAGCCGACGCCTGGTGACCGTCGCGCGCCACGCACACCGACCATCGAGGACAGCGGCGCGCGGGTGCGCACCGAGTGGACTCCACTGCGCACCCGGTGCGCACCAGGTGGCGTCCACTCCCCCGGCCGGTGCCCACGATGTCGTGCACTCCCACCCGGTGGTGCGCACCGTGACGCGGGAGTGCACGGCACTCTGCGCACCGAACACCGCCCTATGCACGGTGACGGTGCACGGTGCGGCGAGACGGAGTCTCGTACGGGGTGCCGGCCGCCGTGTTCTGCCCGTCGGTGTTGGCGACCTGGGTGAGGTAGGCGGCCAGGGCGTGCGGGCCGCCGCCGGTGTAGCCGATGTTGTAACCGGAGGCATTGCGCTGCGGCAGGATCGACAGGAGCCCCTTCTCCGTCCGGGCCCAGAACAGGCCTCGGCCGGTGATGAAACGGCTGAAGGTGTCGTCAGGACGCAGGTCGAGCGGGGCGTACGTCTTATAGCTCCACTGGTCCGTGCCTCCCTCGCCTACGTGCTTGAAATGCTCACCGACGACGGGCAGCCCGAACTCGGGATCGTAGAAGGTCCGGCGGCACACACAGCCCGAGCCGGAGATGACCGACGGGCTGTTCTTGTCCTCCGTGACGCAGGGGTGGAACAGGGCCGGGATCTTCGACGGCTCCACCAGCGTGCAGTGCATCGCGTTCGGCTCGCAGCGTACCAGCCTGCTCAGCCACTCCTGAAAGTGGGGTGTCTGGGTCTGGGTCGCCTCGATGGACACCTCGGCATTCAGCGACGTCGAGGCGATACCGAGGCGCGCCTCGGCGTAGAGGACGAAGTTTCTCTGAACTACTTCAGTGCCCAGCGCTGCTATTGCTGTGGGTGGGAGGGATTGGGGAGCTCGACGTAGGTGCGGGTGCCGTGGGCGTCGGTGATGTCGACAACGACCCTGGACCAATCCTCGGTGGGAATCTCGACGATGCCAGTGGAGTAGGTGCCGTCTTCGAGGATGTCCGGCGTCAGGTGGATGCCGGTGAGCGCTTCGGCGAGTGCGATGTAGTCCTCAAGGCCGCAGCTGCCGTTCTCGAAGTCGAACCCCACTTGGTGCATGAGATCGACGAGTCCGTCGGGGGTGCTGCCTTCTCGGTGAAGCGGGCCTTCGAATCGGGTGCGCAGCTCGCCGTCCTCCCACCAGGAGAACAGGGACATGGCGTTTGGGCTGCGGAAATGGGAGACACCTCGGGTCCCGAGGGTGGCGTGCTTCATGGCGTCAGTTTGTATCTCGATGCCGCCGTTGATCTCCAGAGCCAGGACCCAGTCGGCGTCTTCGCCATGGACGAGGGTGGCGCCGACGAACATGTTGTCACCCCAATCAACCTGATCATCCTGAAACTCGCGGTCTCGGGCGACGAAGGCACCGAAACCGCTGGCGTCTTCCTGCGACTCTGCGCCGATGCGGTCGAGGTACTCGCGCGGCGAGAGCCCGCGAACCAATGTCAGGGTGTAGCCCTCGAGTAATAAGCCGCCATGGAAGTCCCGGAGCCAGGAACGAGCGGACGATTCAGCGTTCATGGGCGGCCATACTGCCAGGCGCCAGTGACAGAGGGCCCTTCGAGATCGGGGCGGACTGGCTTGCGAGCTGATGGTCCACAGTCCGGGTCGCACGCAGGGTGGACACCAGCAGCGGAGGTCCAAGTAGATCGAGTAGGGCCAGCTCGTCCGGCTCGAGGGTGAAGGGGTCGACCGCTCACCGGCGGATACGGCGCCCACTGCGTGATCGAGGCCGTTGGCACCCAGGAATCGATGATGCAGGCCATCCGCTCCACCCGCGTCGGCGGACACGACCGTCGAGAGCTGCGTGAGCGCCGGATCTTGCCGGTGATCGCTCACAGGGGCGCCCCGAACATCAAGGGTCTCGGCAAGCTTCGTTACGTCGTCGAGCAGACCTTCTCGCTGCTGCACCACTTCAAGCGCATGGCCGTCCGTTGGGAAAGACGTCTCGATCTGCACGACGCCTTCGTCTCCCTGGCCTGCGGCCTCATCCGCTGGAGACGCCTCAAAAGCCGCACCCGGTGAAGGTAGTGGTAGGCGTCTTGAGGACGGCGTGGGGGTGGCCGGCAGACGGACACCGCCAGCAGCAGGTGAGGAATCCCAGCGCCCTGTAGCTACTGATAGCGCCACACTGTCACAATGGATCAAGTGAAGATCGCCAGGGAACTGGTACGCAACCGTTTCCCTGAGGCTCGGGCCGCCTTCCTGGCTGGCAGCGTACTGACACACCGCCGCACACACACCTCCGACCTGGACATCGTGGTGCTGCTGGCCGGCCCTCCTGCTCCCTTCCGAGAGAGCCTGGTGCATGAAGGTTGGCCGGTGGAACTGTTCGTCCAGACTGAGGCCGACTGGCGTCTCTTCGCCGAGCGGGAGACAGCGGCCCGCAAATCCCCGCTGCTGGCCATGTGCGCGGAAGGCATGTTGCTGGCCGACGCGGACGGGCTCGGAGCTGCACTGCAGGCAGAATCCCGGGAACGGTTGGCGGCAGGGCCCCCTCCCGCATCAGCGACAGAATTGGAAGACCGGCGGTACGCGCTCACCGACACCTTGGACGATCTTCGCGGCTGTACCGACCCGCTGGAACGGACATACATCGTGGCCGACCTGCTGCAGCGCGCCTCAGAACTGGCCCTGCTGACGGGCGGGCACTGGCTCGGCGGCGGCAAGTGGCTCTCACGGCGACTCGCTGCAGCCGAACCCGAATTGCACAGTCGCCTGACAGCAGGCGCGGCTGCAGCGATGTCCAATACGGTCTACGGAACAGGCCACTTCACAGAAGCAGTGAAAGAAGTCCTGAAGTTGGCCGGCGGCCCCCGGTGGGCTGGATACAGCCGCAGATGAGACTGGGCGGCAGCCGCCATCGGCCGGGATGCCTTGCGAGTTCCCATCTCAGCGAAGAGCAACCTCAAGATCAGTACCGATGCGCAAGATCGTGTAGGGACGTGACTCTGGCACTGCTGCAGGACCTGGTCGCCGACCATCCGGCATCCAGCGCACGGCGCCGCGGGTTCTTCAAGATGCCCCGGGTCCTGGCGGCGAACGGCTACATCCCCGAGCCGCTGGTCAACGGGCACCAGCAGCGCGGAACGCGTCCAGAGACCGTGGCCTCGGTCCCGCCGGAGTGGTTGGAGACCGTCCTGCGCTGGCGGAAGTTCAGCACCGACGAACCCGGCACCGTCCGCACCAAGTTCCCCTTGCTGCTGGTGGCCGGGCGCTGGGGCGGCCGAACGGCACCCGGAGGCGACGAGCCCACAAGCCTGGACGCGTGACGTCGCCGCGGAGTACATCGCGGACACCGTGACCGCGGTTCAGCGGCCAATGGGCCGGTCACAATCGCAACCGGACCGGCTGGGGCGAGCCCTTAAGCGCCAGCGGGAAGGCCGGACGGGTTGACACCATACGCAGCTTCTTCTGCGACCTGATCGAATGGGAATGGATCAACCCCAGATTCGATCCCCGCCGCGTCCTGGCTCTGCCGCTGTCGGTCCGGGCCGGCCGCGACCCAGACCCCCGGATCATCGACGATGCCGCCTGGGCCCAAGCTCATGGCCGCTGGACTGACGCTGACCACCGACGACTTACGCGCATACGGGACACCGCGGGCGAAGGCCGCTGGATGGCACGCGAACTACTACCCGATCGAAATCATCCGCACCCTGGTCGGGGTTTGGTTGTTCGGCGGGCTTCGGATGGACGAGATTCGCCGACTCGAACTCGAATGCGTCCGCTGGGACCAGGCCACCGACCCCGACAGCGGCGAGACCTACCGCGTCTGCCTGCTGCACATTCCGGCGAACAAGACGACAGCAGCCTTCTCCAAACCGGTCGACCCCATCGTCGGTGAGCTCATCGATGCCTGGAAGAGCGTTCGCCCTACTCAGCCGGACATCACCGATCGCAAGACCGGACAGCGACGCCAGCATCTGTTCTGCTATCGGGCCCAGCTCATCGGCTCCGCCTATCTCAACGACAAGCTGATCCCGATTCTCTGCACGAAGGCCGGCATCCCCGAGTCCGACTCCCGCGGCGCACTCACGAGCCACCGGGCCGCGCCACGATCGCCACCCAACTACTGAACGCCAAGGACTCCCTGTCCCTCGCTGACCTGCAGCAATGGCTGGGACACAAGCACCCGTCCAGCACCCGTTACTACGCCAAGATCCTCCAGCGGACTCTATCTGCGGCCTACAAGCGCGCCGACTACTTCGCCCGGAACGTCCGCACCATCCAGGTCCTCATCGACCGCGAGTCGATCCACACCGGAGCCGCCGCCGACGGCGAACAGCCCTGGAAGTACTACGACTTGGGCGAGGGCTACTGCAGCTACGACTTCTTCGCCAAGTGCCCCCACCGGCTGGCCTGCGCACGCTGCCCGTTCTACGTCCCCAAAGACTCCGCCCGCGGTCAGCTACTGGCCGTTAGGGATGGCATTGACCAGATGCTCGAACAACTCGACCTCACAGATGACGAGCGCGAGGCCCTCGAAGGAGACCGCGAACCGGTCACTGCCCTTACCGAACGTCTTGCGGACACCCCAACCCCCGCCGGCCCCACTCCCAGGGACTTCGGAACGACCGGCGCCTTCGTCTCACTGACCCAGCTCATGAGCACCCTTCCTGCGCAGAAGCCGGGGCAGCGCGACAAGCGAGATATCGGTCGAAAACCGCCTGGCTATCAGGAGTGAAGGTCCACTGCTGCAGAGCCCGCCGCAGCTCGGACTCAGTCAGCCACCCGTGCCAGGCCACCTCTTCCGGATCAGGGGCGACTGTCTCCGGAAGCACAGCGTCACAGACCGCAAGCCAGTGAGGGCTGAGCCCGCCCCGGTTGAGGAACTTGAACCGAAGGCACGCTGTCGCCCGCACTCCCAGCTCCTCGCTGAGCTCGCGGGCAGCTGCCTGCTCATAGGACTCGCCGACTCCCGCAGCACCCCCGACCCCGAGTTCGTAGTGCCCAGGGAAACGGGACAGGTGCTCGGCCCGCCGATGGACGAGAAAACGGCCTTGCCTATCGCGGCACACCACCACGCCAACCCGGTGCAGCCAGCCCTCCTGAACAGCGTCCCGCCGACTGACTACCCCCAGCACACGGTCCTGAGCGTCAACACGTTCCACGAGTTCATCCACGCCGCACACGATCGCAGGCACCACTGACACCCGCCCGGAATGACCGGACCGTCACACAGCCAGCCACCCCCCTCAGACCGACTTCACCCCACCGAACGAAGGATCACTACCCTGTCTCAATTCTCAATAACTTGCCGTGACCAGGGCGCCTGGCAGCGGATCGCCGCACGCGGCCTCGCCCACAATGGAGGCCAAGGCCGTCCTCACCGCCGTCCCGAAGACCAGCCGGACGGACCGGTCGAAGACCGGCCCCACCCGGCCGCGAACCAACCGCCTCACGCCCAGGCGACGTGAGGTTCCCTCCCCAGCCAGACTCACCGGCCCGTCCGGCCCAGCGTCCAGAGGGACACGCACCACCGGGCCTGACCCGGCTGCCCCGCGCAGCCCACCGGCACCAGGGCGTGACCACGATCAGCACACCCACCACCCGCCGACACCGGCCACGCGGAGCAAGACTGGGCGCGGGATTCCATCTCCATGCTCATGCGTCCCCGCCCAGGTGGGCAGAACCCGTGTCAGACCTTACCGTTCGCATGTGATCGCATAGCTGATCAGCGCTACGAGCGTGCAGCGTTCCCGGACCGGCACGGCGTGCGGTCTGCCGCTGGCTACGGCAGGGTGGCTCCCTCCGCGCTCAGCGCCGCGGGCACGGGCTGAAAGAAGGTCTCACCGCCGGACGTGCAGTCACCGCTGCCGCCCGAGGTCAGACCGATCGCCGCGTCGGAGTCGAAGAGCGCGCCGCCGCTGTCGCCGGGCTCGGCGCACACATCGGTGTCGATGAGCCCGGAGACGGAGCCCTCCTGGTAGTTGACCGTCGCGTCCAGCCCGTTGACCGTCCCGCTGTGGACCCCTGAGGTGCTGCCGCTGCGCGTGACCGACTCACCCACATACGCGTCGGCGGCGTGCGTGATCTGCTGACTGCTTCCGTCGTAGAGGTCGACGGCGCTGGGGTGGTCGCTGCCGGCGTCGTCGTACTGGACCAGAGCGTAGTCGGTGACGGGGAACTGCGAGTCGACGGTCTGGCCGACCTCCCCGCCGCCCTGCGAGTCGGACCACGTCGAGGAGGCGTTGCCGCAGTGTCCGGCGGTGAGGAAGTACGGCGCGCCGTTCACAGTCACGTTGAATCCGAGGGAGCAGCGCACACCGCTGCCCCAGATGGCGTCGCCGCCCGCGAGGAACGGCTTGAACGCGGAGGCGGCCCGGCGTACGACCACCTTGTCACCGAGCGAGCCGACCACGGTGTTCAGCCGGGCGCGCTCGGCCCCGGTGACCGTGGGGTCGACGGTCACGACCACCTTGTCCTGACGGGGGTCGATCGACCAGGCGGTGCCCGCGATCCGGGCCCGCTGGGTCAGCGTGCCGATGGCTCCTCGGAGTTGGGGGGTGGAGTAGCGCACGGTTCTCGGTGCGGCGCCGGTGGCGCGGACCGAGCCGGCCGCGGACGGGTCGGTGATGTTCACGACGAAGCGGTGAGCCGCGGCGTCGTAGTAGGAACCGGCGGCACGGTTGCCCAACCGTGCGACGAGGACCGCTGCGGACGCGGCGCGGGCGGCGGCCGGGGTCGCCTGCGCGCCCACGGGGGCCGCCGCGGCCGAGCCGGCCCCGGGGAGCAGGGCCGCGCCGGCGGTGAGGACGGCGACGCTCGCTCCGGTGAGCGCGCGGGTGGTCAAGCCTGTTCGGCGTTGCGTCATGTGGAGCCTCCAGTGGGGGTTGCCCCGCCCACTCGTCGGGCGGGGCCGGAGGGATGAGGGGCACGGGACGTCCCGGCGGTCACACGATCGTGCCCATGCCAAGCGCCGACGAGTATGGTGAGGCTTTCGCGCCACAACAAGGAAGGGTTCCGGCCGGGTGTCCGCGACGACAGACCGGCGGGAGCGGTTGCCGTGCCCGCACCCGAACACTGCCCCGGCACCCAACGTTCACGCACAGTGGTGATCTGCCCCGCTGCCGGCTCACGCTCGGTTCACCCAGGACTGGCCGATACCCGACCATGGCGTCCGGAATCCGGAGTCACCGTCCTTTACTTGGAGCACTCTTGGGTCACTGATGACCTGTCCCCCAGCCGGCCTTCCGGCCGAGGTACGGGCAGAGACCGACCTGTTGGATGACCTAGCCGATCCGGCGGCGGGGCCGTCGCCGGGGTGGGCTGTGGTCGGGGGCCGTGGGTGATGGCACGGTCCCGGATGCCGTCCTGGAGCTTGGCGGCCATCTTGGCAGTGGCCTCGAACGTCCGGCGGGTCTGCTCCATCGTGGCGACGTCGGTCGTCTGCTCCTGGCGGCGGCTCGCCTTCCAGTCCGTACGGGAGGGCCGTGGGCGGGGCTTCGGGGCGGCGGCACGGCGACGGTGTGCGGCCGGGTCCGGGATCCCAGGCGGTCCGCGCAGCGTACCGCGTGGCCCCGGGCGGTCAGCGCGCCAGCGGCGAGGCAGGCCCGCTCGTACGGGCGTGTGGGGCATCCCGGCCCGCCGGTGCATCGGCAACCGGTCCTTGATGTCCTTCAGCGCTTTCGCCCTCGACCTGGCGAAGTCCCGAATCACCTGCTGCTGCGGCACGCTTGCGCCCTCAGCCAGCCACGGCGTCACCCTGCGTGCCTCGGTCAGCATCTTGTCCAACTGCCCCGGACCACAGGTCAACTTCTCGCCGCTCGCCCGGCTCTGCGCGTGCACCTGCTGGGACTTCGCGACGCACTCGTTCCAGATCCACCGGCAGCGCGCCCACTCCGCTTCAAGTGCCCGCCGCGCGGTGGCCGACAGGCGCACACGGCAGGTGTACCGGGCATGCCCGGCGTCCTTCGTGGTCGCCTCTGTCGTCATGCATCCGAACTTACCCGCGAGGACTGACAGTTGAGAGCTCTTGATCATTGCGGGCGACATCACCGCCATGCGGGGTGGACGCTGGATCGCCCTGACGGCGATCCGGCTATCCCTGCCCTGCTCCGCAGGAGTCCGATTCCTCCCCGGCCTGAAGGCCGGGGCATCCTGGGAGGAACCCAGTGAGCCTAGCAATTCATCGGTCGACGGAGTTTATCCCCCGCTCCGGCGGTCTGAAGGTCGCGGTGGATCGGTGTCCGGGAGTTGGTGAGCGGCACGCCGGTGCCGCCCCGTCTGGCGGCGACGATCTCCGCCGCGATCGACAGGGCGGTCTCCTCGGGCGTACGGGCGCCGAGGTCGAGGCCGATCGGAGAGCGCAGTTTGGCCAACTCCCGCGCGCCCACGCCTTCGGCCCGCAGACGCCGGTTGCGGTCCTCGTGGGTGCGGCGCGAGCCCATCGCGCCGACGAACGCCACCGGCATGCCGAGGGCCAGCTTGAGCAGGGGCACGTCGAACTTCGCGTCGTGGGTGAGGACGCACAGGACCGTGCGGGCGTCGGTTCCGGTGCGCCGCAGGTAGCGGTGCGGCCAGTCGACGACGACCTCGTCGGCGTCGGGGAAGCGGGCCCGGGTGGCGAAGACCGGCCGGGCGTCGCACACGGTCACGTGGTAGCCGAGGAACTTGCCGGCCCTCGCCAGCGCCGAGGCGAAGTCCACCGCGCCGAAGATGATCATGCGCGGTGGCGGCACGTTCGACTCGACCAGCAGGGTGAGACCGCCGGGGCAGTGCGAGCCGTCCGCCGGGATCTCCACCGTGCCGGTGCGGCCCGCCTCCAGCAGGGCACGGGCCTCGGCCGCCGCCGTACGGTGCAGCTCCGGGTGGCTACCGAAAGCGCCCTCGTGCGTGCCGTCGGGCCGCACCAGCAGGGCCCGGCCGAGGAGTTCGGCCGGGCCGCGGGCCACCCGGGCCAGGGCCGCCGGCCGGCCCTGAGCGGCGGCCGCCACGGCCGCCGCGATGACCGCCCGGGCGGGCGCCCGGCCGGACACCGGCGTGACCAGCACCTCGATCGTGCCGCCGCAGGTCAGTCCGACGGCGAAGGCGTCCTCGTCGCTGTAGCCGAACCGTTCGAGCACGCTCTCCCCGGTGCGCAGCGCCTCCAGGCACAGGTCGTACACCGCGCCCTCGACGCAGCCGCCGGAGACGGAGCCGATGACGGTGCCCGCACCGTCCACGGCGAGGGCGGCGCCGGGACCGCGCGGTGCGCTGCCGCCGACGGCCACTACGGTGGCGACGGCGAACTCCCGGCCCTCCTCGATCCACCGGTCCAGCTCCTCGGCCAGGTCAAGCATCAAGCGCTCCGGCTGCCGCGGTCAGGACCCGGTCCGGCCGGATGGGCAGGGCGCGGTGGCGTACGCCGGTCGCGTGCCAGACCGCGTTGGCGACGGCGGCCGCGGCGCCCACGATGCCGACCTCGCCGATGCCCTTGATGCCGACCGGGTCGTTCGGGTCGGTGTCGTCGATCCAGTCGGCCTCGATGTGCGGGACGTCGGCGTGGGTGGCCACGTGGTAGCCCGCGAGGTCGGCGCCGACGTGGCCGCCCGAGGCGCGGTCCCGTACGGCCTCCTCGTGTAGCGCCATGGAGATGCCCCAGATCATGCCGCCCACGAGTTGGCTGCGCGCGGTGAGCGGGTTGACGATCCGGCCCGCGGCGAAGATCCCGAGCATGCGCCGCACGCGCACCTCGCCGGTGGTGACGTCCACGGCGACCTCGGCGAACTGGGCTCCGAAGGAGTGGCGCTCGGCGGGCGCGAGCGAGCCGATGGCCTCGGTGGTGTCCGACCGCACCGTGATGCCCTCCGGGGGGATGTCGGCGCCCAGGCCCAGCCTGTCGCGCAGTTCCTCGGCCGCGGCCGCGACCGCCCAGGACCAGGAGCGGGTGCCCATGGAACCGCCGGCGATCATCGCCGGTCCGAAGTCGCTGTCACCGATGCGGACGCGGACCCTCTCCGGGGGCACGCCCAGCGCGTCGGCGGCGACCAGGGTGAGCGCGGTACGGGCGCCGGTGCCGATGTCGGCCGCGGCGATCCGCACGGTGAAGCCGCCGTCCGGGTGCGCGGTCATGGTCGCCGTGGAGGGCGCCGCGCCCGCGGGGAAGGACGCCGCCGCGGTGCCGGTGCCGAGCAGCCAGCGGCCGTCCCGGCGCAGGCCGGGGCGCGGGTCCCGGTCCGCCCAGCCGAACCTGCGGGCGCCCTCCCGGAAGCAGGCGGCCACGTTGCGGCCGGCGAACGGCAGGCCGGACACCGGCCCCCGCTCGGGGTCGTTGCGCAGCCGCAGCTCGACCGGGTCGATGCCGCCCTTCTCGGCGAGTTCGTCGAGCGCCGCCTCCAGTGCGAAGGAGCCCGGCGCCTCACCCGGGGCCCGCATGAACGTCGGGGTGGGCACGTCGAGCCGGACCACATGGTTGGCGGTGTGGTGGGCGTCGGCGTCGTACATCACCCGTGCCACCCCGGCGCTCGACTCGACGAATTCGTGCACGGTGGAGGTGAGGCTGAGGGAGCTGTGCTCCAGCGCGCGCAGCCGGCCCTCGGCGTCGGCGCCGAGCCTGACTCGCTGGATGGTGGGGCTGCGGTAGCCGGCCAGCGAGAACATCTGACGGCGGGTCAGGACAACTCGCACGGGGCGCTGCAGGACGGTCGCGGCCATGACGGCGGCCACCTGGTGGGCCCGTACGCCCTTGCTGCCGAACCCGCCGCCGACGTGCTCCGAGCGCACCCGCACCGACGCCGGGTCGAGCGAGAAGAGGTTCGCGAGTTCGCCGATGACCCAGGTGGCACCCTGGTTGGAGTCGACCACCTCGAGCCGGCCGCCGTCCCAGTGGGCGGTCGCCGCATGCGGCTCCATCGGGTTGTGGTGCTCTTCGGGGGTGCGGTACTCGGCGTCCACGACGACGGCCGACGCGGCCAGTTCAGCGTCCAGGTCCCCCTTCTCCGTCACGGCCGGCATGTGCCCGTCCGCCGGGTAGGCGCCCGGGTGGCCCGCCGTGAAGTCGATGTCGTGGGGCTCCTGTTCGTAAGTCACCACGAGCGCCTCGGCGGCCTCCCTGGCCTGCTCGGACGTCTCGGCCACGACCAGCGCCACCGGCCAGCCCAGGTGCGGCACCCGGTCGTGCTGGAAGACGGCACAGGTCGGGT
The DNA here is from genome assembly GCF_055572075.1 of Streptomyces sp. NPDC030820. Taxonomy (NCBI): domain Bacteria; kingdom Bacillati; phylum Actinomycetota; class Actinomycetes; order Kitasatosporales; family Streptomycetaceae; genus Streptomyces; species Streptomyces sp. NPDC030820. The sequence continues at coordinate 12,234 of NZ_JBVIEB010000017.1, forward strand.
CCGGCTTCATCCCCATCAGACCGGTGTAGTCGGTGTTCACCCGCAGGGCGTTGCGGTGGTCCAGGACGGCGAGGACGCCCGGCATGGCGAGGACGGGGTCGCTGTCGATGGCGCGGATGCGGCCACGGGCGACCGTGGAGAGCACCAGCCAGCCGTGCGCGAGGTCGGCGAAGGGGATCTCTCCGGCGTATCGGGCCACGCCGGTGACCTTGTCCCTGCCCTCGACGCGGGTGTGGGCGGTGCCGACAGACGGCGCCTGCGTGTGTGTCGCGGTGGGGGCGGTGGTCATCGGGCGGCCTCCTGTGCGAGTCGGGTGAGCTCGGCCACGACGAGGTTGCGCATGAGGGTCACCTTGTATCCGTTCTGGGGCAGTGGCCGTGCCGCCGCCAGTTCGGCGTCCGCCGCGGCGGCGTAGGTCTCGGCGTCGGCCGTGGCGCCGATCAGGACGCGTTCGGCGGCGAGGGCCCGCCAGGGCCGGGAGGCGACGGCGCCGAAGGCCAGGCGCGCGTCGCGTACGACGCCGTCCCGCACGTCGAGTGCGGCCGCGAGCGAGCCGATGGCGAACGCGTACGAGGCGCGCTCGCGCACCTTGCGGTAGCGGGAGTTGGCGGCGACCGGGACGGGCGGCAGGATGACGCCGGTGATCAGGGCGCCCGGCGGCAGGGCGGTCTCGCGGTGCGGGGTGTCGCCGACGGGCAGGTAGAAGTCCGCCAGGGCCACCTCGCCCGGCCCGTCCGCGGTCTCGAAGTGGACGACCGCGTCGAAGGCGGCGAGCGCGACGGCCATGTCGGAGGGGTGTACGGCGACGCAGCTCTCCGACGCGCCCAGGATCGCGTGGTTGCGGTGCTCGCCCTCGACGGCGGGGCAACCGCTGCCCGGGACACGCTTGTTGCAGGGCTTGGTGACGTCGGTGAAGTAGCCGCAGCGGGTGCGCTGGAGCAGGTTCCCGCCGACCGTGGCCATGTTGCGCAGCTGTCCGGAGGCGCCGGCCAGCACCGCCTGGGCCAGCGCCGGGTAGCGGCGGCGGACCTCAGGGTGCGCGGCCAGGTCGCCGTTGGTGACGGTGGCGCCAATGCGCAGGCCTTCCGGCGTCGGCTCGATCTGGTCCAACGGAAGTTCGCGGATGTCGACGAGCCGGGTGGGGCGTTCGACGCCGGACTTCATGAGGTCGACGAGGTTGGTGCCGCCGCCGAGGAAGCGGGTGTCCGGATCGGCGCCGAGCAGTGCGACGGCGGCGGCGACGTCGGACGCCCGCTGATAGTCGAACTCCCTCATGCCACGGCCTCCTTCGGCTCCGTCCCGAGGCCCGCGCGCCCCGCGTCCGGCTGCGCCTCGGCCGCCTGGGCCACGGCTTCGACGATCGAGACGTAGGCGCTGCACCGGCACAGATTGCCGCTCATGCGCTCGCGGATCTCTTCGGCGGTCAGCGGCGGTGGTCCGGCCTCGGGCCGGATGTCGTCGGTGACGGCGCTGGGCCAGCCCGCCGCGTGCTCCTGGATCACACCGATCGCCGAGCAGATCTGTCCCGGAGTGCAGTAGCCGCACTGGAAACCGTCCAGGTCGAGGAACGCCTGCTGCACGGGATGCAGCTGATCGCCCTCGGCGACGCCTTCGATGGTGGTGATCTCCCGGCCCTCGGCCGCCACGGCCAGTTGCAGGCAGGACACGGCCCGGCGGCCGTCCAGCAGGACCGTACAGGCGCCGCACTGTCCCTGGTCACAGCCCTTTTTTGAGCCGGTCAGCGCGAGGCGCTCGCGCAGTGCGTCGAGCAGGGTGGTGCGGTGGTCGACGGGCAGTGTGTACTTCTCGCCGTTGATGTTCAGGGTGATGACACTGGACGTCGATGAGGCCATGAGCAGCTTCTTTCGCATTTCCAGGGCAGATGGGGCGTTCAGCAACCGGGGTACCGGGCGGGTGCGCAGGGTTTGTGGTGCGGCACTGTGCAGCAGAGGTGGGGCCGCGATGCGTGGTGCTGGAACCGAAGGGGACCGCGGACTGCCACAGGGGCGCGTCCGCAGCTATCGTGGACAACAACCGGACAGCTGTCCGTTAACTGGAAAACGTAACGGACAGCTGTCCGGTTAGCAAGGGTGAGGTTCGGCCACGAACCCTCAGGGAGGATGAGTGCCGCAGATGAACGACGCACCCCGGCGCTCGGACGCCCAGCGCAACCGCGAACGCATCCTGGAGGTGGCACTCGCCGAGTTGTCCCGCTGCACGGACACGCCGCTGAGCGCGATCGCCAAGAAGGCCGGCGTCGGCCAGGCCACCTTCTACCGCAACTTCCCCAACCGCGAGGCACTCGTCCTGGAGATCTACCGGCACGAGATGCAGCAGGTCGCCGACAGTGCCGCCCACCTGCTCCGGACCCGGCCGCCCGCGCAGGCCCTGCGCGCCTGGATGGACCGGCTTTCGGAGTTCGCGATGACCAAGGCCGGCCTGGCAGACGCGATCCGGCAGGTCACCAGCGCGCCAGGCAGTCCGGCGAAGCCCGCCCCCACGCCGGTGATCGACGCGGCGAACCTGCTGCTCCGAGCCAACGAGCAAGCCGGCACCGTCCGTTCCGGCGTCACTGGGGACGATTTCCTCCTTGCTATCGCGGGCCTGTGGCAGCTCGACCCCCGCGACGACTGGCGGCCCCGCGCCACCAGGCTCCTCGACCTCGTCATGGACGGCCTGCGCACGGGAGCGCCCGGCCGGTGAGCACCGCACCGCCGACCACCGACGGGCGCGATCGCCAAGACCGTGATCGCCTACACGACCGCCTCCAGCCCAAGCGGCACCATACCCTTGGGCAACTGGAGCGGGGAGAGGCTCGCGACGCGGCTGTCGCCGAGCCCCGAGTGTCATCCAGGGGATGCGGGGCACGATTGTGTCCGCGACCGGCTCGGGCAAGACGATCATCGCTGCCGCGTGCGCGCTGGAGTGTTTCCCCCACGGACGGACCTCGTCATCGTGCCGACCCTGGACCTGCTCATGCAGACCGCCCAAGCATGGTCGCCTGGCGGGCCACCGCTCCCCCATGGTCGCGGTGTATGCCGGAGACAGCTTCGCCTTGCGCCAGTTGGCATGGATGCGGGAGAGAACTGGCGATCGGAAGGAAGCCGAACACTTGTACCGTGCAGCCGCGGATCTCGGAGACTGCATCGCCCTCGGGGACTTGGCGCGCCTGCACGAGAAGGCTGGCGACCGAGATGGAGCCGATCGCCTCGCCCGTCAAGCCGCAGAAGCCGGAGACCCATTCGTCCTCGGGGGACTGGCGCGGATGCGCGAGAAAGCCGGGGACCGAGAGGGAGCTGAGGGCATCGCCCGACAGGCCGCAGACGCCGAAGACCCATCCGTCCTTTGGGAACTGGCGCAGATGCGCGAGCAAGACGGCTACGGGAAGGGAGCCGAACGCCTTGCGCGTCAGGCCGCAGACTCCACAGTCCGATTGATGCGGGTGCGAAATCAGACCAGGCATCAGGAGGGAGCAGAACGGCCGAACCGGCGAAGACCTCGCCCCCGCAGGGTAAACACCCGCTGTCCACGCCGAAGGGGGAACTTCAGGCCGGCCGTGCCGTACGCGGCGACGTCTGAGATCGGACTGCTGAGAGTTGCGTCACGCAAAGGAGCCCCGCCAGCCTTCTCACCGGCGGGGGCAGGGTGAGTCAGTCGAGGTCGATCGTGAAACGCCTCGTGTTCGGAGCGATCGTTTCGGCGTGGACTTGGCCACGAGCCCGGTCGAATCTCCCGGTGCCGCCGGTGATCGCGTTGTCGAACGGAGGGGGAGGGGTCGTCGGGCGGCCCTGGGTGAGGATGCCGAAGATCATCCCCTGCACGGAGAGCTGGCCGCCCGGGAGGGTGTAGGTCACGACGCACTCCTCCGCTCCGCCGTCGACGGCCCGGGTGGTGGTGCAGGCGCCGCCGGTCTCGCCGACCTTCTTGCGGTTCTGGTCGAGGAGGTCCGAGCGGACGACGGTCCGATCACCCTGGGCGGCGGGGATGCCGCCTGGGTTGACGGGGAAGCGCGTCTGCTCCTTGAGCACGCCGATGAGTGTGATGATCCGGTCTCCGCCCTTGGTGTGGGCGGAACCGGTGTCCGTCGCGGCGGCCTCGACAGGGGCGCAGGCGAGAAGGGCGACCAGCGCAGCGGCCGTGCCGAGACAAGCTGCTCTGATGGGGCGCATCGTGTGGCTCCTGAGGTTGATGCTCATGGATGGTCAGGTGACGCATTCATAACCTCGGCTCTGCCGCCGCCCGGAACGTCCCGGCGTGACCCACCGGTATATCCGACCAATCGGACCAACCCGGGACGAGAGACGACCCGCCCGACCGGATGAGTCGCGCGGGCGGGTTGACGCTGGCGCAGCACATTGGCTCCTGACTCGCGGCAACACCGGGTGTTGTCGCCGCTGACGGACAACCGCTGTCAGGTCCCACCAACAAAACCAGCGCGCCGACCTGCGGACGGGTGCCACTCGGGAGGGGCCGCCCGATAACCAGGATCAGGGGCGGGGCGCGCTGTCCAGAGTGAGCGCAGCTCATCGCGTAGTGACTCCGAAGGCGCCCTTGACCGCTCGACACGGCCCGGATACTCGACAAGCGGGCCGCCCCGGCCCTTCATTGATCACTCAACCGAGTGGGGAACGAAGAGCATCCCTGGCCGTTATCAAGGCTCCGTCCGCAGTTCCGTGATTGAGACGGAGCGAGCTAGTCGTCGTCAACCCGGCACCCTGACCAGGAGGTTTCTGGACCGCTGAGCACGACAACTGGGGTCAGATTCGCATCATTCTTGCGTCTACCGCGCTCATTGCAAGCAAAGGCGGGCAAGGTCAGGACTGCGCAGTCCGGAACGCGAGATGCCGGCTGAAGGCTTTGAGGCATGCCTTCCAGCCCAGAGCACGCCGAAGCTGTGCCGACGGACCTCTCGGGTGTCGACGCCCAGGACCTTGCGTTGTACCGGGAGAAGTTCCGGCGCCGTCTGCCGGCCTCGCTGGCGGAACTGCGGGGTCCCGCCGACGGGATCGTCGAGCCGTCGGCCACCGTTGTCTGGTCCGGACTGCGCGCCTTCGACCTCGGCAACGAACGCCAGCGCATGAGCCTGTACCGTACCGTCCTCGCCGAAGGCATGCGCGAGGACCTGTGCAGCCTGCTGGACCGCGACACCCTCCTGCAGCTATGGCCCACGCTGCGCGGCCTGGTGTCGACCACGGTCTGCGACGTGTGGGAAGAGGCATCCCGGAGCTGGGGGCTCTCGCTGGCATTTCGGCCGCCCGGCCGCCCGCCCGACGGCGCGCTCGCCCGGGTACGGCGGCTGCGTGAGACTCCCCGCGCTGCACGCCCGCCTGCTGGCGGACGTCCCTCAAGCGGCAGCGACTACGGCCGCCCAGGACGTGCCGCATCGGCCCCCTCGCGTCGCAGCTGGGTGAGCAGCTTTCCGAATGCTTGCGGGCTCAGCCCGGTGAACGGGGCTATCCAGGAGGGTTCCGACGCTGAGATCACACCAGCCACAGGAAGATCATCCCAGCCGCAGCATGAGACCCTTGTGACGGCCTCAGGGGATGATGCTGTCCGCGGAAAGCACGGGTTCCGCCCACGCAGCGAAGCCGAAGATCGGTCGCTGAGTAAGCCTTCCCCCGCTGTCGTCATAGAGAGTCCGACGCACCCTTCGGCCCCGACGCACCAGGTATCGCAGGCCTTCTACGTCGACGATCCCGCACTCGCCAGCGTCCAGGTCGACGGAAGCCTCGTCGACGCGGCTGACATCCCAACCGGCCTTCGCGGCGAGATACATCCACACCTGGATCGCTCGCTCGGGCTGCTCTGCGGAGAAGCCCGTCCCCACTCTCGCGATGATCTGCACCGGGTCAGGTCGCTCGTCGATGGCCATCACAGCCCCTCTCGTCGACAGGCGATCATGGCAGAGCCCTCACCCGGGCGACACGTCGGGTCTCCGGGAAGACTTTGCGGGACAGGCCTCAGACCGTGTCCTATGTGGTGATCGCTCGTTGGGCTGTCTATAGGGCGGGGGACATGAAGTTGGATTGTTCCGGACGGGCTGTGGAGATCGCCGAGCCGCTGATCCCGCCGTCGAGGGTGCGGCCGCAGGGCGGCGGCACGCAGGACACACCTGATGAGACGCTGTTTGCGGCGATCATCTATGTGCTGGTCAGCGGTTGTGCCTGGCGGGCTCTGCCGCCGTGTTTCGGGATATCGAAGTCGACCGCGCACCGCCGGTTCCTGATCTGGTCGCGAACCGGGCTGTGGGGCCGGCTGCATGAGGCGGTGCTGCACCGACTCGATGACGCCGGCCTCATCGACGTCTCTCGCGTGGTCCTCGACTCCGCTCACGTGCGAGCTAAAAGGGGGGGCGAACTCACAGGTCCGAGCCCCGTGGACCGGGGCAAGCCGGGTTCCAAGATGCACGACCTGTCGGACGCGAACGGACTGCCCCTCCTCGTCGGCGTCTCGGCCGCCAACACCCACGACAGCGAGGCGCTGAAGCCCATGGTCGAGGGTCACTAAACGAGACACGACCCCCACCGCGGCCGCCACTTCAAGCCTCAGCGCCTGCATGCCGACATGGCGATGGTATCCCCCACCTGCGAAAATGGTTACGCGGCAAGCGCATCGGCGTGCGCATCGCCCGTAAAGGCATCGAGTCCAGCGAACGGCTGGGGCGCCGAAGGTCGGTGATCGAGCGGACGGTCTCCTGGCTCTCCGGCTACCGCCGACTCAGCCCCCGCTATGAACGCCACCCCCGCAACTACCTCGCCTTTCTTGGCTTCGCTGCAGCACTGTGCTGCTACAAGCGACTGCTCCGCCTCACCACATAGGACACCGTCTTAGCTAGGTGCTGTCCCATTAGTGATGGAGAGCTGTTCCTGAAGTCGGGCGTGCCGGAACTGATATAGGGCACCGACCTGGCGTAGTGCGCCTCGTGTGTGGGCCTCTTCAAGAAAGGCCATGAGGCGCCAGGGCAGTTGCCCCGTGGCGCAGAGCCAGAGGCGAGTGGTGAGTAGCCAGCCCCAGGCGCTGAGCATGAGGGCGAGGGGACCGGTGGGCGCCCAGATGACCATCGCTTGGTAGATCAGTGGCGCAGGCATGTTCAGCAGTTGGATGATCAAGGCAGTACCGGCGATACCGAAGAAGGTAATGATGACGCTGCGAGCGATCGCCGTCGTGCGATCGCTGTACAAGCTGGTAAGCGGGCTCAGGGAGCGCGTGGCATCGATGGGTACGATCAGCCAGCGGTGCACCCCAGCCGAAATGCCAGCGATCAGGCCGATGACGAGACCGACACGCAAGCCAAATGCTGCGGCATTAACGAAAAGCCGGCCGGGACTGCCCTGGAAGAGCCATTCTTCGGCCTGCACGGAGAGCTCGTTTGCAAAGTCAAAGTCCTCCACGGTTGTGCCGTCTGGAAGTTTCACCTTGGCAAAATTGTATTCACCGCGCGGCAGATGGATTTCGATGGGGCCGGTGAAGGACGTACACCGTGCTCCATTCGTGCACAGGTTGGCTGCTGACGCTGTACCCGCGTATTGGGTACCGTTGGGGTTTCGGACCACGATTCCGGTCACGGCCTTAGGGAAGCGGACGTACTTGCTTCCGTCGGGCATGCGGGCGAAGCGCCAGCCGTCTGGGGTGACACCGTATCGGGTTCCGTCTGAGAGGGTGTGCACTACTGAACCGGCGGGAAAGGCAGCTTGCCATTCGGCCCTGACGGCCAGTGTAGTGGCCCAGGCCAGACCGAAGGTGATGCTCAAGCAGAATCCTGTGAGCAGGCCCATGGCCGTTCCACGGCTGACTGTTCGAGCTAGCTCACGCCGACGGCGCCGCGAGGGGGCGAGGGCACGTCGTTCCGGGCCACGAGTGTTCCGCCTCGCCAGGGCGGTCAGCAGAAGTGTCAGGATGCCGAGAACAGCTCCGGCGCAGAACAAGTAGAGGGAAACCTCGCCAGTCTGGATATCGAAGGCCGGTGTGGACACGGCGATAAGAACTGTGCCAGCGCCGAAGAATACGAGGGAAGCTGTGGTAAGAAAGCGACGTAGAGGTGAATGACTGGGGCCCTTCCGTCCAATAGAAGAGGTGGAAGGTAGGGGGTTACCGGTGATACCCATGATGGCGAGGATCGCCACATTCACTAGACCCGCAGCTGCGGCCAGGGACGCGTCACTGACCCAACCGTTGGCGAGTTCGACATATTCCCATTTGAAGTCCAGAGTTCCAGCAATGCCGACAATTACACCTAGAAAAGCTGCGGCTGTCAGAGACGGGAATGTTTCGCGGAGCCCAATTTTGTCGCGCGTTGAGGAGCGGGGGGCGGCCAGGTGGGGGTCATGCGACAGGATCCAGTAGCTGGTACAGACAGCCGTGAGGAACGCGGCTACTGCGACGCTCGGCCCAGTGCCTGGGTGCGGTACCCCGGCCAGGCTGAATGCCAAGGCCACACCTCCCAGAAACAGGATCGGTCCGAGGGCGCGGAGCGGCTGCGGTAGAGCCAGCCGCAGGTTCCACCAGGCCAGGTCGCGGGTGTGTTGTCGTTCCAAGTGTGTGGCGAGGAATCTGAGCCAGCGTTGGGCGTCTACCGCGCTGGGCCGATCTTTGAAGGCTGCGGGGACGAAAGCCTCCAGAAGGTGGTGTTCGAGAGTGACGGGGGAGCTGAAGCGTGGGTCGAGGAGCTCGGTGGGGTCCGAGCCACCGTCCCCGTAGACGGTGCGGGCCATTGCGACCATCAGCGGCGTCTGCAGGACCTGGTGCAGCGTCCGGCTGGCCGGTGCGTCGGGGTGGGCGGAGAGGTAGGCGAATACAGGGTCCCAGCGGGTGGTGCGTTGTCCGCCAGCGCCGCGTGCGGGGCGGGCTGTGCGGATGAGGTAAGCGCTGGCGTCTTCGAACGACACGGGTTGGAGTTCGACTGCTGCGGCAGAGGTGATGACATCCCCAGTCTCCACTTGCGCCGCATATACCTGGGTGCGGCAGGTGAGGAGGACCGGGTCTCCTGAATCAAGTTCCGCGTTGAGCCGGGTCACGGCCTGAGCCTGAAGGGGTTCGGGGATCTCGTCCAGGCCATCGAGTACGGGCAGCACGCGCCCTGAGGCGAGCAGTTCTCCGGCCCAGGTGGCTCCAGGGTAGGTTGCTGCCAGTGAGGCAGCCATCCAGGTGCGCAGGCTCTGTCGGTCTGGCCGCCAACTGGCGAGTGAGAAGACCACCGGGACGGGGCTGCCGGGCTGTCGGCGCTGCAGCAGATCGAGTGTGAAACGCACAGCTAGCACGGTCTTGCCGCTGCCGGGAGCCCCCAGGACGACCAGCCGTTTCGACGGTACTCGGTCGAAGACCTCGACGATATGCTCCAGCCTGTCGCCCAGCCCGGGCGGCTCATCCGTGTTGTCGTGCCTGTCCGTCAGCCAAGGTTCGGCGACCACCCAGGCCACCTGCAGGGGATCCGGATCCTGGAGTCGCCGAAGTCGCCATTCAGCTCGCCACTGTTCCGCGACAGCGGATGCCAACTGATCGCTGTAGCGGTTGAGCCGGTCGCCAGAGGGGGGCGCTGCGTCATTGGCGCCGCGGGTCAGACTGGCGCTGAGGCCGATCACGGATACGGCGAACCCAAGAACCGATGTCAGCGTCGAGACATCCTCAATCTTGTGATTGAGCCACGCCACAGCGAACAACGCACCGGTCACCGCTACTGCTGCGGCCCAGATTATCTGCCGCCCATAGCGCATTAAAGCATCCCCAAGATCGCAGTCCGCCCACGAGACAGTACGTTGTGTGATTGAGCGCCAGGCGGGAACACGCCGCAAGTAGGTGGCGAGGCGTGGTGAGTATCGGCGAAATCGGCGTCCCGTTGCACCCGATTTAGTAGATCTCGCATCGTCTGCATTTTAGGGAGCACCTCCAGTGCAGACTGGTCGGCTGCGTCTCCGGAACACCTCTCGCGCTGCATTTATGAACACCGGGATCAGTACGGAAACACCACACCTGCCACTACACCCAATGGGATGGCCGCGTGCGGTCCGGTTGGCCGATCGACACAAGCGGCCCGGCCGTACGGCAGCGCGCGGCCGGCGCGAACGAGCCGGCCGCTAGCAGGCACGCGCCGAGCCCGGCGTGGACACACCTTGCTCGTTTCCGGTATCTGGCCTGCGTTGTTGGGTGGAACGCGGAGTCGACGTAAGCGGCGCCCTCCGCAGCGAGCGGCTCACCTGCGGGACGTGCACCACGGCGTCGGCCGACGGTGAGGCGAGGGGCGGAGCCACCACCGGACGCGTGCCAAGGCCGGCCCCACACTCCGAAGGCTCGAGCCGAACCGCCGAGCGGCAGCCGGTCATCTGCGGCGCAGGTCAGCCGCAGAGATCCGACTGTCGTGCGCCCCTCGCTGTCATGATGGCCCGATGGACAACCGGGAGAGGACCGAACCTCCGCGGGTGGCCGATGAGCACGCCACGCTGACCGGCTTCCTGCAGCGCCAGCGTGACACGCTGGCCATGGCATGTGCGGGGCTCACAGCCGAGCAGCTCAGGGAAAAGGCCGTGCGGCCCTCGGGCTTGTCGCTGCTCGGCCTTGTCCGGCACATGGCTGATGTCGAGCGGACCTGGTTCCGGAACGTGTTGAACGGCGAGCACAGCGATGTGCACTGGCCGCGAAGCGACGGCGGCGCTTTCGCCGTCGACACCGCAGACCCGTCCGAGGCGTTCGCGATCTGGCACGAGGAGTGCGCCCGATCCCGCGACATCGTGGATGCCGCCCAGTCCCCCGACGTCACCGGGCGGTACGGAGACGACGTCTTCTCTCTCCGCTACATCCTCACCCACATGATCGAGGAGTACGCGCGGCACAACGGCCACGCCGACCTCCTCCGCGAGCGCATCGACAAAATCGCCGAACAGTAGTGGACGGCCGGGAGCCGGTCCCCCGTCAGTACCGCCCTCGGGAACATCCGGCTCCGGCCGCTGCTGGCGCGCGTGCACGCCCCGCACCGCACGTGGTGGGAGCGCGGCTGAAGCCTCACTTGGAGAGCGACTACGGGCGTGACCGGTCCGTCAATATGCGGCCTGCTGCCGTCCGTTGTTCGGCGTCAGCAAGTACCCCGACAGCTCGCTCCTTGGTCACCATGCTCAGGCGCGCATACGGGAAGTCCGGCCCCATGTCGGTTCCCAGCCCGGCGCGTTCCGGTACAGACGCAGCAGTGAGCGGATGCCGCGCCACACGGCCACCTTATGAGCCGGCCGCCTGACGAAACTGAGCGATTCCAACTGGTCAAGAATGCGCTGCAGAAGATAGGCATAAGCACCTGCCCGACCGGGCCCCCAATTGAAGATCAGGCGAACCTGCTCACCCATGAATCCACCGGCCCTCAACGCACTGACCACCTCGTCCGTGAGCCCAGGCCAACCCTCCCCAGCAACCAGAGCAAGCGCCTCTTCAACCTTGATGCACTCACGCAGGTACCGGATCTGATCACGCCCAGTGTCATCTCTCATACGCCGCATCATCGCGCCCGCCACCGAGACCCTGCCCGCCCAACCACAACACCAGCCAAGACACTCCACGCACACGGGGCCGGCCGCTGGCCGGCATGGGGAATCCCCCTGCCCCGGGGCCTTCGACAAAGGCAAAGGCCAGGCCCCTGACGGGGCCCGGACGGTCGGGTGATGGGGAGCCACCGACCCGGCGAAGGCGGGAGGCTCGAAGAAGATCATCGATGACGTGGACGAGCTGCTGGCGTTCTACGACTTCCCCGCCGAGCACTGGATCCACCTGCGGACCACGAACCCCATCGAGTCGACCTTCGCTGCGGTCCGGCTGCGGACCAAGGTCACCAAGGGCGCAGGCAGCCCGGCCGCGGCCCTCGCGATGGTCTTCAAGCTCGTCGAGTCCGCCCAGGTCCGCTGGCGGGCCGTGGCCCCCCACCTCGTCGCCCTCGTTCGCGCCGGAGCCCGCTTCGAGCGCGGCCACCTCGTCGAACGCCGTGAAGCCCGCGCAGCCTGAAGCAGGTCAATGATCCACAGACCTTGGCCGATCACACGCCGGGGCCGGCAGGTCCATCCGTGCAGACTTGGCCGGGTCGATTACGACCGTGATCTCAGTGATTCGGTCGTCGACGATGGTGAACGCCAGGACCGAGAGCGGGGTGCCGTCGTCGCGCCAGGAGACGAAACCGGGGCGACCGCCCACGAGCGCCGGTCGTCCCTGTGCGGCTCCGCCGGCGGACAGCCGCGTGCCGGCACCGGCGGCGACCTGGGTGGCGCCGAGGATGACGACCACGCCGTCGGGAGTGTCGACGGCCAGCTTCACTTCGGGGTCGAGTACGCGTAGCAACCCCTCGAAGTCGCCGCGCCGCGCCGCCGCCAGGAAGGCCTGGACCACTTCTCGCTGCTCCCGTATGCCACCCGCCGGCCGGTCGGCCGCCGGGATCTTCCTGCGAGCGCGGCCGGCGAGCATCTTGGTGGCGGTGGACTTGCCGAGGGTCCGGGCGATCTCGTCGAACGGCACCGCGAACAGGTCGTGCAGCACGAACGCCAGCCGCTCGCTCGGGCCGAGCGAGTCGAGGACGACCAGGAGCGCGAGGCCTACCGAGTCGGCGAGCACCGCGTCGTCCTCGGGGACAGGGCCGTCGTCGACCGTCACCACGAGCTCCGGCTGACGGTCGTCGTAGGGCGACGCGGGGCGGGTCCGGCGTGAGCGCAGGACGTCGAGGCTGATCCGGCCGACCACGGTGGTCAGCCAGCCGGAAAGGTTGTCGATCGTCGCCGGGTCCTGGCGGGCCAGCTGCAGCCAGGCCTCCTGGACCGCGTCTCGGCGTCGGCGTGTGATCCGAGCACGCGGTAGGCGACCGCGCGCAGCCGGTCGCGCTGGGCCTCGAACGCCTCGGCCACCGGGTCCGCCGGGTTGCTGTCGGACATGTTGTTACCTTCCTCGGATCCGCTCCGTCATGGGTGATGACGGGCCCGGAAGGGCTCAGGTAACCGATGAAGGAGCAACGCACGATGGAAGCACGTGTGAAGAGCCAGGCCAATCCCGATGTCATGACAGCAATCCAGCACCTCCACAAGGCGATCACGCCGGGGGCGCCGACAAGCGGCTGTTGTCGCTGGTCCATCTGCGCGCCAGCCAGATCAACGGCTGCAGCCCATGCGTCTTCGCCTCGACCCATTCGGCGCGGGCGGCCGGTGAGACGGACGAGCGGCTGCACAACGTGGTCGCCTGGCGCGAAACCCCCTTCTACACCGAGGAGGAGCGCGCGGCCCTCGCCCTGACCGAGGCTGCCACCCGGCTCCAGGACGGCGCACCGGGCGTGACCGACGAGATCTGGGACGCCGCCGCTGAACACGTCAGCGAGGAACACTTGAACGCGATCATCCTGGAGATCGCGATGACCAACTTCTTCAACCGGATCAATCGCACCATCCGGGAGCAGGCCGGCAAGACCTGGTGACCCGGGCGGGGCGTCATCAGCCCGGAGCCTGCCCGGGCTGATGACGCCCCACAGGCCGCCGGGCCGCGCGCTCCGCGCGCTCACGCGCTGCGTGGATCTGCTCGCCTTTCGTCTCGCCGCGCGACCGTCGCCGGATGTGGGCGTAGTGTCCGGGTATGAGTGACGCTCTGTGCGGCTGGTATGGGGCTGCGCCGCAGGAGCCGATGGGGCATGACCGTCTGCGCTGCCGGCCTGCGCGTCGGCAGGCGGTCAGGCGTGCACGTCGCAGGTGGCAGCGGGCTGCTCAGGCGTGGGGAACGATGACGGCGGCCGGTGCTGAGCTGCGTCTCCGGGGGCACGCCGTCACTCTGCGGGCGGTCCGGCAGTCGCCTCCGACCGGAGGAGTGGCGGGTTGGCACAGCGCCGTGGTGACGCGGGTGCCGGACCTGGCCCGGCAGCTGGTACGAGCGGCGGTGAGGGCCGACCGGGAGGCCGGCACCGGCTGGGCGCAGATCGGTGCCGTACTTGGGATCTGTGGCCAGGTCGCTCGCGTTCGCTTCGGGCGCACGCGTGCTGCTCCTTCCGGCGTCCGCAGGAGGTGAGGGACGTGCAGCAGCTTGCCGACTTCGCCCCTGGCTCCGGCTCTGGCCTGGAGCAGCTCGATGCTCCCCTGGCAGACGTCATGCGGGTCACCGGTGCCTCGGTGGGCTTGCTGTATCTGCTGCCGCCCGGTGAGCGGGTACTGCAGCTGACGGTGATATCCGGGGTATCCCAGCAGATTGCAGCCCCGTGGGCGCGGGTCACGGTGAGCGCCCCCCTGCCGGCGGCGGACGCCGTACGACAACGGCGCATGGTGTGGCTGAGCAGCCAGGAGGAGGTGGCACGCCGCTATCCTCAGCTGGCGCTCGTGCTGCCCTACGAATTCATGTTGGCTGCTGCCCCGGTCAGCTGTGGCACCACTGTGTGGGGTGCCCTGGTACTGCTGTGGCCTATCTGGCGCCCGCCGCAGCTGAGCTCACGTGAACGGGATGCGCTGGGCACGTGCTGCGAGTGCGAGGGTGTGCGCCTGCAGCAGGCTGCCGGCCAAGGGCAGCCGTTGTTGCCCACCGACCAGCCGCGGGTTTTGGCCCCCGTGCGTTCCGGCCGCATGGTGTCGGGCGAGGCACCTGCTGCATTCGACTTCGCTGAACGGCTGCCGCAGGGCTGCTGCGCACTCGATCTGGACGGGCGGGTCACTTTCATCAACACTGCGGCCGGCGACCTCCTCGGCGCGGGGGTCGGCGTCTTGCTGGGCAGCCGTCCCTGGGAGAGCCTGCCGTGGCTGCACAACCCTCTCTTCGAGGACCGGTACCGGGCAGCGGTGGTCAGCCGTTGGCCCACCTCCTTCACCATCCTGCGCCCGCCGGACCAGTGGCTGTACTTCCAGCTCCACCCGGACGACAGCGGCATCAGCATCCAGATCACTCCGGTCCCGGCCGAGCACGCCAAGCCCACCATGCCGTGGCAGCACAGCCCACCGGCGCCAGAGGTCGGGGCGACAGCCCTGTACCACCTCACCCACCTGGCGGCCGGCCTCACGCAGGCTGTCGGGGCGGACGATGTGGTCGAGCTGGCCTGTGACCAGATCGTCCCCGCCTTCGGCCCCCAAGCCCTCGCCCTATTGACCGCGGAGGAAGGCCGGCTGCGCGTCATCGGCACCTGCGGCTTCAGCGCCGAACTCACCGAGATCTTCGACTCCCAGCGCCTGGCCTCCGACACCCCTGCCGTCCGGGCCCTGCTCACGGGCGACCCAGGCTTCTACGCCACTTTCGCCGACCTAAAACGCGCCTACCCTCCAGCGGTTCACAAAGACGAGCTGCCCGCCTGCGCAACCTTGCCCCTGATCGCCTCCGGCCGCACCGTCGGCACGCTCATCCTCGGCTACGACCGGCCCCGCCCCTTCCCCGGGCCGGAACGCGCCATCCTGGCTTCCCTGGCCGGCCTGATCGCCCAGGCCCTGGACCGCGCCCGCCTCTACGACATCAAGCACCAGCTCGCCCACACCCTGCAAACCGGCCTGCTGCCCCACACCCTGCCCACGATCCCCGGCCTGGACGCCGCCGCCCGCTACCAGCCCGCCAGCCACGGCATCGACATCGGCGGCGACTTCTACGACCTCATCCCCTGCGGCGAAGCATCCGCAGCCGCGGCGATCGGCGACGTGCAGGGCCACAACATCACCGCCGCGGCCCTGATGGGACAAGTCCGCATCGCCGTCCACGCCCACGCCACCGCCGGCACACCCCCCGGCGAAGTCCTCGCCCGGACCAACCGTCTCCTCATCGACCTCGACCCGGGGCTGTTCACCAGCTGCCTGTACGCCCACCTCGACCTCGCACACCACCGCGCCCGCCTCGCCACCGCCGGACACCCCCCACCCCTGATCCGCCACCCCGACGGCCACACCGAAATCCTCCACCTGCCCCCCGGCCTGCTCCTGGGCATCGACCCCGACGCCACCTACCCCACCACCGAGATTCCGCTCCCTCCCGGCACTCTCCTCGCCCTGTACACCGACGGCCTGATCGAAACCCCCGGCACCGACATCGACGACGCCACCGCCGACCTCGTCACCTGTCTCGCACAGGCGCCAGACCGGACCATCGGCGCCCTCGCCAAGACCCTCGTCAACCACTGCCCCCCGACCCCACACCAGGACGACATCGCCCTGCTCCTCATCCAGGCAACAGCACCCCACCAGGCGATCTGAAACGCGGCACTTCAACCCCGTGAAGCGTGAAGCCCCGGACCCTGGCGGACGGAGCCGATGGCCGGTCTGCGGAGCTCCTCACAGGGTGTGATCAATCTCGGCACCACCCACGGTTCCATTGATCCCCGGGGCCGGAGTACGTCAGGGATCTACGACGCCTTCACCCGTCTCAGGCCGGGCTCAGCAGGAGTCCTGGTCGTCCTGCACGTCGTGCAAGGAGGGGGCGTAGGAGATCCCGACGATCAAGCCGTCCGCCGTGAGAAGTCTGGCCACCGTCTGACCCCACGGCTCGGTTCGGGCCTGGTGCACCAACGCGAAACCCGCGCGCTGAAGCTCGGCACTGGCGGCTGCGACGGCTTCCGCGTTCGCCACCTCGAACTCGATCGAAGCCTGCGGGACCACCCGGTCGGCGGGCCACTGGGGTGTGCCGAAGCATGCCTCGGCTGCTTGCGAGAGCGGCCACAGGCCGAAGTGCTTACTGCCAGGGACGCTCCCGCTGGAGTAGTAGCCGTTGCCTTCCCCTCCAGAGGGAGGCCAAGAACCTCGATGAACAGCTTGCGGCTCAGCGACGGGTCGGCGACGACCACCGCCACGCTCGTGATGAAGAGAACGTCCATGTCGGCACTCCCTGCTCCGACTGGGCTGCGGGGGCCGGAGATAGATACGGCCTCGTTGGCACCGCTTTCAGCGGCCGGATCCCGCTCAACCTATCCGCCGGCTTCCCAAGGGCCGAGACGCCCGCGCCAACAACAGCCTTGAGTCACCCATCAGGCTGGCGATGCCGGCGGGGCTTCCCTCGTACGCCGTCGACGCGGTCACCAGCGGCCGACAGGCCACCTGAGTGTGGTCTCGGCTTCGGGCAGCCTGTCCATGCCCACCGCCCTCTTCCTGAACGTCCCGGGCCGTACGCAACGCGTGTCGCGCGGTCGTTCGCGGCGGCCTGTTCGGCTGCCGCCTCGGCTTCGGCAAATGCCTGGTAGAGCGAGGCGACGGACGGCGGCTTGCCCTTGTTCTTGCCGGCCCATCGTCGAAGAGGACCTGCACGCCAACGGCCGCCACTTCCGCACCCTCGACGGCATCGTGCTCGACGCCAGCGACGACATCTGCGGCGAACTGATCTTCACCGTGTTCGCCGCCATCGCCAAGTTCCAACGTCAGCAGATCGTCAAAGGCACCCGCGAAGGCCTCGACGCCGCCTGCGCCGGAGGCCGCGTCGGCGGCCGTCCTCGCGCCCTGACCTCCGAACAGTTCGCCGACGCCCGCATCCTGCTCGGCGCCGGACAAACCCGAACCGCCGTCGCCGCCAAGCTGCGCGTCTCCCGATGGACACTCAGCCGCGCCCTCGACACCGCGTCCCGCTGACGGCCGCCACCGGGTGCCAACGCTTGACCGCAGCGGACAGCCCAGCCCCATGCGTGGATCGCAGAAGAGGACGGTCTAGTTGTCGCCTCGGTGTCCGTCGCGGACCACCGCTAACCCGCCGACCCGGGTCGTGATGCCCGCCGGCCCGCGTCGGGCCGAAGCGAGCACGCTGGCCGGTCGACCGAGGGCGTCACCCTGCTCCACCTCGATCGCGACCGTCTGTGCCCCTGTCGTGTCGAGCAGGTGGGCGGCCAGGCAGCCGGTGCTGTTGGCGTTGGCGACGTCCTCGTCGACACCGATCGCCGGCGCGAACATCCGCGCCGCACCCGGTCGGTCGCCCACCGGCGGTACGTACACGAAACAGCCGAGGAGCCCGTACCGCCGGCACACCGCTGTCAGCCTGCCGAGGTGTGGGTGGACTCGGAGCAGCGCCGACCGGTCGTGGACCGGTACCAGCATGCGTGGTGCGCCGGGCGCGGCGATCCGTGGCGCGTCGGTCGGATGCAGGTCGTCCGCGGTGAGCCCGAGCGCGGCGACGATCGCGGCGCGCTCGTCCGGTGCCGGGTGACGCAGCGCCACGAGGCCCTGGTCGAACCACACCTCGATGCCGGCGGGGCGGCGGATCGCGACGGTGTCGAACGTGCGCCCGCCGGTGTGCTGGCGGTCGTTCAGCTCGCCCAGCGCGGTGCGGGTCAACCGGACGGCCTGCGCGGCAACGGTGCCGTGGCCGCAGCCGGACAGTTCGGCGGTGGCGGTGAAGAACCGGACCGGCCAGCCACCGTCCGGCGTCCGCCCCGGGCCGAGGAACGCCGCGTGCGAGGTGCCGGCCGCAGCAGCGACCGCACGCCGGTCCGCGTCCGTCGCCGCCGGGTCGTCGTCGGTGACGGACGTGGGGCTGCCGCCCCGGCCGTCGCGCCGCACGCACGCATCGACCACCGTGACATCCGGCCAGGACATCGGCCCCCCTTTGACGCTCAACGAACCGGCAACCGCGAACGGCGTTCCGCCGATGGCCGGACCTGGCCGCAACGGCCGACCGAACGCGTCCCGGAGCGTACCGTCCTGCCTCAGCCGGTGCCGTCCTGCACCGGATAGTGGATGACGACCGCACCGCCGGTGGCGTAGTTGGCGACATCGGCGGCCACCCGCCGGCCGTGCGGCGACGCCCGCGCCGCGGCCATGGCGGCGGCGTCAGCGAAGTCGCCTTCGAAGACCGCGAAATACGGCGCTTCTCCCTTGGTCGCCGCCACGTCGAAGCTGTAGCGCCACGCGAGCAGGCCGGGCAGATTCATGACCAGTGGAAGGTGGTTGGTCACGTAGTAGTCGCGGAAGTGGTCAGGGTCGGCGGGCTTGGAATACAGGACCACCAACTTATGCATGACGACCTCCGTCCAGAGACGAGACCATAACTCTCCGGGTGACCTGGGAGCTCCTGCTAAGAACCAGGGACGACACGGAACGGTTCGGATCGCCTCAAGATCCGATGCACTGTCATCGGCTCCGGAAGGGACCCGTGTTGCTAGAGCTGGAACCAGTAACGCCGCAGAGGGCCGGTACCGCGGTCGCTGATGGCTTGGAAGGCTCCCCCGCACCGCTCGATCGTCTTCACTGAGGCGGCGTTGTCGACGGCGCAGGTTGCCAGCACCCGATCCATGCCCGTTCCACGTGCCTCGTCGAGGCCCCCCGAGATAGTCCTCGGCGCGGTCCGCCGGGCGCCGCTGGTCAACGGCGACCCGTTGATGCGCGACCTGCGCGGCGACGGCCACCAGGGCTGATCAGGACACCGGCTCCCGGACGGTGAGGTCGATGTCGGGCAGGTGCGCGTCGTACTGCTCCGGGGTGACGGTGATTTCGTCGGTGGCGTAGACCCCGAACCGGTTGGCGCCGGCCGCCCCCATGCACCGCTTTACATCGAGAAGCGTGATCGTCTCGGTGGTCAGCCCCTCCCGGATCCGCCACCGCAAGTGATCCACCAGGCTGTACGCATAGGTCTTCTGCGTGCCCGAGCCCTCGAACTGGCGGAGGAAGCAGTCGGCCTCCTCGTCCACCGACCCGTCCGGCCACACAATCGTGTACGACCGGCCACCACCAGCCCGCTCGAGCACCTGGACGCGCAAGTCCCCGAGGACAACTCGACTTCGTGCCACCCCTGCCTCCCCAACCAAACTCCCTACGTACCGACGACAACCCAAGTAGTCGGTAAATCAGCACGGCATGGCCATGAGGAGCACTCAAACGAGGGAAACGGACACTCACCAAGCAGTTGGAAAATTCGAAGAAGGCCAGGTCGACGAGGCCTGAGCCGTCTTCGAGGGTGACGAAGATGACGAAGATGATGCGTTTTCCCGAGCGGATGGGCGGGGTCTGGGTGGAGGCGCGGACGCCGGCGACGAGGACCTGCCGGTCGGGGCGCAGTCGCTTCAGGGGGGCGGCGTCGGTGGCGCCGAGTTCGTGCAGCAGCTGATGGTGGTGGTCCATCAGGTGGCGGCTGACGTCGACGCCGAGGATGTGCAGTTCTTCGGTGAGGGCTTCGCGGCTGGTCATCTCGGGCAGCCCGGACGGTGTGGCGGTGTGCTGGTCGGTGAGGGTGATGGGGAGTTGTCCGTCGCCGAGGGGGCGGCCGCGGTACTGGCGGTGCAGTTCGGTGATCTGCAGCAGCAGGTCGCGGCCGGTCAGGTTGCCACGCAGGCTGTCGAGGACGCCGGCCTGGGCGAGGCGTTCGGCCGTGGCCCTGTTGGGGCGGGCGCGCTGCCACAGGTCGGACAGTGAGGCGTAGGGCTGGCCGGCGGTGATGCGCTCGGCCTCGTCGGTGTGGATGCCGCGGACGCCGGAGAGGGCGAGGCGGACCGCCCAGGTGCCGTCGGGAGCGGGTTCGACGGTGTGGGTGACCTTGGAGAACACGACACGGCACCGGGCCGGCCACCTGCCGGTGGGCGATCGAGCGCACCTTGGCCTGGCCGCTGCCGCATCGCCCACCGACCGCATCACCCACCGACAGCTCGGCTCATCGTGCCGGCCGTTGTCATTCGCGGCACCAGTACAGGATGGCGTCCCAGGTCTTGGGGCCGACGATGCCGTCAACGTGCAGGTTGCAGTGTTCCTGCGTGGCCACGACCGCGTTGTACGTTCTACGGCCGAAGACCCCGTCGACTGTGACGGCGAGTTTGTCCTGCAGGTACTGCACGCAGCCGCCGGTGCTGCCCAACTCCAGGACTTCGGTGGGCAGGCCGTGGGCCCAGTGGCACCCCGGCGCCGCGGAGGACGGCGGCGTGACTGCGTCGGCCGCGCCAGCCCCGGCGAACTGCGCGGCGCCGGCCAGAACTGCGGCCACGAGCATGTGCAGTGCGCGTGGGTGTTTTCGTGCCGGTCGCATGGAGATACTCCGATCGGTCGAGGACGGACGTGGCTGTCGTTGACCGGACGAGTGGCGGCTCAGCTGCGGGTGAGCTTGAAGCCGACGACCTCGACCGTTCCGTAGGCCCGCGACCAGTCGATGCAGTTGCCGGCGGTGAACTGGTCGCCGATCTCCACACCGTCGACGATGTAGTTGACGTACCCGGAGTAGGCGCCGGCACAGATTCCGTACGAGGTCCACGTCGGCGAGAAGGACTTGAAGCCCGTGTTGTGGAAGCACGCGGGGAAACCGTGGTATTTGGTCCAGACCCGGAAGTAGTCGGTGTGATTTCCGCAGGCGACCGGAGCCACCGAGGCCTCTGATGCCTTCGTGGTGGGCTGGTCGGCCGGGACCGCTCCTGCCTGGGCGGTGGCGGCGGTGGCGCAGAGGACTGCGGCGCCGAAGAATGCGCCGAGCCCGCGGGCGACGCGGTGGAGCGGCATTGCAGTGGGCATGATGCCTCCTTGGATGCGAGAGAGACAGGCACGGGAGTGGGACGGCAGGCGGTGGCCGAGGACGCGAGCCGCCGGCCGAACTGACCGAACTGGCCGTGCTGGACGCCGCCGCACCACTGACCGACGTCGCCTGCCGAGAGGCCGTCGGGTGCCCGCCGAACACCAGGTTGCGGGCCGACCGGTTGTTGCACAGGCCCCTGTCGCAGCG
Source organism: Streptomyces sp. NPDC030820 (assembly GCF_055572075.1). Lineage (NCBI taxonomy): Bacteria > Bacillati > Actinomycetota > Actinomycetes > Kitasatosporales > Streptomycetaceae > Streptomyces > Streptomyces sp. NPDC030820. The sequence continues at coordinate 33,804 of NZ_JBVIEB010000017.1, forward strand.
TGAAACAAACACTCACGGACGGGTCGCTGGCGAGGGTTGGCTTACCTGTGTCGGGCGACCAGCCGTCGCCCCGGCGCCGGGGAATGCGGGGCAAGGGCGACGACAGTGTGAGGGAGACCCCGCGTCAGGCGCGGCATGGCTGAGAGTAGGGAAGGTCCCGTACGTAGTCCCGCCATTGCGCCGGGGTGAGCAGACCCGCGGTGCCGGCGCAGATCCGCCGGATCGCCGGGCCGAGCCCGAGGGGCGTGAACTCGATCATGCCGTCCGGTCCCGCTGTGGCCAGAAGTTGTCCGTCCGGGCGGTACGCGGCCGTCTCGATGGCTCCGGTATGACCGGCTGTGAGCGCCCTGCCCCAGGGAGCGGGGCGAGCCGGGTCGGTCAGGTCCCACAGCAAGACGCTCCGGTCCTCGCCGGCGGAGGCCAGCGTGTGACCGTCCGCACTGAAACCCACCCAGGTCACCCGGCCGGTGTGCCCGGTCAGCGAGTTGCCGGTGGCCGAGGCGTGCGCGGGGTCGCTGAGGTTCCACAGGCGTACATCGTGGCCGACACCGGCGGTGGCCAGCAGCCGTCCGTCAGGGCTGAAGGCGCCCCACAACGTGCCCCCTGTGTCGCCTGTGCGGATGTCCGGCAGGCGCCTGGGACGGACCCGGTCGCGGATGTCCCACAGGCGGACCTTGTCGTCCTCGCTCGTGCTGGCCAGGGTATGGCCGTCCGGGCTGACGCCCACCCAGTGGACGAAGCTGATGTGGCCGGTCAGCGCGCTGCCCAGGGCGGCGGGGCGTGCGGGATCGGTGACGTTCCACAGCCGGATGCCGTACCTGGGCCCGCCTGTGATCAGTACATTCCCGTCGGGTGTGAAGGCCAGCACGCCATCGGCCTGGTCGGCGCCGCCGGTGCGGATCAGGCCGGCCTGCCGGGGGCGGTCCGGGGCGGAGACGTCCCACAGCCGCACGGTGCCGTCGGCGTCGGCGCTCGCGAGCAGCCGGCCCCGCGGCTGGAACATCACCCGGAGGGCGAGGTGCTGACCCGGCAGCTCGCTCACCTGCCTGCCGCCCGCCGGATCACGGACGTCCCAGAGCCGTACCCTTCCGCCGCTCGCGCCGGCCAGTACACGGCCGTCCCTGCTGTACGCGATGCCGGTGACGCTGCCGAGATGGCCGGCCAGGAAGGCACGCGGCAGATGCCACAGACGTACGGCGTGGTCGTCGCTGGCGCTGGCCAGCGACCGCCCATCGGGGCTGAAGGCCAGCCAGTTGACGAATCCGGTGTGGCCGATCAACGGCTGCCCGAGGGCGGCCGGATGCCGCGGGTCGGAGACGTCCCACAGCCGGATGGCATGGTCCGCGCCGGCTGTGGCAAGTGTCCGGCCGTCCGGTGAGAACGCCACCGCGAGCAGGGTGTCGGTGTGACCGGTCAGCGGCTGGCCCAGCGGCTCGGCGCGCGCCGGGTCGGACACGTCCCATAGTCGCACCTTGTCGTCGTTGCCCACGCTGGCCATGAGTTTGCTGTCTCGGCGGAAGGCGACCGCGTAGACGACGTCGGGGGTGCTCAGCGGCTTCCGCCACAGTTGCGGCCGGGTCGGGTCCGTGACGTTCCACAGTCGGATCAGGTGATCGTGGCCGGGGGCCGCCACCGTGCGGCCGTCCGGGCTGAAAGCGGCCGAGGCGACGGCCTCACTGGACCCGGTGAGCGGGTGGCCCAGTGCCTTGGCGCGGGCCGGCTCGGAGACGTCCCACAGCCGCACGGTGTGGTCTTGGCTGGCGGTGGCCAGGATGTGCCCGTCGTGGCTGAACGACACGGAGAAGACGAAATCGCGGTGCCCGGTAAGCGGCCTTCCGAGGGCCCTCGGGTGTCGAGGGTCGCGGACGTCCCACAGTCGTGCCGTACGATCCCGGCTCGCGCTGGCCAGGGTGTGACCGTCCGGGGAGAACTGCAGCCAGTACACCCAGTCGGTGTGCCCGGTCAGCGGCTTGCCGAGCGGGACGGGGTGCGCGGGGTCGGCCAGGCTCCACAGTCGGATGGTGCGGTCCCCGGCGCCCGTCGCCAGAATCCGCCCGTCCGGTGAGAACGCCACCGCGTATACCGCCTGGGAGTGTCCGGACAGTACGGAGGACAGCGCGATGTTCTGCGTGTCCAGCAGGCCGGCGGCGGCTTCGCGGTCCGACCGCAGCCGGTGCGCCGCCACGTACATCCGCGCCGCCAGTGAGGGATCGGTCGCATTCAGCTGGCCGGCCTCGGCCACCACCTGCTCGGCCACTGCGAGGTCACGGCCGGCGCGGGCCAGCGAGCGCTGCTGGAAGGCGATGACAGCGGCCGTCGACGCGAGCAGGAGAAGGGCGGACACCGCGGCCAGCAGCACCCGGATGCGCCGGGCGGTGCGGGCCGCCGCCCGCTGCTCCTGCTCGCGGGCGGCGATGCTGGCGTCGAGGAACGCCGCCTCGGCCGGGGTGAGGTCCGCGCGATACCCGGTGAGAAGCTCCTCGGCCCTGGCGAGGCGGGTGCCGCGGTACAGGGCCCCGGTGTCCTGGTCGAGAGCGTCCCAGGCGCGGGCGGCCTCGATGAGTTGGTGGTGGACCCGCAGACGTTCACGGGCGCCGTCGATCCAGGACTGCAGCCGCGGCCATGCCGTGATCAACGCTTCGTGGGCCAGGTGCACCATGTCGCCGTCGAGTGTGACCAGCCGCGCGCGGGCCAGTTGTTCCAGTACCGAAGCCGCCTTGCTCGGCCGGCCGGTGGCGCTCAGCGCCCGCAGTTCGGCGTGCTCGGCGGGACGGCTGGTGTCCTGGGCTCCTTCCCCGGGCGTGATCAGTCGCAGCAGGATACGCCGGGCGGCCTCGGCCTGCTCCGGTGAGAGGCGGGTGTACAGCTCTTCGGCGGTGCGGGTGAGAGCGCCATGGACACCACCTGCGGCCTCGTAGGCCGCCAGAGTGAGGGTGCGGCCTTTGCGGCGGCGCCAGGTCTCCAGCAGAGCGTGGGACATGAGTGGCAGTCCGCCGGGCTCCTCGGCCACGTCCTCGACGATCCTCGCCGTCAACGCGCGCTCCACGATCAGGCCTGCGGCCGCGGCGGGTTTGACGATCGCGTCGCGCAGTTCGTCCGGTCCCATGGGGCCGAGGAGGAAGGTGGCGTCGGTGAGGGCCGTGGCCAGCGGACGATGCTCGGCGCAGCGGCCGAGGAAGTCGGCCCGTACCGCGATCACCACCCGCAGCCTGCTCTCCGGTTCCACCGCCCTCACCAGCAGGTCGAGGAATGTCGCACGCTCAGCCGGGTCCGTGCACAGCGTGAAGATCTCCTCGAACTGGTCGACCACGACCACCGTGTCACCGGCTTCGTGACTCGCCGTCAACACATGGGCGTGGACGGACGAGGGGCGCGGCCCCGGGGTGAGGATCCTGATGGCTGCCAGTCGGCAACCCGATGACTGCTGGGCTTGGAGGGAGGGCAGGAGGCCCGCGCGCAGGAGGGAGGACTTGCCACAGCCGGAGGCGCCCACCACCGCGATCATGCGGCGGGCCCTCACCCGCTCGGCAAGCTGGGCCACGAGCTGGTCACGTCCGAAGAACAGGTCCCGGTCGCCGGGTTCGAAGCGGGCCAGCCCTCGGTACGGGGCCTCCGTGTCTTCGGTGTCCTCCGGCTCGGCTGCCACCTCCCGAGCCGCCGCCTGCCAGCGCTGCTCCCATTCCCCGGGATCCGCACCGCATGCCCGCACATAAGCCAGGGCCACCTCCAGCGAGGGCAGTTGGCCACCTGCGGCCGCCCGCGACAAGGTGGCGACCGAATAGCCCGTCTGCTGAGCCATGGCCCGGTAGGTCAGGCCTCCGGCCTCCTGACGCAGTTTCCGTAAGTCGAACGCGAAGCGCTGGACCGGCCCGTCCGCCGGATCCAGCGGTCCCTCACGACGCCCCATCCTGTCCCCCATGGTCAACGCGAACAGTGAGGGACAACAGTCGCACCGGCTTCGTCACCGCCGCATCCCTGAACAGCGTCATTCAGCCGACCGACGCCTACGGCCGGCCTGCCGCGACGTTTTGTTGCACGCGGCGATGCAGGGTGCGCAACAACGGGTCGGCCCAGAAGCATGTACCGGGTCGGCAGCCGTCAGGCCGACAGCGGCTGCTGCCCTCCACGGCCGGGCCGGGGAGGCGAGGCCCGTGACCGGAGACGAAGGGCGCGGACCAACGAAAGGAATCCATGGATGACGCTTCTTTTTCGAACTCCTCGGCACTGCCAGGGGGCATCACCCCCTCTCGGACGCGGTGCGTGGGCTGGGTTACTTGGCACGCTGACCGTGGCGACCGTCACGGCGGCACTGTTTGCCGCACCGGTCGCAGCATCGGCGACGGCCCAGGGCACGCGGTCGCGGCAGGCGACGGACGCTGCCGTGCAAGGGCTCGACGTCAGCGCCTACCAGGAGACTGTGGACTGGTCCGCGGTCGCCGCCGGCGGAGCCTCCTTCGCTTACGTCAAGGCGACCGAGGGCACCTCCTACATCAGCTCCCGCTTCTCCCAGCAGTACGACGGTGCAGCGGCGGTCGGGCTGATCCGCGGCGCCTATCACTTCGCCAGGCCGGAAAAGTCCTCCGGCAGCGCCCAGGCGGACTACTTCGTCGACCACGGAGGCGCCTGGCAGCCGGACGGCAGGACTCTGCCCGGCGTCCTCGATGTGGAGGCCACGCCGGGCCTGCCCGCCTGCTACGGCGTCAGCCCGGCTGCGACGGTCCGCTGGATCGCCTCGTTCGACGACGAGTACCGGCGCCGCACAGGCCGCCATCCGGTGATCAACACGAACGCCTCGTGGTGGTCGCAGTGCACCGGCAATTCCACTGCCTTCGCCGCCACCAATCTGCTCTGGGTGGGCAGCTACACCGGTACTCCGCATCCCCTGCCCAACAGTTGGTCCACGTACGCGTTCTGGCAGACCTCCGACTCCGGCACGTTTCCCGGCGACCAGGACGTGTTCAACGGCACCGAGCAGGCCCTGCGGGACCTCGCCGCCAACGGAACCTACACGCCACCGCCGCCGCCACCGGCCGGAGCATGGCCGGTCGTCCAGCAGGGCTACAACGGCCGGCAGGTGACCACGGTCCAGTACCTGCTCAACGCCCATGGCGCGGCGCTGTCGATCGACGGCTCCTTCGGGGCGGCGACGCATGACGCCGTGATCGCCTTCCAAACCCGCAACCAGCTCACCCCCGACGGCGTCGTCGGCCCCAAGACCTGGCAAGCCCTCATCACCACTGTCAAGGAAGGCGATCACGGCCCGGCCGTCAGCGCGGTGCAGGCCGAACTGAAAGCCCGTGGCGCGGCGCTGTCGATCGACGGCTCCTTCGGGGCGGCGACGCATGACGCCGTGGTCGCCTTCCAAACCCGCAGCCACCTGACCCCGGACGGCATCGTCGGCCCCAACACATGGCTGGCGCTGGTCAACTGACCGCGCCGCGGCCCAAAGACACTGCCGGTCCGCGAACCGCAGCCCTCGCACCGGCACCACCGACAAGGGAGAATTCGCCGTGCCCCACATCCGCAGCATGCGCCGTCTCGGCCTCGTCGCCGGGGCCCTCGGTGCCGCCACCGTGTTTGCCCTGCCCGGCCACGCGTTCGCCGTCACCAAGCTCTCGCAGTCGGCCGCCGCCTCCCAGCTGCGCGCGGTCGGGGTCACGTGGTCCTCCAGTGGCAACTGCACCACCCGCTCCAACTCCGCCTGCACGTCGTTCGAGCAGATCAACCAAGCCACCGTCGACGGTCTCGTGACCCTCAAGAGGGCCAGTGGCTGTGCGATCAACGTCACGGGCGGCACCGAGGTGGGGCATGCCTCGGGCACGTACAGCCACCACAACGGCTACAAGGCCGACCATCACCCCGAATACGTGCGTAAGCAACTACATCACCAGCAGCTTCACCCACATCTCCAACCGGGGTGACGGCGCGGTGCGCTACCGCTCCTCGGCGGGCAACGTCTACGCCCGCGAAAGCAACCACTGGGACATCACCTACTGCGGCGGCAGCTCCGCCTGCACCTCCGCCGCCAGCTCCTGACCCTCCGACCCGACCCGAACCGGAAAGGCATCCCATGAAGCACCTCGCAGCCGTCCTCCTGGGCACCGGAGCGCTGCTGGCCAGTGGCCTGGTCGCCGCGCCCTCCGCCTCCGCCACCACCAGTTGCTACGGCTCCTCCTGCAACGGCCTGAACCCCGCCAGTACGACCTGCGCCAACGACGCCCGCACGGTGGCCGAGGGCAGCGGCCCGATCACGGCCATGGAGCTGCGCTACAGCCCCTCGTGCCGCGCCGCCTGGGGCCGCTTCGTGATCAGCGCCCCGTCCGGCTCCAAGATCCAGATCAAGAACGACCAGGGCAAGCAGTACACCACGTACGGCAGCGGCCACTTCTTCAGTGTCATGGTCAACGACAAGGACGTGAAGGCGTGGGCGTGCGGTACGTGGAGCGGGAACGTCGACTGCACCCATAGCTACTGATGCTCGCCCCGGCCCCGGGTTCGTCCTCCCGGGGCCGTTGGCCTTGCCGCCGCCGGCCCGGCTCAAAGACGGGCACCGGGACGGCGCAGGGCGCAAGGGCCGGTGCCTCCCGGGGGAAGGCATCGGCCCTCGTGGCGGAGTGGGCGCTCAGCTCAGGCCGAGGCCGCAGAGCGCGGTCGTCCAGTCGGTCATGATGGCGTTCTGCGCGTCGTCGAGGCTGACGTCACCGGCGCAGACGGCCTTTCGTGCGCTACTACGCGTCGGCGTCCCGGGCGCCGGGGATGTGCACGGGGCCGTCGTACTCGGTGCGGGCCAGGGTAGTGCCCTCAGCGTCGAGCAGGTAGAGCACGTTGTTCGCGCCGAGATCCTGCCAGCCGTAGCGGTGGCGGGCTGAGTTGCGGAATCTCGCGCTGTCGGGGCTGGGCCGGCGGGGGTCGCCCGGCCTCGCCGCCGCCGATGGCCCGCCGCTCGGTGCCGCGCCGCCGTCGGCCAGCATCCCCCGACCCCGAGCGCGACGCCAAGCTCGACCGGATCGAGCACGTGCTGGAGCACTTCCCGGACCGGGTGTTTGCGTTCGACGAGTTCGGCCCGCTCGGCATCCGCCCCGCCGCCGGAGCCGGCTGGGTCCGCGCCGGCCACCCCGAACGCGATCCCGCGACCTACCACCGCACCCACGGCGTCCGGTACTTCCACGGCTGCAACTCCGTCGGCGACGACACCCTGTGGGGCGTCAACCGCTGGCAGAAGGGCGCCGCGAATACCCTGGCCGCCCTGAAGTCGATCCGCGCGGCCCGCCCGGACGGTGCCCCGATCTACGTCATCCTGGACAACCTCTCCGCCCACAAGGGCGAACAGATCCGACGCTGGGCGAAGAAGAATCGGGTCGAGCTGTGCTTCACCTCGACGTACGCGTGCTGGGCCAACCCGATCGAGGCCCACTTCGGACCATTGCGGCAGTTCACCAACGCCAACTCCAACCACGCAACCACACCGCACAGACCCGAGCCCTCCACGCCTACCTCCGCCGGCGGAACGCGAACACCCGCCACCCCGACGTGCTGGCCGCCCAACGCCGCGAACGCGCCCGTATCCGCAGCGAGAAGGACATCCGCTGGGGCGGCCGAAGTCAGGCAGCAGCTGCCTGAACTGCCCGTCCTCCCTGGCGGCCACGCACTACGGTGGGATACATGTCCGAGCTCTCCGTGCGGGACTTCTACGACGCGTTGGCCCACGACTACCACCTGATGTTCCGGGACTGGGACGCGAGCATGGCCTACCAGGCCGAGGTATTGGGCGGGCTCGTCCGCCAATCTCTCGGCGCGGGACCGCACACCGTCCTGGACTGCTCGTGCGGGATCGGCACCCAGGCCATCGGGCTGGCCCTGGCCGGGCACCAGGTCGTCGGCAGCGACCTGAGCCCGGTCGCCGCCGCACGCGCCGCCGCCGAGGCGGCGGCCCGGGGCAGCCGGCTTCCGGTCGCTGCGGCTGACATGCGCCAACTGCCGTTCAAAGAGACGTCATTCGATGTCATCCTCTGCGCGGACAACTCGCTCCCGCACCTGCTCTCCGGGCAAGATCTCCGGGCGGCACTCCTCGGCATGAGACGGGTGCTCCGAAACGACGGACTGTTGGTGATCACTGTCCGGGCCTACGACGAGACGCGCCAGACCAGACCCACGGCGACGCCTCCCCAGGTCTCGGAAACACGCGACGGCCAAGTGATCACCTTCCAGCTGTGGCACTGGCATGAAGACGGCGAGCGTTACGACCTGGAGCACTTCCAGCTCACCCCCGCGGAGAACACCTGGCATGTCCGAGTCCGCCGGACCACCTACTGGGCGCTGACGCCCCCGCAGCTGACAGAGTTCGTGACTGAAGCCGGCTTCACCAACATCACCTGGCACACTCCGGCCTCCAGCGGGTACTACCAGCCCGTGCTCACCGCACGGCCCGCTCCCTCAGCGCAGTAGTCCAGACATCGGTTCCGCCCTGCCTCGCTTTCCGTTCATCCATGGCAAACCTGTGAACGTTCGCGGAGCGCTATCGGATGCCGGCGTCTTGTCCGTGTCAGCGCCCCTGCGAGCGCGGCCGCTCTCGCCATTGCTCCGTGCGGTCGCTGGCCGGCTCCGTCGTGGCGACGAAGTTCTCCAGAACGGAAAGGAAGCGTTGCGGATCTGTGTGGAACGGGAAGTGCCCCGCGCCCTCGAAGATCTCCAGACGGCTGCCGGGCATGGCGGCATGTGCCACCTTGGCGTGCAGGGCGGGCAGGACCTGGTCGCGCGAGCCCCACACCAGCAGGGTCGGCATACCTGCGGTGAGGTGACAGCGGTCGAGCATGGTCACTACTTGACCGCGCCAGTCGACCACAGCGCGCAGCGTACGAATGAACGCCTCGCGGGAGGCCGTATCGGGCAGGGCATCCACCACACGCAAGAGATCCGGCGCGTCCACGCCGAGACCCGTGCCAGACAGCTGCAGCAGCCGAATCGCGATGGCAGTCTGCGTCCGTACCGTCGGAAGCCGCAACGCGGCCAGAGCCAGCTGGGCCCCGGGCAGCGAGGCCAGGCGCAGCGCCGGAGTGACATCGCGTCCCACGCCGCCCGTGCTCACCAGTGCCAGCCGCTCGGTCCGGTCCGGGAACTGGTACGCGAACTGCATGGCCACACCGCCGCCGAGGGAGTGTCCGACCAGCGTCGCCCGGTCGACGTCCAGCACTCCCAGTAGGTCCCGTATGCCGTTGGCGTACGCGGGCACCGAGTAGTCGCCGCGCGGCTTGTCGGAGCAACCGTGGCCCAGTAGGTCGGGGGCGATGACCGTGTGGTGCCGGGCCAGCTCGGGGATCAGTTCGGCCCAGGTGTCCGACGAGTCCCCGATGCCGTGGATCAGCAGCAGGACCGGACCCTTGCCCGCCATCCGGAAGGCCCAGCGGTGGCCGTGGATCACCTGGTACCGGCGTGCGGGGGGCTTGTGGACCGCACGCAACCGCGCGGACTCGCGACGCTGCGGAGGAAAGCTTGCCACCAGCAGCTCCTCTCCAGGGCCGGCAGACGGCCCCTCGGCGGTTAACGTGCTCGTAACGCTCACGTGCTGGGGGAATCTAAATCGACAAGTCGATTTTCTGGAGTGGGCTACGTCACAGACCGCGCCGGCGAGGGCGGCACGAAGGATCCCCCAAACGCCGCTGCGACCTGGGACTTCGCACAGCCCGCAGGCGGCCGCGCCCCCTCTCGACGTGAGGTACGCCACGGCGCCGACACCCAAAGCCGCAGCACTTCCAGAAGCCTGGAGGTCCCCCGTAGACGGCAGAGCATCCTGCCGGCGGCGAAACCAGCAGTTCCCGGGCAGACAAGCCGACGCGCTCTGCGCCATGCTCCGCGTCGGCATCTTCCAGGCTATGCGCGAGTGGCTCGACCGCCTGTCATCGGATGGTTAGCCGTCAACTGGTCCGCCAGCCAGGATGCTTGCGGTCGGTGCACGGCCTGGGCCGGGTCGCGGGTCCAGCTGCGCATGACCTGCCCGCTCCAACCGGCAAGGGATGCGACACCCATGTACTCACTTACGCGGGGCCCGGTCCGCTGTTCTCCCGAGTCGGTTCCAAGGCGCCGAGGACGATACTCGTGTCCCGCAGGTCTTCGGGGAGATGAGCCGCCGGCCCCACACCGTCGACCACGCCCAGCTTTCGTAGCCGGCTCCAGCTGAGGCCGAACTCCCCGCTCAGCAGGTCTCCCTTCACGACGGCGAGCAGGAACAGCATGTGCGCATCCAGCGGACTCTTCGCCGTGGCCGACGGCCTGCATGTGGCAGATCAGCGCATCGCGGACGGGCGAGTTCAGGCGGTAGCGCGGCCTCCTGAGAATCGTGCTGTGTCCGGGGCTCAGCAGACCGTGCTCGACAAGGGCGTCGCGGTGTCGTCGCTCCGGGGTCTGTCCGGGGCAGTACGCCGTCGTTGATCGGGGCTATCGGCCGGGCCGTGCTGGCCAGCCTCCTCCCCGAACAGCGCCGCCAGCGCCTGAAGGCCCGCTACCGCAAGACAGCCAGCAAGTACCAGTTCCAGCGGGACCAACATCCGCGGACCGTGCAGGCGTACACGCTGGACTTCAAGATGGTCAAGGACGGAGACATCGACGCCGGGCCTGACGGCTGACGCAACGGCGTTGCACAAGAAGGGACACGACCCCGAGCGGCCGCACCCCGTGAGCCCGACCCCATCGGTCATCATGTCGCCAGACAACCACCAAGGTGTCTGCGCACCGAGATGAGGCTGGGCCGGCCACGCACCAGACCGTCCATGCCCCGCGGGACTTGACCCGGTCCTTCCAACAGATAAGGGGGCCATTGACCGGACCGAATCCGACCGACCGACCGAGGCAAGAGCGGATCGAAGATCCACTTGATCACCGACCGCACCGGACTGCCGTTGTCGCTGGGCCTCCCCGACAGCCAGGCCCTGAGCCCGCTGGTGAAGGGCATCCCTCCCATACGCTCCCGCCAGGGACCCCGTCGGCACCGGCCCGGCAAGCTCTACGGTGACAGGGGATACGAGTACGTCCACCTGCGCCGATGGCTCCGCAGCCGGGGCATCCGCCACCGAATCGCCCGCAAGGGCGTCGAGTCCTCCGCCCGGCTGGGACGTCACCGCTGGGCGGTGGAGCTGCTGGCCTGCAACTGTCCGCAGGCCCGGCGCTCCTCGCGCCGACCACCTCCGGCACCGGCCCGGCCGGCGCAGTACCCCGGCAGGGCCGGGCCGTGAGCCGGATCCGGCGCGCCACCTGCCGCTGCCGTGGCGGCCGGGACCCGGCTGACGCATCGCCTGGTGTTCAGTAGCCGGCGGTCCGGTGGAACGGCGCCGTCAGGGGCGTCCGGGGCACTGGGGCAAGCTCAGCAGGTTGTCCGTGGGGACGCCGTTGAAGACGCTGCGCAGAAACTTGCGCCCTGAGTCCGAGACCGCGACCTCCAGGGGCACCTGCTCGTCGCCCGCCTGGATGTGGAAGAAGAAGCGGCCGCTCTCGACCATGGCGATCGCGTTGTCCAGGGTCATCCACCACGGCGTGCCGTCCCCGTTGAGCCCGCCGATGCCCTGGATCCGGTGGTGCGGGTCCATGTGCGGCTTGGTGATGCACGACACACGGATCGGTATGCCGCGGAAGTCCGGGTCGGGCAGGACACGCACCTGCAGCCAGCCGTCCACGGCGCGCATCGGGTCGTCCGGCAGCAGTGCGGTGTCCGTGGCGTTGACGACGACCTCGCTGGCCCAGGAGTCGGGGTCCCGGCGGTGGTGCCACGTCCACAGGCCGTGCACGTCGGTGGCGACGGGTACCCGCGGAGACTTGCGGTCGAGCAGCAGCGGGCCGTAGCGCCAGTTCGGCGTCAGCTTGGCCAGTCCGGTGTCAAGCCAGTCGCGGCGCATGCCGACGCTCTTCTGCGGCAGCAGCCCGGTGGTGGCGTGCACCTCCGTGCCGGGCACGACCAGCAGGGTGAGCGGAACGGGCTGCCCGGCCTGCACGGAGAACGCCGGTTCGAGATTGACGTACGGAGAGGTGATCGCCTCGCCACCGGGGGGAACGACGGCGCCGACGGCGGCGTCGACTGCGCGGACCTCGGTGTAGTCGTCGGCGACGGTGTAGGCGAGGAGGCCGTCCTTGGTGTGGGCGAGGATGCCGAGCTTGGCCGGCACCGCGGTGGTAGGCACCGTGCTGACGGCCCGCCGGTCCTGCACCTCCAGCCGTACTGCGGCGCGCAGGACGGCCACCGGATGCCCCAGCAGCAGCGCAGTGTGCTCGTTGCCGGAGCCTCCGGTGAGGTCGACGGTCCAGCGGGTGGTGTCGATGAGCTGGTTCAGTGCGGCGAGCGCGGTCTGCGGGCGCGGGGAGCCGTCCGCGTGGGCCCGGGCGGCGGCCGCCAGGTCGGCGGCGAGCAGGCCGTCGGCGAAGCGGCCGAGGTGTGGGTTGGGAATGGCGGTGCTCGGCGGCTTCCCGTACGAGGCGGGCTGGCCCGGGTCCTCCTCCCAGACCGTGCCCCGGTCCTCGTCGTCCCGCAGCCGCCCGAGGGCCGTACCGTCGGCGTCGAAGAACTCCAGCGAGCCGTCGATCGGGCTCGGCACGACGAAGCCGCACAGCGGGCTGATTGCCGTGTCCGCGTCGCGCCGGTCCCCCGAGGCCGCCGTATAGCGCAGCAGCAGGCGGGACGGCGCGTACAGACGGGGCACCAGGGCGGCGAGCCCCGGCGCGCCCTCGACGGCGAGGCCCGCCCCCACCCTGACGCGGTTCTGGTCGGCGGAGGCGGTGGCGGACGAGCCGAGCAGGTCGACGTACTGGCCGAAACCGTCGACCACCCTCAGCCGCTGCAGTCGCAGGAATCCGGCACGGACGGCGTCAGGGCTCGCGGGCGGCGCCGGGGAGACATCGGCGGTGCTGTCCGGGGGACGTACGACGGGATCGGTGGCCATGCCGCGCAGGCCGGCGAGGAAGCCCTCCAGGGATCCGCCGAGCAGGTCCTGGTCGGCGACGACTCCCTCCACACCGGGGGCTGCGCCGGGGGTGCCGTCGGGGCGGTCGGCACGGGCGGCGCGCACCCGTGCGTGCAGGCGGTCGGCGGCCTCGTCCTCGAGGGTGCCGGTGGTGCGTGCCAGGTGCAGGGCCTGTGCCGTGCCGCCCGCCGCGGCCCGGGCAGGGGCGGAGCTGAGCAGACTGCGGCCGTCGATGACCTGCGGTGGCTCGGTGGCCGGCAGCTCGTCTGCGGCGGGCAGGTCGAAGTCGACGGCACCGAGCTGGAAGCCGTGGGCGCCGTCCACGGCCTTCTCCCAGGTCACCCGCCACTCCAGATGCACCGGTGTCCACGGCCGCACGGCGGGCACCGCAGCGACCGGGCTCGGCAGTGTGCCGGTGAACACCGCCTGGGGCGCGGTGATCGGCTCGGCGAGCCACGCGGCGCGGGCCGCGGCGTGCGGCGCGGGGACGCCCGGTGTCGAGGCGGCGAGATCCGGAGCACTCGAGGGGTCCAGCGCCGTGGCCTCGACGAGCAGCCCCCAGACCTCTCGGGGCGCCTGGATCGCGGCGAGCGCGTCCTGCGTGCCAGGCGACAGGGCGTCGGCGGCGTGCCCGGCGGGTGTCCCCGGCGCGCCGAACCAGGTGAGCGTGGCGCCGTCCCCCGAGAGCCTGCACAGCAGGGTGCCGTCGGGCGCGTACCTGCCGTCGCCGCCGTGGCGGAAGCTGCGGCCCGCTCCCTTGACGGTGAGGACCGGGTCGTACGGCTGGAACACCCGGGGGGTGCTGCGCCCGGCGGTCACCAGGTCGCCGAAGTCCGCCGGCCCGCCCGCCGCAGCCTCCGCGGCCCCGGGTGCGCCGCCCGGGGTGAGCCCTGCCAGGCGGCGGCTCTCGGCGACGGCGCCCGGCAGGTCCCGCGGCTGCGCACGGTCCGGCGCAGGCGGGCCGGGGTCCGGTCGCTCGCCGGGGCTCGGGGGCTGCGGGATCGCGGGCTGCCAGATGGTCTCGCTGCCCGAGTCGCTGGGCAGCGCCAGGAACCGGGACAGGTGCAGGTCGGTGTCCAGCTGTGCCGGTCCGTCCGGATGCGCCAGAGTGCCCAGGGCCCCCGCGACCATGGCCTCCATCAGCCTCGTCAGCTGTGGTGGGTCCCCGGGTTCGCTGGTGAGGACGGCCGCCGCCTCGGCCATCGTCTCGGCCACCGCGACCGTGACGGCCTCGGCGGCCGGCGGACCGCCCGTCTCCGCGCCGAGGACACCCGCGTCGCCCGGCCAGCCCGGCTCGGGCCAGCCCAGGCCGAGCGCGGCGCCGTGGCAGAGCGTGACGGTGGGCGGGGTGGCCTTGGGGTCGGCGTCCGCGGGCAGTGACCAGCGGCGGTCGTGCAGGAAGTCGCCGACCGCGGTCGGCTCGACGCCGGACAGCGGCTCGGCCGCGGGGTGGATGTACCAGCCACAGACCAGGTACGACACCGCGCCGCCGACCCCGGTCAGGGGGTCGTACAGGCCCAGCCGGTTCTGTGCGTTGTCGTAGTACGCCGCCCACGCAAGGTCGCCTGTGCCCATGACGGTGAGTGCCGTGCCGGGCTTGGGCGGCGGCCCCACCGGTACGGGTGCGGCGGCGAGCGCGTCCGGCACCACGGCGGGTGGTTTTCCGTCGGGGGTGTTGACATCGGGGATCAGCCAGGCCGTGACGGTACGAGGGCCGGTCGTCGCGTCGCCGGTCAGGCGCAGCACCAGCCAGCGCTCCGGCATCGCCGGGAAGACGGCGTTGTCCGTGCCCTCGTGCGTCGCGTGGCTCAAGCCGTCGGGCAGCGCCCAGTGCAGGTACGCGCCCGGGGCCCGGTTCTGGTCCGGCCCGAACGGGTCGGGTGCGAGCTGCTGGCGGCGGGCGTTGTGGGCTGCGGCCACCGGAGTGGCCAGCTGGGTCGGCGCGAACGCCGCACCGGGGCCGCGGACCAGCAGCACATCAAGGGCGATGGGGACGAGCAGTGCGGTCACGGCGTTCCCTTCCCGAGCGGGTGAACGGTTCTGGACGCGGCCCGGAGCCAGGTCCTGTCGTCGCGCTCCCGTCTGTGGCAGGCGGGAGCGCGACGACAGGACCTAATGGACCTGGGCGAAGCGCTGGCGGAACGGCGGGCGCAGCAACTGCAGGGCCAGGGCGGCGGATCCGCCCTGGGGCGCCGCGTCCGGATGCGCGTCTGCGGCGCCCGCCAGGTTGTCGACCAGATGCGCCACGTCCACGACTCCCAGGTCCGCCGAACCGCTCCGCATCGGCACGTCGGCGGTCACCACTCCCTGGCCACCCGGGCCGGGGATCTCGCGGCCGTCGGGCCCCACCACGCTGACGTGCCCGCCGGGGTCGATGCCGAGCTGGATGCCGTGGTGCGGCTCCTCCAGCCAGACGAGCGCGGGCGGCGCCGCGAACAGGACGAGCAGCACCGAGGGCGAGAGCTGTTCCATGCGCAGCACCGGCACCACCTGGTCGGCAGGCACGTTCGAGGGGTCGGTCTGGTCGGGGAGGTCCGCGCGGGTGAACGCCCGCACCGACAGCCCGGGCCAGCCCGACACGAGGGCGCTGCGCAGAAGGAAGCCGCACCGGGGCGGCACGGCAGCGTCCGGCGCGCCGTCGGCGAGGGCGTCCGCGCCGGAGCCGTGTGCGGCGGCGGCGTTCCGACTCGGGGCATCGCTCGCCAGGGCCTCGGCGTCTGCCTCGGAGGAGCCGTTGCCCGGGGACTTCATGGCGGGGACATGGCCGAGCGCCTCGCGGACGGCGGCCGCCAGATCCCCGCGGTCCAGGGTGCGCCGGCGCACCTGGGCGGCCAACGGCACCGCGGACCGTACGGCCTGGTGCAGCCGCGGCATCAGGACGCTGACTCGCACGGTGTCGCGGCTCCCGGAGGCGCCAACCGCGAGCACCCCCTCGGCGGCGGCGTCGAGCCATGCCTCGTCGACGAGAAAGTAGCGTATCGATTCCGGGGGCAGCAGTTGCTCGTCGGGGACGAGGTAGCCGAATGGCAGCCCGTGCAGCAGACGCAACTGGACGAGGAAGTCGGCGACGTGCACCGGCAGGGGCGGGTCGGGCGGCACGTCGGCGGCATGCGGGGCCCCGGTCGGCGGGGCGCCCCGCTTCGCGGTTGTCGGGACCGCCCGTTCCACGGGATTCGCCGGATTATCCGGGGGAAGCAGGGCCTTCAGCAGGTCGGCGCCGTGCTGGGCCAGCAGGGGTCCGCTCATGACGTCTCCTCCTCGACGACGGCAGCCCGGCGTCCGGTCGCCAGCCGGGCAAGGCGTGCCCCGAGGTCCGCGTCGTCCGGCGCGGTCGCCCCGGCCGCCTCCGGCCCGGCCGTGCCGCGCGTGCGCTCCGGCTGCGCCGTGGGCCTCGCGTCCTCCTCGGGGACGCCACTGTCGCGCGCCCCCGTCACGTCCGCGCCGTCCGCGTCCCGGGGCGCAGTCCCGCTGGTCGACGCCGCGCCGGATCCGTCATGCGCAAAGCCCGCACCTGGTGCGGCACCGACGGCCGGCACGGACACGGCCATGGCTCGGGGACGCGCCGGAGCGGGCGGGTTCAGGCGCTCGAGCAGCACCTCGACCGTGCTCAGCGCGATCCGCGCATGCGCAGGCGGCGCGGCCGCGGCGGAGCCCTCCGGGATGGCCGGGGATTCGGGCGCCACCAAGGGACACGCGCCGCGCGCCGATGCCAGGGCCTCACGCACCGGGGCGTGCTGGATCTCCTGCGTACGGCTCAGCGCTGCCGACCGGTGCCACTCCACGAGCTCCCGGGTGACCGTGGGGTCCGCGGCCCCCAGCAGCCGCCCCAGGTCGCGGGCAGCCGCGTACGAGATGTCGCCCGCCTCCTCCGGCACCGCGCCTGCCACGGGGGCGAGCGGTCCGCGGTAGGTGACCTGGCGCGACTGCCCTGCCCGGTCGGTGCGTTGCAGGGTGACGCGGCCCGAGGCGTCGGCCTGGGGCTCGCCGCCCAGCAGGCCCGTGTCGAGCTCGCGGGCGAGGGTGGCGAAGTCGCCGCCGACGTCTGTGGTGAAGGCCCAGGAATACAGGCACAGCAGTCCGGGGAAGGGGGTGCCGTGACCGTAGATGTCGGCTCGGTGCTCGAGTGACACCAGGCAGGCCAGGTAACGCACCGGCCCGCCGGCATCGGGGCGCGGCAGCCGATTGGCCACGACCACCGCGAGCCATCCGTCGTCGTCGGCCATGTCCAGGGTGCTGTCGGCGGTGTTGACCCGGCGTACGTGGGCGAGCAGCCGCGCCTCACGTGCCGTGGGCAGGATGCGCCGCAGCAGCTCGGGGTCGTGGACGCGGATGGCGTCGACGGTCGCGCCCACCGCGGCCCCGTCGGCCGCGAACGCCTCGGCCGCCTCCTCCCCCACGGCCTCGGCGAGCCGCACGCCGCTTTCCAGGACGGCCTCGTCCGCGCGGAAGACCGCCAGCGCCAGCCAGGGCGCGCGCTGTGGGTCGTCCTCCGGAGGCTGGGCGAAGGGTTCGTCGAGTCCGGGCAGGATGGCGCGCTCCCACGGCAGGGTGCGCCGGGACAGCACGATGTGCGGCAGTTCGTCGGCGAAGTGTCCGGTCGCGTCGCGCGGCGGGTGGGTGGCGAGGACTTCGGTGGCCGACAGGGCGACGGCGCTGCCGCCGACCTCGAAGAAGTCGTGGTGTGTCAGAGGGCCGCCGCCGGGGGCCCCCTGGAAGGACACCGTGGTGGTGATCCGGTGCACTCCGCCCTGCACGACGGGGGCCACCTGGTCGTGGAGCTGCATCGAGCCGGGCGGGGGGATGTCGCTCATGTTTCCTCCGGTGCTCGGGGCCGCGTGGGTGCCGTGAGGACGTACGCCGCCCTGTCGCAGGTCGGCAGAGGGCCTGCGGCGATCAGGGGGGCGTACGGGTCGGCGGCCAGCCGCTCGGTCCAGGCACGGACCGTTCCCGCGGCCGCGGCCACGCCTGCCACCTGCCAGGCGTGCGCCGACGCCACGGAGACGGCCAGGTGACCGCCGTGCGGGCGGCGGACGACTGGGTGGACGCGGGCCAGCCGGCCGTCCATGGCCACGTCGGTGGGTGCGCCGAGGGCGCCTTCTCGCACGGACACCACGAGGTCGTCGGGGCCCGCGTGGTCCCTGCGGTCCACCAGCACGATCACGACGTCCACGCTCGCGGGCAACAGGGTCTCGACGCCGGGCAGGCCGGCCAGCAACCGGTGCGCTGTCACCTGCCGCTCGACGGGGGCGGGCGCGGCCGGCGGTACCGGCCGGGGCAGCAGGACGGTGCAGCCCCGGCCGAGCGCGGTCGCCTCGCCGACCTGCGTGAGCGTGGACGTCTCGGACCAGCCCGCCACGGGCCGGACGCCCGGCGGGGCAGCTGCCAGGGCTGCCGCCCCCGGTGCGGCACCGCGCTCCGGGACGGGGAGGACGCCCAGGCCGCCGAGCACGATCCGGTGGGTTCCCCGGGGGGTGTCGAAGGCGAGGTCGCCTGCTGCGGCCTCGCGGTCGTCGAGGACGGCGCCCGTGGCCGACAGGCACACCACACGGATCGCGTCCTCGCCGGTGCCGTCGACCCGGGCCGGGCCGGTCCACACGTGGAACTCACCGGGTGCCAGGGTGACGGGTTGCCGGGCGCCCGTGGCGGACGGGGCGGTATGCAGCGCGGTGTGGTGGCGGGTGCCGGTGGCGTGCCCGCGCACCGCGGCCGCGCTGGGACCCGTGGCGGCGCGGCCGCTGCCGGGCAGCCGCACCAGCCGTGCTCCGGGTACAGGGACGGGGCCCGGAAGGGGGATGCGGGGCAGGCCGGGCTTCGTCACGCGGGTGGCTGCGGCGAACTCCGGCCCGGGCCGTGCGGGCAGGGCCGCGGGGACGACGGCGTGCAGCCGGGGCCTCTCGGTGGGCGTGGTGTCGCCTGCTGCGGAGGCGGGCGCGCGCGGTGCCGTGCGAGACGCCGTGACCGGCGCCGGGCTCCCGGCGGCCGGCAGGGGCAGGGGCTTGACCAGGTCGGACTCCTCCACCAGCGTCGAAACGGGGATGTCGGTGACCGTACCCAGGGTGCCGGTGGCCTCGGCGGGTGTGACCGGGAAGGTGACGGTGACGCCGCTCTGGGCGCGGACCATGTCCTTGGGCTGGCGGTCGTCGCCGGGCAGGCGCCACACCGCCTGGGGGAACGACCCGGTGTCGACGGAGGCGAGCGCACCGGCGGTGTCCACCGCTACCCATGTGTCCCCGCCGGGACCGGTGTCGGCGAGCCGCTCGACCAGCAGGTCCATCTGGGCCCGGACGACACCGGCCTGCGGCCCGACCGGTGCCACGGCGTATGCCGTGCCGTCGAAGGGCCCTGCCGGCCGGCCCGAGACGGTGACGACGGCCAGCGGCGCCTTCGCGGAAGCGCCGACCGCGAACTCGGGCAGCACCAGCCAGGGGTCGGTCCTGCTGCCGTCGGGCCGCGGGCCTGTGCTGGGCGAGGTGCCGCCGGCCGGGGCGAGCTGCCCGGAGGCCACGGTGGTGATGCTGGTGCCGGCACCTCGCTCTGGGGCCTCTCCGCTCGTCAGGTACTTGACGGCGAAGTCACCCCAGCTCAGGAAGTTGGGCGCCACCGGTTGCTCACCGAAGGCGACGGACACCGTGGCGATGGCGAGGTCGACCGTGACCCGGCCGTGCAACGGAGGGCCCTCGAGGAGCAGCGCGGCGCCGAGCGAGATGCTGATGCTGATGGTGATCGAGCAGAACAGCAGGTCGATGGTGATCTGGAAGGTGACGCCTATGGACACGCCGATGTCGAGTGCGTAGTGGGGCGGGTCCCAGGCCAGCAGCGCGTCCAGCCAGGCCATGAACCACAGCCGGATCGGCCCGAGTTCGTAGGCCGCCTCCAGTCGGCCGCCGAAAGCCAGCGCGCTGGAGGTGAGCGCGAAGTAGGTTTCGCCCTTGACGACGATGCCGCCGCCGACCGACCAGTGGAAGCCCACGGGCGGCACCACCGGGTACGGGTGCGGATCGCCCGGTGCCGGCCGCCACAGGGGGCCGAAGCCGCCGATGGTCAGCACGACCTGGGGGCGTTCGCCGAACCAGGCATAGAACGCGAAGCCCCCGGTGAGCTGGCAGTCGCGGGAGATCAGCCAGGAGTTGTTGGTCAGCTGTGCCCGGATGGCGAGGAGCTGCTCGCTGCTGGAGTAGCGGGCGGCGAGCGCGAGTTCGACGTTGACCAGGGCGGTGTCCGGGGCCGGCAGCGCCATCGTCATCAAGCCGATGAGGCCGATCTCGAACCCGCGGTCCAGGGCCGCGTAGGCCAGGGCCTCGGTGTGCAGCAGCTCGAAGGTGGTGAACTTGACGCCGGCCGCGATCCAGTAGCTGCCGCGCCGGGCGGGCATCGCCGCGGACATGGCGTGCAGGGTGCTCATCGGGTCGTTGCCGACGCCGTCCCGCAGTGCGGCCATGAGCGGGAAGGAGGCGATCTGCGCCGGGTCGGCGGGCACCACGAGCTGCCGGTTGTAGCCGGCGCCGCCGGCCAGCCCGGTGACGAACAGGTACGGCGGGCCGCCCAGCGGCGTGTCGATGACGACGAAGGCGAACAGCGAGGTGAACGGGTCGCGGCCGGGCTCCATGGGCCTGGAGTAGGCGCCGAGCGCGGTCAGGCCGAACGCCGTCACGTGGACGGTCAGTTCGCCGTCGTACTCGACGGTGCCGTCGGGGCGGACCACCTTCAGCAGCCCGCCGGCGATGGTGACGGGACCGGTGGAGAAGGCCAGGGCGAGCCCCGCGAGGTCCAGTCGCCACTGGTCCAGCGAGGCCGCCTGGCGCAGCGGGATGTCCAGCTCCAGGCCCTGGGCCTGGACGGTGAGTCCCGCGATGGACACGCCGCCGTCGATGAGGGCGCCGACGGCGTCGCCCCCCGGCAACGTGGTGTGCCGCAGTCCGAGGCGGTCGATGTGGAGCGGGCCGTACGTCTTGTGGATGTCGATCATGATTGGTTGTTCGGCGGCCCTGCCCTGGATCAGGACCTGGAGGGCGCCGCTGCCGTCGGTGGCGACGAGCAGGTCCACCGGCGGGTTCACGGGCTGGGTGTCGCCGTCGTCGCCCTTGAGCAGGGACGCGGCGACGGGGTTGGGGGGATCGGCCGGGCCGGCGATGGGCAGTCCGATCTGCTCGATGTCCACGCCGCCGTGTAGTTCGGCCACCGCCGGCCGGTCTGCGGTGAGGTCCAGCACGGCCTGGACGTAGCCGCTGACGGCGCCGATGCGCAGTGCGCCGCCGGCCACGAGGGGCCCGCCTGATTTGCCCAGCCGTGCGCCGATGCCGCCGAGCCGCACGCCGGGAGCGACGCTCGGGCCGGCACCGTCCAGGCGCAGCAGCAGGACGCCGACCCCCGGGTTCGTCCACGAGGGCAGCAGAGCCCTGCCGAGGTCGAGGGTCAGGGTGAGGTCGCCGACCGGCACGTCCACCGTGCCCGCGAGCAGCAGGCCGATCCGGTCGCCGTCGGTCAGCACGCCCAGCTCCACGGCGGCGGCGACGGGGATGCGGGCCTGTCCGAGGGTGGTGAGCAGGCCATGGGCGATGTCCAGCGGAGACGGCATGACGGTCTTCGGCCGGGGGCGTCCGTCCGGGCCGTCGGTGACGAGGCCGGCACCGCGCAGGAGCTCGTGGGGTGTGGGGCCGCCGTTCCACAGGTGGAAGGCGTCCAGGGCCGTTCCGGCCGCGTCGAGGACCAGGGCCGCGGCCGTGGGCACGGTCCAGGCGATGACCAGTCCGCCGAGCGCGGCGGGGTCGGGCGTGATGCCGGGCGCGGGGGCCAGTTCGACCGTGAGGGGCTCGTCCTTGCCGAGCGGCTGGAGCCGTACGGTCAGGGGCGGCCCGCCCGCCGTGAGCGTGGGTACGAAGGGGAAGCCGAGCGTGTCCCCCAGGTCCGCGGTGGCGGTGAGCGCGACGGTGAGGGCGTCGGCCGCCGTGTCCCGGGCGACGGCCAGGTCGGCGGTGAGCGCGCCCAGCCGGGCTCCGGCGAGTTCCAGGGCGAGGGAGGGCGTGACTCCGGTGGCGGGCAGGGTGGCGCCGAGGCGCAGCCGTCCGCCGGTCGGCAGGGGGTCCAGGGTGACGGCGACGCCGCCGTCTTCCGCGGTGACGGTGGCGGGGCCCGCGGCGGGCAGGACCGTCTGGAGGAGGTCCCGGACGGCGGTCGCCAGGGCGGGCGGGGCGTGCAGTGTGCCGCTCTGTGCCGTGTTCTGCAGCGTGGCCAGGGCGTCGCTGGAGAAGTGGTGCGTGGCCGGGTCGTAGAGGCCCAGGTCGTCGGCGACGTCGAGGACTGCCGTGACGAGGGGGGTGGCCGGTGGGGTGGCGGTGAGCCGGGCGGTGAGGGCGTCCAGGACGCCGGGCAGCAGTGCCTGCACGCCGCCGCCGATGAGGTCCCACAGTCCGGCGAAGTGCGGCAGCAGCTCGATGGGGGTGCTGTCGCCGAAGCCGGCCGACAGCCGCATCGCGCCGTCCGCGGCGATGCCGACGGTGATGCCCAGCGCAGGACGGTCGGAGGCGAGCGGGACGGTGAGGGTGAGGGCGCCGCCGGGGCGCACGGTGCGTGTGGCGCCGGTGACGTCGAGGGTGAGTTCGCCGCCGAGGGTGGGCCCGGCGGCGCCTTCGAGGAAGAGTCCGGCGGCCTGCAGGGCGAGGACGAGTCCGCCGCCCGGTGCGTCGGTGGCGGACAGGAGCAGGCCGTCGGCGATCGGCACCGCGCCGTCCGGCTCGACGGGCAGGGACAGCGCCCGCGCGACCGCTGCGAGCAGCCGGGCTGTGGCAGCCGCGGACAGGGTGCCGTCGCCGGTGCCGAGCCGTCCGGCGGCCGCCAGCCACTCCCCCGGGTTGGTCAGCAGCCCGGCGGGCGAGGTGAGGGGCAGCCGCCCGCCCAGGGCGTCCGCGAGGGCCGTGGACACGGCGGCGGCCACGCCGGTGCGGCGCAGGGCGGTCAGCAGCGCGTCCTTCGTCGCATCCGGATCACCGGCAGGCAGCAGCCGGACGGGGTCGAGCACGCCCGGGGCTCGTACGTCGAGCGTTCCGGCCGGTCCGTGGCAGGCGACCTCGACGCCGGCAGCCCGCACGACCGCCTCGACCCGGCCCTCCCCGGTGCCGAGGGCGTAGGCGGTGGACAGGCTCAGTGCTCCAGCGCCGTCGAGGGGCAGCCCGTCGCCGGTGGTGCGCAGGGCGACCGTCCACGGTGTGGCGGTGACGGCGACCTCGGCCGGCAGGCTACCGAGGCGTCGGCGCCAGGTCCGTGGGGCGCCGGCGGTGGGTGGGTCGGCCGTGAGCCCCAGGACGGCCGGGTCGGTGCTCAGCAGGGCGGTCAGCCGGGGCGCGAGGAAGGAGGCGGGGTCGAAGCGCAGGGCGGCGACGGCGTCCGCGCGGACCGCGTGCTGCGCGCTCGCGCGGTCGTAGCCGATGATCTCCAGGCCGGCCAGCAGCCGCAGTAGCGCGTCCGCCTGGGCGCCTGGTGTGGCCTGATCGGCGAGGCGGTCGACGAGCGCCGCCAGCGCCGGCTCCGCGCGGGGGTCGTCCAGGCCGAGGGAGGGCAGGCCGTCGCCACGCACGGCGGCGTCGAGGAGACGGACGTCGAAGTCGGTGGCCTCCGGGCTGCTGTCCAGCAGCAGCGTCGCCGCACGGATGCGGACGTCCAGCGGTGTGCCGTCGCCGGGACCGCCGACCAGCCAGCCGTGCGGCCGGCGCAGTGTGGCCCGGACGGCGAGGCGGCGCGGCGGGTGCGACGGGTCGGCGGCGCCGGGCTGCAGGGGGACGCGGCCGAGGTCGATCCGGGCGTGGAGCTCCGCCTCCACCCCGGCCGGATCCGGTGTGCCCTGGGCCAGGTCCAGGCGGCCGCGCAGCCCCCAGCCCAGGTGGGTGGGGTCCTGCGGGGCGGCGGCCGGGGCCCGGGCCGTGTCGGCGAGGGCCTGGGCGACGGCGGTGAGCACGGGTGTGCCGAGTCGTCCGGCCACGGCCAGCGCGGGTACTCCGTGCAGATCCAGGTCGGAGGGCAGGGAGCGGCCGAAGGCCTGGGCCGGGTACGGCGCCGGGGCCGTACCGCGGTAGCCGTCGAGCGCGGTGGCGAGATGGCCGAGTGCGGCGTCGACGTCCGGTGCCTGGCCGAGGCCGTCGGGCAGCAGGGTGCGCACCGCACGGACACCGTCGGCGGCGGGGCTCAGCAGGTCTGCCTCCGGGATGGGGGCGAAGGGGGTGCCGAGGGTGGCCACGGCGCGGCAGCGCTCGGGGTGGGCGGCGCAGTAGGCCAGGGCGGTGAGCCCTTCGACCGAGTGCGCGACGAGCGCGACGGCGGGCGCTGCGGTGACGGTCAGGACGCGGGTGACGACACGGTCGAGCCGGGCGACGAGGGTGTCCAGCACGGGGGCGCCGTCGTCCGCCAGATCGACCAGGTAGTGGCTGCCCGCGGTCACGCCGCCCAGGTCTCGGGTGTCGGGACTGGCGCCGGGCACGCTCAGAGAGACGGGCACCTGGCGGTCGGCCGGGACACCGGTCAGCAGCTGCGACCAGACGTCCTGGGGAGCGAAGGACGGGGCGAGGAGCAGTACGGGCACGTCGCCCGGGGCGTGAGCGGTCAGGTGCGCGGTCACGGCGGCTGCCGCGTCCGGGTGCTTGGGCAGCAGGTGATGGGCGGCCCGTACGGCGTCCGTCACGGCCGTGCCCGGCGGGACCAGGTCGTCTATGGCGGCGGGTACCAGCCCGTCGGTGTCCTCGAGGCGGCCGGCGAGGGAGCTCAGCGCGCCGGTGAGGTCGTCGGGATCGAGACCGGTGAGCGTTTCCCGTACGGGGACGAGGTGGGCGGCGAGCCCCTGGATGGCTCCGGTGAGGGCCTCGGCGGCCTGGGCTCCGCCGGGGAGGTCGTCCAGGGCGGCCAGGGCCGCTTCGCGCCAGGAGGCGGGTGGTCCGGGTTCGAGCCAGACGAGCAGGTCGGCGGGCTGATCGAGCAATGGCGTGGCGGCGTCGGTGAGCGGTACGGACCAGGGGGTGTCGTAGGTGCCGGTGCCGCCGACCTGTGGCCCCATGGGAAGCGGTGGCGCGTCCGGCGTGGTGGACAGGGTGCCGGCGAGCGTGTCGCGCAGCAGGTCGAGGGCGGTCGGCAGGGGCACCCGTCCGGCGTCGTCGGGCGGGGCCACGGCAAGGGCGGCCAGCCAGGCGCGCAGGGCGCCGATGGGGTTGCTCAGCAGCGAGCCGAGGTCTCCGGCGGTGGGCAGGTTCAGGACCGGCCAGGTGCCGGGGAGGCCGTAGCCGCGGCCGGTCAGGCCGGTCAGGCGTGCGACGGCGGAAGCGGCGGGCCCGCCCCAGGCGTCGGCGGCACGGGTGAGCAGGGCGCGTACGGCGCTCCACCATGCGTCGGCGGCGTCGGGTGGGGTGGGTCCGTCGGGGAAGGGCAGGGTGCCCAGGTCCACCGGCGTACCGTCGACGGTCACGGTCACGCCGGTGATCCGGCCGGCGACGTGCAGGGGCGCCCCGGCCCGCCAGGTCGCGACGAGGGTCAGGGTGTCGGCGGTGACGTCGGCGTCCGGCGGCTGCGGCAGGAGCAGTTCGGTGGCGCAGCGTACGGCGCCCAGGAAGCCGGTGGAGGCCGGGCCGTTGGCCGGCAGACGGAAGACGGCGAGGTCGATCCGCACATCGAGGGACCAGGTGGGCCGGGCCGGCCCCGGCGGTGCGCCGAGGGCCAGTGCGAGGTGGAGCTCGTGGTCCGCGCCGCCGGGTACGTCCCAGGCCACGAACGCGATGGTCAGTTCGGTGTCCTTGACCACCGGTAGACCGGTGAGGGCCACCCGCCAGGGTTCGTCCGCCGTTCCGGAGCCGGTCACCTGGACGGGTCCGGCGTCGCCGGTGGCGCCGAGCAGGGTCGCCAGGGCGCGGACCATGTCGGGGTAGCGGCCGTCGTCCAGGGCCGCGCGGTGGGCGGTGCGCACGGCGCCCACCGGGTCGTTGGCGAAGGCGCCGAGCAGGTCGTCGGGCAGGGGCGTGCCGGTGAGGCCGAGCAATGTCATGACGGCGTCGGCGAACGGGCCGTCGCCGACCTTCTCGGTGAGGAAGGTGTGGACGGTGTCCCGGGCGACGGCGGCCAGGGTCCGGGCCTGCGTGAGATCGAGCAGCGGGAAGTCGGTGGGCGTCTGCACGAGATGGGGCAGCGTCAGATGGACGTCGTCGAGTTCGACGACGGGCTGGACGCGGATTCCGTCGTAGCGCAGGCCGGCACGGGCCTTGCCGACGCGCAGTTCCTGGTCGTCGCCGGTGCGCGGCCACAGCGGACCGGTGGACTCCACGACGATCTCGGCCGTGCCGAGCACCCGGGCGGGCGATGTGCCGGCCAGCGGGACGACGAGGAGTTCGGCGCGGGCGGCGATGACCGCCAAGGGGCCGGGCAGTGTGACGGCGAGGGCGGCGTGCAGCTCGGCTTCGGTGGTCCGGGCGGGCGTCTCCAGCCACACCTCCGCGGCGACGCCGAGGCCGGCGGGTGAGGCCGTCGGGTCCACGAGCCGGAGGACCACGGGGTGGTCGCGGTCGGGCGGCGTCGCGGCGGGAGTCACCGTGGCGCCGCCGAGGAGCTGGGCGACGGAGTCGAGCCAGGTGCCGAGGCCGTTCGTGCCGCTCGGGGTGGTGGTGGCGGCCAGTCCGGCGAGCCAGCGGCGGAAGGCGGCCGGATCGCCGGCGAGGTCGGAGAAGGGCAGCGGCGTCAGGCCGTCGGCGAGCCCCAGGACGCCGGGAAGCCACGCGACGAGGCGGGCCACGGCGTCGTCCGGTCCCGGCCCGATCAGGGCGAGCGCGGCCTGCAGCAGCGCCACGACGGCTCGGGCGGCGCTCTCGGCGAGCTGCCCCGTGTCGAGCACGAGGTCGCCGGGCTGCCCGCTACCGACGTCGAGACCGGCGAGGGTGACGGCGAACCGGCTGTTCTCGGGCGCGTCGGCCACGATCAGCGCCGCCAGGTCGATGCGGTCGAGGCCGATCGGCTTGTCGGGGCGCTGCCAGCCGACGGGCAGTCCCGCCCCCACGGCCACGGGATGCCCGGGGGTGCCGAGCACCACGTCGACCCCGCTTTCGGCGCGGACGAGCGGCACCTCCACCTCGACCGTCGCCTGTGTGCCCTCGTGCCGGGCGGTGGCGTGCAGCCCGAGGACGACGGTGGGCGATCCGGCCGGTCCGGAGCGGGTGACGGACAGGGAGATGGTGCCGTGCGATCCGGTGACGAGGGGATGGCGGGTCATGCCAGGCGGAAGGCCTGCCTCGGGACGGGGCTCGAGCAGCGTGTCGAGGGCGGTCAGCAGCGCGGCCCGCTGGTCGGGGTCGCTGAGCAGCGTCCGCAGACGAGCGAGCGGGTCGGCGAAGAAGCCCTCGTCCAGTTGCCCGGAGCGCACCAGGCCGATCGCCCCCGCGACGGCCAGGACTTCGCGGTCGAGCCCGCTGACGGTGATCACGAGGGGTCCTGGGGCGGTGCGGAGGTGCTGCGGGCGACGTGCATGCCGTCGGAGGGGCCGTCATGGAGCACGGCGTCATGGAGCAGGGTGAGACCGTCGGCGGTGACGGCCAGCCCGGTGACGGGTTCGGCCGTGAGCCTCAGGACGGCCGACCAGACCGCGTCCTGTACGGCGGTGCCCCACCGGCCGACGAGGAGCGGTGTTCCGGTGGGGAGTTCCTCGGTTGCGGCGACCAGGGCCGGCCGCTCGGCGTGGCCGGCGAGTGCGAGCAGGACGACCACGTCGCCCCGGCCGGTCTCGTCGCACTCCAGCGGCACGGTGACGACGAGCGCCCCGTCCCGGAGCGACACCTGCGTGTCGGCGGCGTGGACCACGACCTCGTCGCCGGTGTCGGACCAGACGGCCTCGGGGTGACCGCCCGCGATCAGCCTGCGCAGTCCGTCGGTCAGTTCGGCCCCGTCGAGGGCGGTGGTGCGGGGTGTGTCCATGGGTCACCATCCGTGGAAGGAGCCGGGCGTGGCATCGAGGTTCCTCTTCTCGATGCGCCCGATGCGCGGGTCGTGGTCCCAGTAGTGGGTCACGGTCGGATAGGCCAGCTCGAAGGCGCGGCACCATTCCGGGGTGAGCTCCCCCTGCGCGTCGTGTGCGGGGGTGACCTTGGCCTTGGTGACCTTGTCGATCGCCGCGCTCACGAATCCGGGCATGTCGCCGGGAGCGTTGATGTGCTCGTCGAGCAGGAGGGCCGCGCCCTTCACGGAGGTGAAGAGCTGGTCGATGGTGTGGGTCCGTTTCTCGACCTTGAAGGCGACGGTGCGTGTCTCGGCCTTGATGCGGTCGAAGCGCCGGGCGGCGGTCCGGTACTGGGCCAGGCGGATGGCGAGCGAGCAGCGCCCGGCGGCACGGCCGCGTCCGGCCCAGGGGGTGTGCGCCGTCGGGTCGGCGGGGTCGAGGAACTGGACGTCGGTGGCCGAGGTGCGGTAGCCGCCGAAGAACCTGAGCCGGTGATCGCTGTCCTCCTGCGGCATCGGGGAGGGAGCCGCGCCGGGGACGGCCTCCGCGGCGGTGGCGGAGAGCGTCGCCCCGGTGTCGGCGGCGTGGGTGCGGGTGACGACGAGGCCGTACAGGCCGAAGTGGGCGTCGTAGTCGTCCGGGTACTCCTGGGCGAGGTCGTACAGCAGGACGGTGAGTTCGTTGTCGACGTGCATCGTCCACTGCTGGATACCGAAGGAGAGCAGGCCCCTGTCGCGCAGCCGGGACGCGTCGAGGTACCCCTCGTTGTCAGCGATGGCCACGACCACCTCGAGCCGGGCCCGGGTGGTGTCGTCGGCGGTGTCGAAGAGCTCGCCGTGGTGGTCGGCGAGGAACGCGTCGGCCTTCAGGGACGGGGTGCGGGGGTGCTTCAGCGCGGGCGTGCCGACGTAGTCGGGGCCGGTCCAGTTCGTTCCCTTGATCGGCTCCGTGACCCAGCGGCCCAGCGCGTAGTCGCGTCCCAGCACCAGTTCGTGCCGGCCGCCGACGGGTTCGCCGTTGTCGTCGCGGGCCGGGTGTGCCTGTGTGGGGCGCACCTTCCAGGCTGCGGCGACCGGCAGCTCGCGCGGTACGACGGCCGGTGACTGCAGGGTGAGGTCGACCGGTCCGCTGCTGCTGAGGCCGAACGCCTTGTTGAGTGTCGTGGCGGAGGCGCCCGCGGCCGTACGGCGCGCCTCGTCGAGCGTGCCGTCGGCGGCCGTGGCGGCGAGCCGCCGGTACAGCGCCCGCAGGACGACGGCACCGGGCGTCGTCGTGGCCAGCATGGCCAGTTCGTCCGAGGAAAAGGCGGAGGACACCAACATCGTGGCGAGGTCGGCCCGTTCGGCGGCCGGGGCCTGGTCGGCCAGGGCGAGGAAGGCGAGCGCGCGGTAGACCTCGGCGGACGGGTTGGTGAGCCACCGGGTCCGCAGGGTGGCAGCGGCATCCGTGAGGGCGGCGCCCGCCGAAAGCAGGGACCGCGCCCACTCCGCGTCCTGCTCCGGTACGGGCACGCGCAGGGGCCGTACCGTCCAGTCGAGAAGGGCGTCCCAGGCCCCGTCGTACTGCTGGGAGAGCTGTCCCCACAGAGCGAGGTCGGTGACGAGCCGGGGTGTGGGGCCGTCCGTGTCGAGCTCGACGGGCAGGGGTAGACAGCGTCCCACAGCCCAGCTCGCGAAGGCCTCGGCGTCCGCGGGGGTGGCTGCGGCTGACAGCACATGGGCCAAGCCGAGGTCGTCGGCGTGGTAGGCGATCAGGCCACGGGTCACGGTCGTCGCGTCGGGCACGGGGCGGCTGGGAGCGGAGATGGTGCTGAGCAGGACGTGCGCCTGCGCACCGAGCTGCCGGAGGGTCGTGCGCGGTCCGGCAAACAGGCACAGGCGGGGCCTCGGCGCCGCCGTACGGTCGAACGAGCCGTCGGTGGAGCGGACTTGGCCCTCGTCGAGCGAGCCGCCGCCCATCGGCCATTGCAGCACCGACGCCGCCGGGAGGTCCACGGACGCGGGCTGCGGGGGCACGGCGAGCAGTCCGAGAGTCTGCAGGAGATCAGTGAGGAGGGCGGTCATGGGAAGCTCCACCGGTCACAGGCATGCGGTCTCTTCATATGGAGCAAATCACCAGGAATACCGCACCCCTTCACGCTAGGTCTGCTCCACAGGCCCGGCAACCGCGGTCGTCACGACCGCGGGCCGCCGGCCGGCTCCACACTGTGATGCATCGCCAAGCTGCGCGCCAGGCCCGCCAGATGCGTAGATTTCCTGGTATGGCATCCAGGCGTCCCCCGACCAGCCAGGACATCACTGAGCCTCTCGACGGGCTCCGCATACCCTCCGGCTTCAGTGGGACGGACGCCGTACCAGCCGCGCTCGAACCAGCCGAACGCCCGTCACAGCAGCGCATCATCCCTCGACGGACCCGACCGCCATGGCAGTTGGTCCCGCAGTGGGAACGCCGCGGGGATCACCGCCTCGACCGCGGCGTGCACGACGGCCGCACGGGGCGAACGGGCGCGCCGAGGCCAGGGCTCACGGAGCCCGGCCTCGGCACGGTTGCGGTGTCTAAGGCGACGTCGTGTCTCAGACGACGCTGAGCAATTGCGCCCCATCGATCCGGCCGAGGCCGCTGCAGGCGTCCCAGCCCGCGCCGGCGGCATAACCGGGTGCTGGGCTTGCGGAGTTGTCGCCCGTCGTGACGTCGTAGAAGACGTTCGAACCGTTGGCCCCGACGGAGTACAGGTAGGGCGTGATGAAGCCGAGGGGATAGCCGACCTGGCCGATGATGCGGGCGAAGAGACCGGCGTACAGCGGTGCGACGGCGCTGGTGCCGCCGACCACGGTCCAGTCGCCGTGCACGACCACGTCATAGCCGGTGTTGGGGTCGGCATCGCCGGTGATGTCCGGGAGGCCCCGGCCGTAGGTCGTACCGTCGTTGATGTTGGCAGGCAGGCCCGCATCCGTCTGCCAGGACGGCATGGGGAATACCAGGCTGATTCCGCCGCCGGTGGCGTCGCCGAAGCCGTCGTTCCAGACGACCTCGCTCGGCTGTCCCACCGAGTCGGTCTCCAGTGTGGTTCCGCCACAGGCGATCACGAACGGGTCGCTGGCCGGGAAGTCGCAGTGCGCGAGCCGGTCGCTAACACTGTCGTTGCTGCCGTTGTCGCCGGCCGCCGCGAGCACCGAGACGGCTGCCGTGGCGGCATTGGTGAACGCCGCGTCGAGGCCGTTGAGGCCGGCCGCGGTCCAGACCGCGTCCTCGGCCGCTCCCCAGCTGATGGAGAGTACCGACGGATGGTTGTCGGTGTCGAAGACCGCGGTGTTGATCGCGTCGATGAAGCCCTGCTCGGTGTTGGGCGCGAAGTAGACGGCGATGGTGGCGCCTGGGGCCACGGCGCCGGGGATCTGGATGTCGAGCGCTACCTCGGTGTCGGCCCGCGGGTCCGCGCCGTAGTCGTTCGTTGCTCCGTCGACCGAGACGTCGACGACGGTCGGAGTGGGCAGCCCGATTCCCTGGAAGAACGTGTCGCGGTCCTGCTGGTTGTGTCCGCCGCCCAGTTCGATGATGCCGATGCACACGCCACTGCCGTCGGAACCGGAGGGGAAGTCGTACAGCTGGGCGATCTTGTTCGGCTGGAAGCTCGTGGCATCCCTCAGCCGCTGGCGGAGCAGCGGTCGGGCCAGTCGACGGGTAGTCAGGCCGGACACCCGTTCCACCACACCTACCAGGTGACGCGGAACGCTGACGTGGCCTTCCCGACCGCGGTAGGTGCCACCCTCGTGCTCGTACATGTTCAGCTGCGTGCCGAACGCTTCACTCATCTGCGCGGCTGTGCCGGAGAACTGGAGCGTCCGGGGCGGAACAAAACCCACCTTCTTCAGCCCGTACCGCTTGGCGAACTGCTCGACCAGCCTGAGGTCGGCGGGCTCGGCTGCATGCTCGTCGGCCTGAGCGGCGCGGTTCGGACGCTGTCGGTCCCGCGGCCGGGTGGCGCCGAGTTGCGCCAGGTTGGTCAGCGGCGCGCCGGCCTTCCGCCGAACCTGCACGCTCACCATGACCTGCTCGGCTGGATTGACGGGGCCCAGACGTCGGGCGTCGGGGGCCGGCTTGCGTTCGCTGCCCGGAACGGGTACGTGGGGGTCCGTCACAACCATGCTGACACTCCTTTCGTGCCGTGCTTGCCCGCACGTGCATGGGCCATCGCCAGTTCTCGCCTTGACTGGGGTGTCTGTGAAGAAGGCCCCGCGATTCCCGCTCGTGGTGACGGGCATGCGCCCTTCGGCCGGTATCGGCGGCTGCCCCACGCCCTGAACACTGCGGACGGATGATGGAACCGGGAACGATCTGGTGTGTCCCTCTCGGTTTCCTGTTTCACCGTAACGGAGTACACGCTCGCTCGCATGCCAGCTCATGGGACCGCACCTGAGGTGAGCGTCCCGTCAAGGCCAGTATCACCTCCGACACCCCACGGCCCCGGTTGGCCGTCCACCGGCGTGCTGAGTACGCCGGTGGACGGCCGTGCCGCCCAACGTGGCATGCACCTTCTCCGGAGCCCCGGTTGATGCTTCAACCTCACTGTGTGTCCTACGGCGGTGACGGTTGGTTCCAGGTGCTCTCCCACGTCAAGTGCGGCCTCCGTGACCGCCACGACTGCCTGGGCACTGACGGACTGTTGGCCGACCGTCCTGCAACGGGTGTGCGCGATGCGGACGGAGACATCGGTCAGGGCCGGTAGCGCGTTCGTCGCGACGGTCGGCCGGGTCGTCCCGCGCCTGCGGGACCGGCAGTTGTCGGAGGAGGAACGTGCGGTTGTGCACGAGAATGTGGGCAGGGTGAAGGCGACGCTGGAGTGGGTGGAGCAGGCCGTGGACACCGGCCAGGTGGACCTGGACGCCGAGCTTGAGCGGCTGATCAGGGGCCAGTAGCCGTGACCCGCAAAGCCAAGCGCCGCAAGAGCCGACCGCGGCGGAAGGGCGATGCGGCCCGTTCCCACGCCGACCGCATCCGCACGGTGCTCTTCGAGGCCCAGGGCGTCGGCCTGACACTGCCGCAGTTGATGCGGGCCACCGAGCTGACCCATGGCCAAGTCCGCGCCGGGCTGGCAATGCTGCGCGACCAGGCTGCAGAAAAGGGCTGGCCACCGACCGTATGGACACTGGCCGACGGCTACCGCTTCAGCGGCGACCCCGAAGTGCTGCGCAAGTACGGGATCGCCGAGATCCACGAAAAACTCGTCGAGGTACGCCAGCTCATGACCGGCACCATCGCCCCGCACGCGGCCCTGCACCCCACAGACAAGTGGATCGCCTACGTGGTCACCCAGCTCGCCGCCGTCGAATCGACACTCGACCTGCTGGCCGCCGCCTGAAACCCTTCGTGATCGAACTCAAGGTGAAACCGTGCGCCGACGCACCTACCCCTCCGACACCACCGTCGCTGAATGGGCCCTGCTCGAACCCCTGCTGCCCACACCGGCCTGCCGGACCCCGCAGGGCGGCCGGCCGGAGAAGTGGCCGCGCCGCGACATCGTGGACGCCATCCGCCACCTGGTCGACTCGGGCTGCAAATACCGGGCCTTGCCACGTGACTTCCCGCCATGGCGCACGGTCTACGGAATCCTGGCCAAGTGGGGCGCCGCCGGCGTCCTGAACGTCATCCGCGACCAACTGCGCCGGAAGATCCGCCAAGGCATGGGCCGCGCTCCGCACGCCGTCGCGATCGTCATCGACTCCCAGTCCGTGAAGGCCGCGGAGACCGTCGGCCGAAACAGCCGCGGCTACGACGCAGGCAAAAAGATCAACGGGAGGAAGAGACACCTGGTCGTGGATACGAAGGGGTTGCCGCTGCTGGTCATGGTCACCCCGGCGGACGTCCAGGACCGCGACGCCGGACGCGAGGTCCTCTTCCGTCTGCGGCTGATGCACCCCGAACTCACCGCGGTCTGGGCAGATTCGGCCTACGCCGACCAGCTGGTCGACTGGGCGAAGGACTTCCTGCACCTCACCGTCCGCACGGTGTCCCGGCCGAAGGACGCGACCGGGTTCGTCGTCCTTCCCCGGCGTTGGGTTGTGGAGCGGAGCCTGGGATGGATCAGGCACGCGCGTCGGCTGGTCCGCGACTATGAGCGCCTCCCACAGCACAGCGAGGCTCTGATCACCTGGGCGGCGATCACCCTGATGTCTCGCCGTCTGACCCAGCCGACGCGTTCGGCTCTCCAAATCCCCCCGCCGGAGCCGGCTGCGGATCCGCGTCAGGCCGCAGCCTGCGGAACCGTCAGCGATGCTGAGCGTAGTACGCGGTTCCACTGAGGGGTAGATCATTTTCCTATAACCGCATTCAATCCAGTTCCAGAAGACGTGTCCCCGACGGGCTCTGACGATCCAACGGCCGTCACCGCTGCCGTCACCTCATTCCCACCTTTTCACCCCAGCCTCCGAAATGCGGAACCGAGTTCCTCCATTGTAAAAATCACACAACTTCTCTTATGTGACGGGGAAGTTGATGGTTAGATGCTTCGGATCACCCCTCCAGGGGAGACAAGCGCTCCGCTGAGGATTCCTACGGTTGGCGCCTGACGTGAGTAATAGCGCTAGGGAGGGCCCCTATGGGTATACCTGTCGTCTGTCAACCCTTGGCTGAGAGCATCGCGGAAATGGAGCAGGAGCGGAACGACCTCCAAGAGGAGCTTCGTAACGCGCCGACCAGCGAGAAGGCTACGCTGGCAGCACAGATCAAAGCACTGAACCGGCAGATTCTGGCGGCGCGCAATCGTCTTGTCGATTGTCTACGAGACAATCCGCCGCCGCCTCCTCCACCGCCACCCCTCGAAGCGACCTTCACCGGTACCGCCACGATCACCACGACAGACAGTAGAGCACCTGGCCCCTATGGGGCTGGCATCGTACTTGGCTTAGTCCTCAACGGGCAGCGCACCTTCATAGCCATTACCTCCTTCCCGGCGATCGCTACCCCGCCGTTCGATACGCCGATCGGGAAGAACGTGACTACCGTAACGAAGATCGGTGGTGGATCTGGCCTTTACGCAAACGGCAGCATAAAGATCCCCATCACGCTCCACTTCGACCACAGCATCGACCTTCCTCTCTTCGACGAAGATTCCGATCTCCCTCTTGCCCTCAGCACCGACACGCCCGGTTCACCGGTGTCAGCTAATGGAGCTGTCACCCTTGCAGGAAGTGGAATCTTCCAAGGCGGCGTGCTTGGTGGGGCAACAGGCACTGTGACCATCAGCGGAACGATCTCGCCAGTTCCCTAATATGCAGACGGAGGCTCCCCTCCTCGAATTCGCGCTAGCAGTTGGCGGGCCTGGGCGGCGCAGAAGCCGCCCGGTTCGTCCAGCTCTTCCAACTGAGGTACCAGTTCCTCGAGGATCCGTTCGGCGCCGGCTGTCTTTCCTACATCATCGAGAGCCCGCGCAAAGTCACGCCGCGCGGTGAGCATGGTGGGATGGTCGGGCCCATACTTGATCAGAACGTCGGAGAGCAGGTCCGCGTAGGTAGCCGTGATTTCGCGGTAGGAGTGCGTGGCCTTTTCGCGATAGTGTGTGGCCTTGCCCGAGGTGACATCGTTCGAAGTCAAGTCGAAAGCCAAGCGGAGACTGGTGGAACGCCGTTTCATATCCAGACGGTATATCCGCGTGTTGATGGCGGTCTCGTGATCCGGGCCCAAGAGCCGTTCGGGCAGGGTGAGCCTCTTCAACTTGGCACAGTAGGCGGCGCAGTCCACATGTTTCTCGACGAGGTAGGCGGCGGCCCGCGCCAGTGCAACCGGGCGGTACTCCAGATCGGCGCCGAGTTGCATGATGTCGGTGGGATCGTCCTGACGGTTGTGGGCGTTGAGCACGTTGGTCAGGTATGACGCTGCTTCGTCAGGGGTGTAGCCGCCGACGTCGATTCGGAGTTGGCCCGGGCCAAGCGCATTGTCCCAGCGCCGGGCCGTGATGATCGTGGAGCCGTGCGGATTGTGCGGAGGCAACCAACCAACGACGTCGGATGGGAGAGCGACGTCGTCCAGGACCAGGAGCCATCGCCGGTCGGTGGTCTCTGCCCAGAGCAGGAATCGCTCAAGCGCGCGGGTGGGATATGCCGGATCGGCGCCGACTAGCTCTACGCCGGCCTGGCTGTAGAACCTGGCAATCTTCCGCTCAAGGGCAGTGAGCCCGCCCCGCCCCATCTCCCCCGTGAACGTGAGTCTGCCAGCAGACACCCACATCAGGAGGTCCACGCTGCCATCCCGTAATGCAGCGCGGGCGTGGTGAGCGGCCAGCTGCGTCTTGCCCACCCCATCCTTCGCGGCGACTCTCCAGGCAGTGACGTCAGTACTCTCGTAAAAGACAGAGTCCAGCTTCCTCTCGGCCTCCTGTGCCAAGTCCTCCCAGGCCTTGCTGCCAGGGGCATCGGCAAGTACGACGGTCTGGCCTCCGACGGCCGCTGCGGCCAAGTCCTCCGACAACACGCGGGGCTGGAAATGGTCAGCCTGCTGCGGCATCAGGTCCCCGGTGCGGTGAGGCCACGTCACCGGCGGCCGCTGGGTCAGGTGTTGCTCCACCTTGCCGATGTTCATCTGCCCCACCGCGACCCCGTGCTGCTGCGCAACGATCGCCGTGTGTGCCTTGACATGAGCAGTGGGAGATGTGCCGGGTGCGGTCAGTCCTTGTCCGGACCCGGCATCGGAGGGTTTCCGATGGTTACATCGCCCATCTTCAAAGCAGCCACCGACTGGTTCTCGGCTTGGACGTGCGCATTGCCGCCAATGGCGATGCCCTCGTCACCGGTCGCAACGCCGCTGACGGAGCGCTGAGTAAAGGCCACCAGCTCTCGCAGCCGGGTGGCCGTCCGGTTGCGGTCGGCCTCGTCCAACTCTTCCAGAAGGTCCTGGAAGCGTGTTTCCCATGCAGCGGCGGCTGCGTTGCGGACACGCTCAACTGCCTCGGGCGTAGCACCTTCCAGTTGGGCCGCTGTCCGGTCCAGCCGCTCCCGAGTCGCTTGCTCGGCAGCGCTTGAAGCGGGATCACGGCCGAAGAGACGGGTCACCCGCTCTCGTACGCTCTGCCAAGCGTCCGTCCCGGCCGCCTGCGCCACGGCCACCCCGGCCGCCGAAGCCAGTGCCATCAATGCCTGATCAAGCATTCTGCCCCCCGGCACCCTGGAAGGGGACGCAAGCCCCATCCCGGTGTGGACTAGGGTACTGCGGCTCCTGCCTAGCCGGGATCGCAAACAGGCACTGACGCTGCAGCAGGTCCGCCAGGACCGCATCCTCTTTGAGGCCCGGGAGACCACAGACCCCCTCCGTCTCATGCGTGTCTTCGGCACCAGCGACAGCACCGCCATGCGCTACATCACCGCCGCCCACCCCGAGCGCACCTCGAAAATCCCCCGCTAGTGAGCCGTTCGCGAGGGCGTCGGCCTCCAGAGTCAGCGAGTGTCAGTCATCGGCCGGGTTCCCCGCGGCTGATGCCTGACCGTCCCCGGGCGCAACCTCTCGGCCCACGTCTTCAGCGAGCCGGACGGAGACGTCACGTCGGTTTCGCTGGCCAGTGGGGTCAGGGAGAACATCAACACGATGACCTGCCCGCCATACCCCCGTGGCCTACCTGCGACAACAGCCCGTCGCGTCCTCGGTTACGCTCAAGCGTCCCAGCCTCGTTTCCGCAGACGGGTATAGACCACAGCGGCGACCACCTGGACGACGGCTAACACCGCGGCGACACCTGCAACGGTTACCCACCGCACTGACAACGTCGGAGCCGCGACGAGCCGTACCCCGGCGCCAGCGGCCAGTCCATCACCGGCCAAGACTTGCAAGCCCTCATCACGGCTTTCCAACAGCGCGAGTTCGACAAAGCGGCCCTCCTCCCGACGAAAAAGCCGCCAAGCCCGACACCCAGAAGCAGCCCCACAGCCATCCACGCCCGGCCGAGGAAACATCCGAACAAACGCAAACCAGGGCAGGCGCCTACTCCGCCAAGAACAAACGCTCTACCAGGGTGACGCCGCCGTCCGATCATCACAGGCTCGGCCCCGGTTCAGGTGGGTTCGTCCTTC
Source organism: Streptomyces sp. NPDC030820 (assembly GCF_055572075.1). Classification (NCBI taxonomy): domain Bacteria; kingdom Bacillati; phylum Actinomycetota; class Actinomycetes; order Kitasatosporales; family Streptomycetaceae; genus Streptomyces; species Streptomyces sp. NPDC030820. The sequence continues at coordinate 71,750 of NZ_JBVIEB010000017.1, forward strand.
GGTGGGCGTCGCATGACGCTGCTGGGGCCGTAGTTGCGTGCTCCATTTGGGGGTATTGCGGTTACGAACCGGGCGGTGGGGCGTTGAACGTGTATGAGCGGAAGTCATAAGCGGAAGCGGTCAGCGTCGCGGGCGTTCGAGCAGGTGCAAGCGCAGCTGGCTCGTGCGGCTGCTGCGATGGCTGTGGGGAAGAAGTCGCCGCGGCGGGGAGTGGAAGAAACGGTTCGCCCGGCGGGTGCAGAGCCGGACAACGGCCGTGGCAAGGCGGCGCCGCCCGGCTTGAGCTGAGATTGTTCGCCTGCCTTCTCGTCGCCTGAACAGCGGCGGTCGTCGGCGGTTGCCCCGGTGAGGGGCAGGCCCGTTGCCGAACCCGGCGAACCCGGCGAACCCGGCGAGGACGTCCTCGAGGTCTGCCTCGGCCCTCCCGTGCTTGCGTTCCCGCTCCCCGTCCTCAACGACTGGGGTGGGCGGCGCCACCGCGCCTGCAGGCCGGGCAGTAGCCGCGGGAGACCTGGCGGAGGGTGGCGACGCCGGTCGCGGCCGACTCCCTCCCCGGCCTTGCGCTGCCACGTCCCGCGGCTGGCTCCGAACTGCCCGAGCCATGCCGACCTGCGGGGTCGCGCATGCCGCGCCTGCGGCAGTCGCGCAGCAGGCCGGCCCACGGCTCGGCGGATGCGCACAGACCCTCGGTGTCATCGGCCCACACGAATAGCCGCGATCCGGCAGGTCCCGGTTCTGGCAAGCAGTGCGGCCCCGCTCAGACGCCGTGCACCGTGTCCTCGTCGAGGTGTCCACGCTGCGCCGCTCTCCTGGGCGGACCTGGCAGAAAAGGGCGAGAAGGCTCCCCGTTCGAGCCGATCGCCACGCGGCCAGGGCGGTTCGGGCCCAGCCGCTACCGGTCGTGGAGTCCCCCATTGCAAGGCTGTCGGCGACGGCTGAATTGTGAGCCACTGCCGACGCTTGGGTTCTAAGGTGGATTCGCGTGATCGTCGCTACTGGTCCACTTTTCAGGTTCTGGATCACTTTTCAGCCGTCGCCGACAGCAAGGTGGCACCACGCGCCGGAACAGCATCCACAACTCGTCTGGAACCAACCGGTCAACCAGGTCTCCCACGAACCACTCAAGGTCCCGTTGGCACCATAAGAAACGGCCTCCAAGTGGGCGTCGAGGAAGCCCCGCTCGGATGCCGGGTCGTGCAGCCGGGCGGATCTTACGAGCCCAGCCCCGGCCAGCAGGTCGGCGAACCGGTCCGCCGGCCGGCTATAGGCGGGCGTCACCTTGTGGTCGAAGCAGACCGGCTCGGGCGAGACGGTCGCGAAGAACGAGACCAGGAGCAGGCCCCCTGGTGCCAGCACACGCGCTTACTCGGCAAGCAGCGCGGGGAGTTCCCCAGGAGGGGTGTGGATCATCGAGTAGTGGGCCAGCACTCCGCCGAGCGCGCCGTCCTCAACGGGGAGGGCCTCCATCCGCTGCGCGCCCTCACTGCCGTCCCTTTGCATGGTGGCGGGCCAGTTGCCTGCCAGCGCTGCACGAAGTCGTCGGCATGCTCGGCGATGTAGTCAGATACAGAGGTCAGGCTGGAGTAGCAGTGGGTCAGCCGCCCTGAAGTGTCTGCTGCAGCCAGTCGAAGACCACCTCGCAGTGCTGCCTGGGCGCCATCGGCGAGCAGTGCAGCTGCGCGCCGGTCGCTGCGGTGAGCTTCACGTATTCCTTCGGGGCCGTCAGCTTGTCGAACATCTCGTGCGGCTGGCCTGGGTAGAACTGTTCGAAGTCGTAGTCGAGGACCAGCGTGGGTGCCTTGATGCGACCCACGACGTCTGTGATGTCCAGCGACTTGATGAGCTTGGCGGGAGTGTAGAAATCGGTGAACAGTCTGCCTTGGCGAGCGGCGAGCATCGCCGGCGCGGAGAAGGGTTCGAAGCGTTTCTTCACGGTCGCCGCCTCAGCGGACGACAGATGTGGGGCAACCTCCTTGTTCCAGACGTTGTTGGTCTCTTGTTTGTCGGGAGTGAGAATCTTCCGGAGCTCCCCGAAGCCCAGCCACGGATCCAGGCAGCCGGGCATCGCGACCACTGCTGCGATCCGCTGTTCGAAGGCCGCGGCCCGGGGAGCCAAGTCGCCCCCCATGCTCAGCCCGGTGAGAGCGATTTTGTCCGCGTCCACGTCAGAACGGGCGGTCAGCCAGTCGACGAGCGGCGTCACAACCGTCTCCCAGCGAGCGCTGAACACCACCTGGTCCAGGAAGATCATCTGTCCCTGGCCAGGCCCCTCGTAGACGAGGGCATTCCAGTCCCGGGCCAGCGCGGCGGAGACACCGTACGTCCACATGTCGACGTTCTGTCCATCGCTGCCGTTGGTAAGGATGACGGTGGGGCGCCGGTGTCCTGATGCGTCGGGGCGGAACAGCCACACGGGCAGCGGAGTCCTCCCGTACGGAACACTTGCTGTCACCGGTGCCGGGTCGCACAGCTTGCAGAAGGTGTCCCAGGCGGCACGGCAGGCCTTGTACAGCTGCTCCTCGCTGCCCGGGTCCTTGGAGCCGAGGACGAAGAAGAGCGCCTGGGAGTAGTACTGCGAAGCTCTCAGCGCCCGGAAGCGTGCGGTCTCCCTGTCGGGTTTCCCGCCCCCTCGGGCGCTTTCATCAGACGGTCGCCGAGCTTCCTGAAGGTCTCGACGTACACCTGTGCTGACGGACCGGCCTTGTTGATCGCGTTCACAGCCGTGAGCACCTCGCCCACGTCGCCGCTGCCCTGGTCGGACCCGCCGAGCGCCAGGAGGCCGTTGAAGTTGAGCTCCGGGTTACTGAACAGGGTCATCGCCCCCGGCGTGGGCCCGCCTGCCGAGGGGGAGGCCGTCCCCGAGGCGGGAACCTGCTCGGAGGAGGCCTCCGTGCCGGTGCAGCCCGCGGCCAGCAGCGCGGCCCCCGCCACGCCGACGAGCCCGGAGAGGGCGCCGCGCCGTCCTGGGCCGAGGACCTGATCTGACGGAACGTGGCTCATGCCTGCCCAATGTATGCCCGAGCTCCACTCGGCCCGCCGCACGACGCCCGCAGTTGCCCCCAATAGCCGATGCCCCCAGCTGTCGCCCCGGAGCAGCAGGAGCAGCAGGTAGGTGCGGCCAGGGGCTTCAACTGCCCCACCGGTGGGCAAGACGGTCCGCTGCAACGGACAGCGGCACAGCAGCGGCCCAGGAGTACATGGCGGCAGTCGGTGAGAGTTGGGCAATGCCCACGGAGGCGAGAAACACGAACGTCTGGGAGGGCAACGGAACGGTTTCCAACCGCTCACCCGCCTGACGGCGCCGGCCTCACAGCCGCCGAAGACGTCACCGGAGCAGTACGCGGAAGGTGGGTGAACGCCGGTGTGGTCCAGGACGAGTATCACGACTACGTGATGGCCGGACGGCCAACAAGCAGCTCACCAGAAGGGCATCCCTGGACGGAGCCGCCCTTCAGGTCTTGACGATCAAGCCGGATCACGGAACTGCGGCCAGAGCCGTTTTCAAGAATCGCCATCAAGGCCACCCTCAACGCGTCCATCGGCCGCGGCGTTCGCGCCCTGGCCGAGATCGTTCCGCTCGGCCAGGCCTGAAGAAGCGAGCCGCCGATGTGCTGGCCTACTTCGACCGTCCCGGTACGTCCAACGGTCCCACGCAGGCGGTCAACGGCCGCCTCGAACACCTCCGTGGATCCGCGCTCGATTCCGCAACCTGCCCAACTACAGTGCACGGTCACTGCTCGAGACCGGCGCATTCAGGCTACAACTGCCCCTTCCATCGTGAAGACCGGTCAGTCCACGAGTAGCACGAGTTTGCCGCGCACAGTCCCGGCTTCGCCGACGCGGTGCGCGTGGGCCACCTCGGTCAAGAGGAAGGTCTGGCCGACCTGGATGGAGCTGGCACAGCTCCACGCTGACCAGGGTGAAACCGACCTTCTGGGCACGGCCGACGAAGGTGTCGCGGTGCGCACTGGGCCCCGCCACCAGCACGGTGCGGGCCCGCGGCAGCACGTGGTGGATCTCGATCAGCGCCGCGTCGTGGAACGACAGCACCGAGACCCGGTCCAGCAGGTCCTGGTCGGTGAGCACCTTGGCCAGCGACCGGGCGGCGGCCACATCCTTGATCTCCGCCTGGATCGGCAGCGTCGGCCCGACGGCGTCCAGCACCTCCCCGAACGTGGGGATGCGCTCGCCGAGGCCGGCGTCGAGCTCCTTGAGCTCCCCCAGCTTCTGGTCGGCGATCGGACCGGAGCCGTCCGTCGTGCGGTCCAGGGTCTCGTCGTGCGGACCAGATCGTGCCTCGGTGGCTGCTGCTGGTGATCAACCACTCTCTTTGGGCGCAGCCCAGGTGGGTGTCCGGTGAATGGCCCAGCGAGTCGAGCACCCAGGGCCCATGGCAATTTCGAGACCCCGTTCGGGCGCTCCCCGGCGGGGTGCCAGCGACTTCGCCGGACGGGCCACCAATGCGGTGGAGCGCTGAGCGGAGCGCCAACGACGGGCTCAGCCGCATCGCGGCAGCTGCTGCTCCCCCTCGGCCACCCCCGGGCGGAACGGTCTCCTCGCACCCCGCGTCCGCGGCGGCGGGAGTACGGCGACGGCTCGGCTCCGGCCGGCTCGACGGCATCCCGGTCCGCCGAGCGAGCAACCGTCGATCCTCCGTGAAATGCGCAGCGCTGTTCAGGGTCAGGCCTGGCGCCAGGAACGCAGCCTCTCGGCGATGCCGTACGAGTCCAGCCGCAGCCCCCGGATGTCGTAGATCAGTTCCCGCCAGAGCTCAAACTTCGTGTCCACGCGTTCTCCGGAGGCCTCGAGGTAGGCGATGGCGACGCCGTATCCGTACACCTCATTGCGGGCCGGGAGTGGGCGCAGCAGCACGCACTCCTCCAGCAGGACTGCAGCCCGCCAGAAGGCGTCGGGATGGTGCTGATCATGCCGGGGCGGGTCGACCCATTGGCGCTGGGCCATGCCGACGAGGACCGAGAAGTCGTTGACGGTCAGGTCGTCCCGGAGGATCTCCTCCTGGCGCTCGAGGAACCACCGGTAGTCGACGTGCACGATGGGAGGCACAGGTCAGGCCGCCCGCGAGGTGTCGTGCGCGGCGGACGGCAGCCCACCGAACTCGGCATCGAAGGCGTCCATGACGCCGGGCTCGCTGATCACCCGGCGGAAAGCGGCGGTCGCCGTCTGCAGTGCCCGCTCCTGCTCTTTCTCCCCCGCCAGCTTGGCGAGGTAGGCCTTTACAGACAGACCTTCGGCGGCGGCGAGGCCTTGCAGGATGTCCCTGGTGCTCGTGTCGACCTTGACAGTGGTTTCAGCCATGCCCGTAGTATCCCGCACGGTATACGCGCCGCGCTACCTACTTGCTTGCGAGTGCTCGCCGCTGCGCTGCGACTAGCGCCCAAGTTGGCACCGTTCGCCAGATAGGTGCTCAGAGCCTCAGAGAGGCCATGAGGGCTCTCCGGGCACCCTGGCCCTTCTGAGTAAGAGTGAGTACGGGACTGAGTAGGGCGACGGTGTCGTCGGCCTGGGTGGCGGTGTTCGGATGGCTTCATGACGCCGACTCCTTCCGCCGCTCCCGCGGCGTCCGCTTTCCGCCGCCGGGTCAGGGTCCTGGGGCTGTCCGTTGCCGGGCCCGTTGCGGTGTCCCTGCTCGTGGGCTGCAACGCCGTGGCGGGTGGTCCAGTCCGTTCCGAGGCGCAGTTCCTGGAGCACGTACACGACACGCAGGCCGCCGGCGAGGACACGGTTCTCTTCCTGGGCTCGGATCCGGACTCCGTGATCCTGGGAAAGTCCACGGACAGCGCATCATGCGTGGACGACCTCGGTGTCGACCGGGATGACACCCACCGGGACCAGCCGTCCGTCTCCTGGGCCCCGGATTTCAAGGACGGCGACGCCGGGTATCGCGCGGCGGTCGCCGACCTTCGCAGGCGGTGGTCCGAGCGGGGATGGAAGGTGACGACGGAGCCGGGGACCGACCCGGTCACCGACAAGGCGACCGGCCTGCAAGAGATCCACACCACCGACGACCACGGCGTCGCGCTGTCGCTGAGCCCCGGCCGACGTACCGGCGAGGGACTGGTCGTCGCCGACGGCGGCTGCGTCCGCCACGACGGCTACTGGGACGCAGACGCCTGGAGCCACTCCTGATGGGCCCGACCGCTCCGGCGACGTGTACGTCGCCCGTCTTCTCGCCGAACTGAGCAACGTACTTGGCGAGCAGTGCCAACTGGGGCGCTCAGTCACATGCGCCCGCTCACGGGCGTCACCGAAAGATCGCGTCCAGGGTGCTACGTGCGCTTGCTCGCGCTGAGATGTGCGGCTGGGCGCTGCGCGGCCTCCGCCCCGCCCCCCGTCTTCTTCCCGGTCGTTCTTCCGTCCCGCAGCATCGGGCAATGTCAGTGGTGGCAGGCAGGATGACGGCCATGACAACACCTGCAGATGTGTTCCGCGGCGACCTGCTGGCCCGCCTGGGACGCACGGCCGAGGCCTGCGCCGAGTTCGAGCGCGCCGCCTCGCTCGCCCACAACGAACGGGGGCGGGAGCTGCTGGAAGGGCGCTCGGCGGAGTGTCGCTGAGTGGTCTTGTCGAAGTACCGACTCCAGGTGTTCACCCGAGTGGGCGCCCACCTTTTGCCCGGCCGGCTGCGATCGCCCAAAACTGAACGCAAGTACGTGTTGGCCAAGTGCGTCGTGCACGGTCCTCTCGTGGGCTGGGGCTGCGCTTGCGCCGGTACGATCCGCGCGCTCCTGCGCTGCCGACGACCACTAAGGCGGTCAGCCATGCCCTTGAGTCGCCCCATAACCTACGATCTGAGTGACTGCCGCGTCGCTCATGGCCGCATCTACGACACCGAGGTGTACGACGGTGAGGAGTGGGTGCCCCACGGCCGACTCGCCGTGATGCGGGACATGATCACCCATGACGGGAACCACATCCACACAGTGGATTACCACGGCCCCAACCACGCGCTGCTGATGCGGGGCAAAGTCGGCGATCCCACGTTCCAGGCGCGGCTCAACCTGACGGAGTGCGGGAACGCGTTCGTCGGCACGATGTCCACGGGCGGCGGGAAGCCTCAGGCCCTGCGTGGTGCGGCGTTGGAGCAGGTGTACCACACACAGCGACACCTCAAGGCCGACCCGGCGGCACCGTTCCTCCCCTGGGAGGACTTCACCATCAAGTCCGAATGGGTGAGCGGCGAGCTCAAGATCACCTACCTGCTCGGCTCCGACAACGTCAGCGATCGCACGCGCGTGACCAAGGTCGATCGCGCCAAGGGTGAAACGTGGCTGGAGATGGTCGCGCAGTTCCAGCCGCCCTTCCGTCAGAACGCGTTCAGCATCGTCCTGGTCTCGGGGTCCCAGACGTTCTCCGGCACCCTGACCGATGACGACGGCAACGACTACGACTGGCGCGGCGCCACGGCGCCGGAGCTGCCCGAGCCCCGCGCCGCCGTGTTCCGCGCCGCTCACGAGAGCCGGCCGTCGGCCTTTGCCGAAGCCATGCCCTCGACCACGATGTCATTGCAGGACCTGGACAACATCTCGTCGATCCAGGTCGTCACCGATGACAAGGGCAAACAGTTCACGGTCGACTTCGCCCAGACCACCTGCGGCGGCTACTTCAACAAGTGCCTGGTCAATGCCCTGGACCAGAAGTGGGTCGATGGTATCTACGGCCACCCGTACTATCTGCCTCCCGGCGTGCAGCAGGTGTTCGCGAACTCCACGCAGTACTTCAAGGACTATGCCGTCCTCGGAACGGGGCAGATGCTCTACGACAACCTGGGCACCAACCCGCAGTACAGGGATCTGATCAAGAGGATCCAGCCCCAGACCATGCAGACCGTCTGGCAGGACATGGGCAAGAGCCAGACGGCCGGCCCTGCGTACCAGGAGGCGAGCAACGCCCTGTACATCCAGGGCTATCGCGACGGAGTCCCGCAGATGCAGGCGTATCTGCAGGACGACCCCGAGAAATGGGCCTTGGACTACTTCAACTGGCTGTCCGACGACGCCAATCTGCTCACCTGGCAGATCCAGGTCGCGAGCAAGGAGTTCGACAACGTCAAGTCCCGCATGTACGAGTGGTACGTCAAGCTCCAGGTTCTCGCGCCGGACAAGGACTACGGCCAACGCTTCATGACCATCGCCTACGCGGCGCTGCTCGGGGTGACCTACTCGAAGTCCCGGTGGTCGGACGACCTCAAACCGTATCTCCAGGCGCTGATCGAGAACGCCATCGCGGGCAAGGTCGACCCGACGATCATGGACGAGGTCCAGCAGCAGGCTGCCAAGGAGAACCAGGAGCTCATGAGCACCCTGGTCACCACCGCCGACCAGATCGCACTCCTGGTGGACGGCATCGCGGCGGCCATGAGCGCCTACCAGCTGAACAAGCCGCTGCAGCAGCTCGCACAGGACCCGCAGGCGCAGGCCCTCATCGGCCAGCAGCTCCAGGGAGCCCAGTACGAAGCGTGGAGTGACCTGACGACCAAGGGAAAGGTCGGCGGCCTGCTGAGCATGATGTTCTACGGCGCAACGGCGGGTTACCTCATCTACACGATCGCCCAGGACAGCAAGAACCCGCAGACGCCCAAACAGATCACGACAGAGGTCAACCTGGGCGTCCTCGCCCTGGCGATCCTCGTGAAGGGCATCGAGAAGATGATGTCCCTGGGCGTGGGCCGTTTTCTGGAGAACTTCTCCCTGGGCGGTCACGGTGGCGCGTTCCGCACCTTCGCCGGTGACCTCGCCTCCTGGTTCAAGGAGGGTGGAAAGGTCGTGCCCGAAGGCCCGGTCGGCAAGGCCTTCGTGGCCATCTTCGGCGAGAACTCGGCGGAGTTCATGGCCCGGCGCATCGGCCCCGCCATGGCCGTCTGCGGCCTGGTGCTGTCGGCGTTCATGCTGTACGACGCCATCAAGTCGGGCGACGTACGGAACATCGTGTTCGAAGCGCTGAACGCCTTCGTCGGTCTGATGACTGTCGCCCTGATCGGGTTCGAGCTGATGAGCTTCGCCTGGGCAGGGCCTGCCGGTCTGGCACTGGCCGTCGTCGGCATCATCATCACGCTGGTCCAGTTCATCTGGAACCTGATCGATCCGCCGCAGCCGGCGCCGGATCCGATCACAGAGTTCGTGGACGGTCCCATGGTGGCCAAGGGCTTCGCCACGGCGGGCTGAGCGTACCGGTCGAGCCGGCTCCGGCCGGCTCGACCCCGCTGTCGGACAAGAAGCGCAGGGAGAGCCGTCTGATGTTCATCGCCGTATCACCTCCGGCCGTCACACTGTCGGGAGCCGTTGACCCGGTCATCGAATCCATCGTCAACCTGATGCCCGACTACAGCGCCGGTCGGCGTCTGCACACCCTCTACGTCAACAAGACGCAGAGCGCTCTGCCCGGGAACTACTCGCAGATGTTCGGTACCGGCCCGGCGTTCCGAAGCGTGTTCTTCCCCAATTGGCAGCCCGACTCGCTGCTGTCGCTGGTGACCGACACGGGCCTTGGCCCGTCATGGTGGATTGATTTCTCGGTCGCGGTACTGTGCCAGGCCATCGCCGAGTTGGGCAGCGACATCCGCGGCCAGATGCTGACCGACAAGATCAACGGCGATGTCGCGTCCTTCAACGCCGACCTGCGCGCACGCTCCTCGCGCGCCTATGCGAAGGTCCTGGCGGTCGCGTACACACCCCTCACCACCCTGCTGCAACAGGTGAACCCCGACACCGCCAAGCAGCAGTTCCACGACTCGTTGCTGAGCAACGTGCTCAACCGGCAGCTGTGGTACCAGGCGGGTATGTGGACCAGCCCGGACTGGGAGATGTTCAACCAGTACGCCAAGTACATCGCCCTGGGCGCGTCGGACGCCGAGGTGGACACATTGATCGATGAGCTCGCGGCCGCGGGGCTGCCGATTCCCGCCACGGTCAACCGGCAGGGCTGGCGCACGTATGCGGAAGAGCTGCGGGACAAGCCGAACGTCGATCTCGCCGACATCCGGAACGAGTGCGCGGGCCCGATCGCCCAGACGACGTACATCCCGACGGGCGGCGGCATGGCCGCCTCGATGCCCAACGGCAATTGCTACGAGTTCACCGCGAACAGTCAGCCAGGTACGCGCTACCGCCGACCGCCGGGAGGCTCCTGTTTCACCGGCGACACCCAGGTGCTGAACGAAGCCGGCCGCGCCGTCCCGTTGCGGGACGTGAAGCGCGGAGACACCGTACTGACCCGGGACGGCGTCTCCACAGTGGCGTACGTTGCCCGGCCCCTGCGCTCCGGTCGTCCGCTCTACCGGCTGACGGGCGGCGGCAGCCCCGTGTTCACCACCACCCATCCGTTTCTGAACGCGGCGCCGGTGAACCCCTTCGGCTTTCCCCCGAAAGTGTTGGCGGTGGAGCCGGAAGCCCTCGCGTGGCAGGTCCCGACGCTCAGTGAGGACGGCATCGGCATCCTGGAGACCGGAAGTCTGCTGCTGTGCCGCGGCCCGGGCCCGGAACAGGATCCGGTCACCGTGTCGGTGTCCGGGCTGGAACCCGTGCCCGAGCCCCCTGAGGACACCCATCTGTACGACCTGCGACTCGCCACCCGGTCCGGGGCACGGCAGGAATTCTGGGCGGGCGACGGCGAGAGATTCTTTCTGGTGTCACCCGAGTATCCGATTCTCGACGAAGCGGGTGCGGCGGCTACGACGGTGGTCGCCCTCATGGAGGGACTGGTCGCGTCCGGTGGGCCGGACAAGTCGGGGTGGCCGTCATGGATCAACGACGGAGTCAGCCGGTTCGGCCCCGGCATCTTTCATGGCGCCCTGATGCAGGCACTCGCCACGACGTCCTCCTTCGGTGCCCCGGAGCCCCCCGACTCGCTCGACGAGCGCATCGACCGTCTCTACCGCGGTCTCGCCGACACCACGCCGGAGACCGCTGCGGTGATGGCAAGCCTGTTCGACGGGCTGCTGGCGTCGGGCGGCCAGTGGCTGGCGTCGGTCGTCGCGCTCGGCTGGCGGACCTGCATGCTGCTCGGGGGTGAGACGCTCGCGCTCACAGTATTCGACATCGCCCTGACACCCGGCAATCCCGTCCGTGCCGATGCCACGATCGAGCTGGCCGTCACCGCAACGGGACGGAACGCGGCCAAAAGCATCCGCATGTGGGACCGACGCGGCCGGGGCAACACCCGCTTCCACCACTACTTCGACCAGCTCGTCCACCTGGACGTGACCGGTACGGACAGGCCCGACGACCTGTCTTTCGCCGTCAGCATGGACGGCGCCACCGTACCGACCTTGTTCGCACACGTGCCCGACTCGTTGGGTGATGCCGCACACACGTTCCGGTCGGCGCAGCTGCGCGACTCGTCCGGGACGGTGGTGGGCGCCATCCGCTTCGACACCCGACGGCTGGGTCAGGATGCCGCCTCCCAGGAGCTCGGCAACAGCGGCCTGTGGACCGAGGACGCGATCGAGGCATACGCCAACGCCCTCGGCGTCGCCATGGTCGAACCCACCCTGTCGGGGTTGCGGGAGATCCACCGCAACTCCGAGCCGTCACCGCAGTACTGACCCTGCCTTCGATGACCGCGACCGGCCGTGGGCGACTCGTGCCTGCCGCGGGGCCGGCCGGCACTCGGAGGCCGATCCTGGTCGGCCGTGCACACAACGCCGCCGGTCAATACACCTGGACCGGGCGGCCCAACAGCATCGTCGGTGCGCCCGCAGTACTTGTGGCCGAGGATGTGCTGGACGTAGGCCGGCGGCATGTCCGGGTCGTCGAGCATCTGGAACGTTGCCGTGTGCCGCAGGTCGTGGAGGGTCCAGTTGGATCCAAGGAGTTCGTTGGCGCGGTTGAACATCATGCGGTAGTTCCCGCCTCCGGCGACGGGCAACGAGGCGGGAGGATCACGATAAGGTCCGCGCATGTCAGACGCGATAGCGACCGCGATCACCGCGGCGGCGGGCCTCGGCGGGGCTCTCCTCGGCGCGGTGCTCCCGCAACGCTTCAACGCCCGCGAACGCGCCATCGAGGTCGAACTCGCCGATCGTAGACGGTCGTTCGAGGAACGCCGAGAGGCGTACACGGCCATGAACCGCGCCTCCGAACAGTTCCACACGCTGCTCAAGGACGCCCTGCACCGCATTCGCGACGGCGTCTACATCGAGGAGGACCGCACCCGTCTCGAGGATTCCCGCAGGGAGTATCGCGACCGCTACGCGGCCGCCCAAATGATCGTCCCGCTGCGGATCATGGAGGCGTCGCGGGAACTCAACAAGGTCCTCGCGGAGGTAGACGCGGCGGCCAAGCGCATCGACCGCGGCCTCGCGCGTGACGGGGAGAGTGTCGAGCGCCTGCTCGCCGAGGTCAAGCAGGCGGAGCCCCGGCTGGTGGCGATGCGGACATTGATGCGGGAGGACCTGGGGATCCGGGACTAGCCACCTGAGGCACGGTCAGCGCAACGACCGAGGCCAATGCCCAGCGTGCGTAGGGGAGTTGGGACAGAGCCTCCCCGCCAGGTTCGCTCACGCGTCCCCTAATACTCCAGCCGTAGATCGTGATCATGGGTGTGAAGGTCGCTCGTCGGTACTCTTCGCGTGTGGTTGAGACCTGGGACGAAGCGCGGCTGATCGCGGACGGTTTCGAGCGCGTGTACGTCGAGTTGGAGTGGTACGACGGACCGCGCATTGGCCTTGCTGACATCGGCGGGATACCCCACTACTTCGATGGCTATGGCCAATACCTCGGCGACCAGGCTGATGAGTACCGTGTCTGGCCCGCCAGCGAGGCCGCGGTGCAGCTGGAGCGCGAGCAGTGGGCAATCTTCGCCCGGTGGAACCAGCGCTGTGAGGCCGGGACGGTCACGCCTGAGAGCCATCCGGGCCATGGGGGAATCGACGCCCGCTACGACGAACTGACACTGCTGCTGGCCCCGCACCGCCAGGTGCCGGACGACGCGCGTCGGCTTGTGGGCGAGACGCGGTTCACCGCCGGTGCCCGCTACCAGGTTGAGGGGCTCAACTACTGGTTCCGGTGGCGTCCAAGCAGGTGAGGCCGCCAATGATCATTAGGTGTTGTGTGGACATCCAATGGTCACGCGGTGGCCTCGGCCGTCAGCGTAGTACCTGCCCGATGGCAGGAAGCGTTCGAGGGCCTGATGAGCCGGATATCAGGCCGGTTCGCCAGGGTCGAACCGCGGCACCGGGTAAGGCGGTTGGTACTCGGGCTGCTGTCGGACCTGCCGCGCAAGAACTGCTGGACCCTGGCCGAGCACGCGGGGGATGCCAGCCCGGACGGCATGCAGCACCTGCTTCACCGCGCGAAGCGGGACGCCGATGCGATCGTGACGACCTGCGTGCCTATGTGGTCGAGCACCTTCGCGACGACGAGGCCGTGCTCGTGGTCGACGAGACCGGTGACCTGAAGAAGGGCGCCGCAACAGTCGGCGTGCAGCGCCAGTACACCGGCACCGCCGGCCGGATCGAGAACGCCCAGGTCGCCGTCTACCTGGTCTACTCAGCAGCATACGGTCACGCCGCTGTAGACCGGGCCCTTTACGTTCCAAACTCGTGGACCGACGACCCTGATCGCTGCCGGGCCGCAGGCATCCCCGACCGACCTCTCCTTCACGACCAAACCCCAGCTCGCCGCCAAAATGATCCTGCGGGCGTTGGACGCGGGAACTGCCCGCCCGGTGGGTCGCGGGCGACGAGGTCTACGGCGACAACCCGCATCTTCGCTCAGCTCTGGAAGCTTGACCGATCGGCTACGTGCTGGCCGTCTCCAGCACTCACCAAGTCACCAGGCGCGCAGGAAAGTTCCAGGCCAGAACCCTGGTTCCGCGGATCCCTCGGCAGGCTTGGCAGCGAATGTCGGCCGGAGCAGGCGCCAAAGGTGAGCGGTACTACGACTGGGCCCAACTCGACATCACCGGACCCGAGGGACGGCCTGGACACTGGTGGCTGCTCATCCGCCGCAACCGGCGAAGCGGCGAACTCGCCTTCTACCGCTGCTTCTCCCCCCCCCGTCCGGTGCCGCTGTCCGAGCTAGCAGATCAGGGCGGCGGCCATGGCCAGGCCTCGGCTCTGCCGGTCGTTGAGGACCACGTACGGGATCTTGAGACCACAAGCAGCCCATGGCAGGCTCATGCCGCATGATCGATGAATTCGCGAAAGACAACCTGCACGGGAGACTGCGGCGGGACCGCAAGGCGCTGCTCTGGAAACTCGACCGCTTGTCGGAATACGACGCCCGCCGACCTTTGACAGCGACCGGGACCAACCTCCTCGGCCTGATCAAACACGTGGCCACCGTCGAGGCCAGGTACTTCGGCGAGGTCTTCGACCGCCCTTCCCCGGAACCGCTGCCCCGGTGGCAGGACTACAACGGCAGCGATCTGTGGGCGACCGAGGACGAGACCCGCGATCAGATCATCGGGTTCTACCGGCACACGTGGGAACACTCGGACGCGACGATCAATGAGCTTCCCCTCGACGCCCCCGGCCACGTGCCGTGGTGGCCGGAGCCTTATCCCAACACGAACCTGTTCGCCGTCATGGTCCATGTCCTGGGCGAGTCCAACCGGCATGCCGGGCACGCCGATATCCTGCGCGAGGGCCTCGACGGCCGGACCGGGATGCGCCCCGAACACGAGAAGCAGATCGACGAGGAAGCCCGTGCAGCCTACTGCGCAAAGATCGAGCAGGCCGCCAGGTCGGCCGCACCAATAAAGGCTTGGTACTCCAGCTGTAGATCGTGACCTTGGATGGCTCTCTCATGAGCCGTCCCACAGCCCCAGCCGTCGCAGACGACGCTGCCGACGCCTCTCGTACAGCGCCGTGAGCCCGAAGATCCCGCCGAGCAGAAGGCTGCCGATTGGCGCGATGACGTAGTCCGACGGCTGCACGTCTGGGAGCAACAGGAAGTAGGTAGCCCACACTGCTCCCGTCAGAAGTGACATGACGACCGGATGCCGGGCCGCGAACTTCTGTGTGCGTGTTGGTGGGCGCTCACCGCCAAGGAGGCGGTCCACGGCCCAAAAGGCCCGCACCAGTCTCCGCCTGGTCTCTGACATGGCCGAGAGGGTAGCGCGCGCCGATCAGTCTTCGACCGGCGCGATGCCAGTTGGGCGCGACGCTCCCCAGTTCGCCCCGAGAGGTTCATTTAGCTTGCTCCCCCGTTCCGCCCAGCCCCGCCGTAGCCGTTCGGGTTTTCGCCGTCCAATACTGTTGTGATCTTCATGTCCGGGATGCGGCTTGTCGCCGGTAATGGCTGGCCCGTGATCGCTGCTGGTGGCGGCGCCGCCAGTCAGACCAGCCGAGCCGGTGGGCCACGTCGTGGACGGGCCGGACGGTGACCGTGATGAACAGGCGCTGGATCTCGTTGCAGGACAGCGGGACCAGGACCTCCGGAGCAGGGTTGCGTGCGTGCTCCTCGGCGCGGAGGACCGCGAGGAAGGCGTGGGCGAGCATCGCGAGGGCGACCCAGCGGGTCCAGGAGGGATAGCGGCGGACCTGGTGCTCGTCGAGCCCCACCAGCCCCTTGCCGGCCTGGAAGGTCTCTTCCACACGCCACCGGGAGCCTGCGACCTTGACCAAGACAGCCAGGGGTGTGGGCTCGGTGGAATGGCAGCGGTAGCAGGCGAGTTCGCCGGTGGTGCGGTTGCGGCGGATCAGCGACTGACGTCGGCCCGGGGCCGGCTCGACGAGGTCGATGACGGCCCAGTCGTAGAAGCGCTGCCCCTTTGCGCCGCGTCCGGCCGAGAGCTTCCGCCAGGCACTCTTCGGCACCTTCTGGGCCAGGACGTCGGCGCGGAACGCGCCTGCACCGGTGGTCATTTCGGCCGAGCAGGCCACGCCGAGGACACAGCCGATGCCGCGTTCCTCCAGCGCCGTCCGCCGTTTCGGGTCGCCGCCGTAGACCTCGTCTCCGGTCACCCAGTCGACGCGGTGTCCGGCGTCAAGGAACCGCTCGATCATCGTGCGGGCCAGGTCCGGCTTGGTCGCGAAGACGGTGTCCTTGCCCAGTCTTGCCGCTTGGCAGCGATCCGAGTCGCACGTCCAGGAGCGCGGGATGTACAGCTCCCGGTCGACCGCCGTGTGGCCCCGGGCTCCCGTGTAGACAAGGTGGACCGCGACCTGCGAGTTCTCGACCCGCCCGGCCGTGCCGGAGTACTGGCGCTGGACGGCAACGGTGTGAGTGCCCTTCTTCACATCGCCGGTCTCGTCGACGACCAGCACCGCGGCCTCGTCGTAGAGGTACTCAACGACGTATTCGCGCACATCGTCGCGGACGGCATCGGCATCCCAGACGGCACGGCACAGCAGATGCTGCATGCCGTGCGGGCTGCCCTCCCCGGCCCACTCCGCGATCGTCCAGCAGTTCTTGCGAGGCAAGTCCGACAGCAAGCCCAAAACCAACCGTCTGGCCCGCAGCCGTGGTTCGACTCGGGCGAACCGGCCCGCGATCTGGCCCATGGCCACCTCGAACGCCTCCCGCCAACGGGCGGGATCTATGCTGTGACCCGCGGCCACCGTCTCGTCGTTAGTCCACACAACTCACGATGATCAACGGTGGTCGCACCCGTCTCCGCACCGGCCCCGACCAGCAAGATCACTACCTCCAGCTGGAGTATTAGCCACCGATGTCAGTGGCATCAGCGAGGATATCGGGCATGACTTCGACTGCTGCCGACTACGTGTGGTTCGAGGAGCGCTTCCCCGAGCTCGCAGAGGCATATTGCTTCACGCTGGTGCACAGCCTGCCGCCTTCAGAGGTTCTCCGCCGCCTCCAGGGGCGTGAGGAGCCTCCGCAGACCGGGGCAGAGCAGATAGTAGAGGCGGCCTTCAACCTCCTCAAATCCGACGACACCCGGCAGCTGATCGCCATGACGACCATCGAAGACTGGACGCTGCTGATCGAGCCCAATGGCTATCTCGGCGTCACCGAAGAGAAAGCCCTGCCGGCATCCGCCGGCAACAGTTGGGTCTCGCACTTCGTCACCGTCAACGGCGTCGACTCGTTTCTCTGGGCCGAGGACACGACGAACCGCCTGGCCTTCGAGCCCGGATTCCCCGACAGCCGATGGGGAACGACCCCCGACGAACTGCTGAAGGCCATGCACGACATCGGCTTCCAGTTCTGGGAGGAGACCTCCGACACCGCGGAGAACCTATCCGCACCAGCAGCGTTCGCGCTGGCCGAGCTTCTGACCAGCGTGCGCATCACACCAGAACTCCTTCAAGAAACGACCTTCACCTGCGGCAGCACAAAGATCAGGTGACCCAGCGGTGGCCTCGCTTCCGCACGACGTGCCCACGAGCGCGGCCTGGATCGCCCGCGCCCTGAACAGCTCCGGCTACCAGGCGGACTTCACACCCGACACCCTCCCGGAGATCGAGCCGTTCATGACCGAGCACAGCGACCCCGGGATCGCGGTGACCGACGGCCTCCCCGCAACGTCCCCCGATCGCCACGCAGTGTCACAGCCGCGTGTCCTCTCGACATCCGTCATAGTGGCGACATGGCTGACGTGGATATTGTCTGCATAGGGCGCCGTCGATGTTCACCGCGAAGGAGAGTCAACCTGATGACCAAGTGGTGGGAAATCCTCCTCTCAGCACTTGCGGTACCAGTCGGCTCAGCGATGGTCGGCGGTATTAGCCTCGCAATCAAGGACTCCCGGAATGCTAAGAGCGCCGATCAGCAACTGCGGCACGCCGCAGCACAGGTGCAATTTATCAATGACTGGGTGAAGACCCGACAGATTCTTGGACAGCCGAGCGACACCCAAGGAGCCCTTGACTGGCTGGATAAATGCCTTAAATCAGCCGAACGGCAGATGATCGCCGCTCAACGAAAAAAGGCCATGTATCTGCACCGGTTCCTCTTGCTGGATCCGCTAAAGTCACGCATGGCACGGTTCGCCCGCCTGCTCTTCTGGCTATACCTGTTCTCACTCAACCTAACAATAATCATTGAAGTCGTGGACATCGTCAAATCCAAAAATGGACCGGATGCGCTCTCGTACTCCGACGTCATTATCTACCTCGCGGTAGGAAGCGCAATCAGTCTTGCATTCCGCGGATGGGCGAAGGCTACAGAAGATCGGTTCACGCAAAAGCACGCTAAGAGTCGAGCGAAAGC
The DNA here is from genome assembly GCF_055572075.1 of Streptomyces sp. NPDC030820. NCBI lineage: Bacteria > Bacillati > Actinomycetota > Actinomycetes > Kitasatosporales > Streptomycetaceae > Streptomyces > Streptomyces sp. NPDC030820. Next base: position 89,884 of record NZ_JBVIEB010000017.1, read on the forward strand.
TAGCTAAGTATTGGGCGGCCGAATTACCGCCTGCGGCTCGGAGCGCCCAGGGTGCTGACGGCGAGCAATATTCCCACACGCTGAATGCCGTCGAAGTCGGTTACTCAATGCGACGGTTCGAGCTCCCAGTGGATAGTGAATTTGGAAGTTCAGAGAGACGTTGGACGGTCCGAGCACATCCTGGACGCTGTATCAGCGTTGACCGGGCATGGTCGGGAAGGAGAAGGGGCGAGGGCCTCATCGCGTCGGGGCCACGCCCGCAGGTCACCATGAGGGGTTTGGCGAATAGTCGCCAGCGTCAGCTGCACACTGGTCGGTCTCGTCGTTCCAGGTCGCCGCATCCCGCTCGTATCAGTAGCTCCCGGCCCCGGTACTCTACCTGCCGTTCAGCGATCGCCTAGAGTGCGCAGCACGTCGCTGAGGATCTGGGACGCGGTTTCCACGTCCTCCCCGTAGGAGACCGGGGAGCGCTTCGCGAGCTGTTGGAAGATGGCCAGCGCCTCTCGGGCCGACTCGACTGCGATGGCTGGCTCGGCCTCGACCTCAGTTCGGACGGCGGCGTTTGCGAGGAGGACATGGGCCAGGCCCGGCAGGCTGTCCGGGTCGGCCCGGGTGAGTCGTCGTGCGATCGCGGTCGCCTCCGCGCTGTACGCCAGGGCCGGCCCTGTGTCCTGTTGCTTCGCCGCGGTGAGCGAGGCGTAGTAGAGGGCCTCCAACAGTCTGGGCTCGTTGGAATCCGGGGCGTCGTCGGCGAGGGCGCGGAGCTGCGTCATCGCCTGTTCGAGCACCTCGCGGGCCGCCGGGACCTCGCCCTCCGCCAGGTACTCCTTCGCGCGAAGGAGCATGAGTGCCGCCGCCACCTCACGGGCCCCGCGGCTTGAGGATCCTCAGTGCGGGGAAGACGTGGTCCTTGGGCTCGTCCTCCTCGTCCCCCGGCGCCAGGTTGTTCTGGCCGTCTTCCTCGTCCTCCGCCACGTCGTCCTCGACCTGCCCGCGGTCTGCCGGGGCGTGGACTGCGGCACCGGCAGCAGCTGCCTGCCCAGCAGCACTTGCGGCGGTGTCGACGGACACGGGTGTGCTGTAGGCCTGCAGCGCGGCGGCTAGGCGGTGTCCCTCAGCGGTGTCCGGCATCCGGGAGACCGCCGCGGCAGCCTGGAGCAACGACGGCAAAATCACCTTCAGGGCTTCCTGGTCGCCGCCCGCGACTGCGGTGCGCCATGCCGCCAGTTCGTGGGTGAGGGCGGCGGGAATCCCCTGGTGTCCGCCGGACGTGTAGGGAAGAGCGGCTTCGGCCAGTTCCAGAGCGGCCGTGCCGCCGGTGGCCGGCGAGGGCGTCGGGCTGTGGGTGTGGTCGAGGGGTGCGGCTCCGGCGTCGAGGAAGCGGGCGTGCAGCAGGTCGGGCCGCAGGTATGCCGAGCCGATCGCGCCGAAGTCGCGCTCCGCTACGGTCACCTGGACCTTGGAGGGGTCCTGCGTCGGTGCGAGTGTGACCAGGACGTAGGCGTCGAGGAGACCGAGGAGCGCGGGGTGATCGCTGTCGATGATGGCCAGGACCGGGACGTGCAGCGTGCAGACGTCGTTTCGCTGTCCTCGTATTTCTCCATGAGGCCATCGCGCCAACAACGGCGGCTGACCACGCCAAACGCCTGACATCGTTGGCGCCGGGGATGCGGTGCATCCCGCGCATCATCGAGCCCGGCGATTGGCCGGCGGGCATCCACGGCCAGCGGTCGCCGCAGCAGAGTCGGGGTCGCGGCGCTGAAGCTCCTGACGGAGCCGGGCGAGTGCCCGGTGCAGAGTGCTCTTGACCGTTCCGGGCGCCATGCCGAGGGCGGTGGCCGTCTCGTCGGTGGACATCTGCTCCCAATGCCGCAGTACGACGACGCTGCGCTGCACAGGCGTGAGCACCTTGAGGGCGTCCATTAGCTCGACGCGGTCCGCGTGCTGCTCGGCGCAGTCGGTGATGGATGTGTCCGGGAGGTGTTCGGTGGGGAGCTCCTTGAGCCTGCGGGAGCGCCACCACTCGGTGCGTGTGTTGATCATGACGCGGCGCAGGTAGGCGTCCGCGAGCTGCTTGTCCGCTATGCCCTGCCACCGGAGGTACGTGCGTAAGAGGGCGGTCTGCAGCAGGTCCTGGGCGTCTAGGGGGTCGGCAACAAGGCGTTGGGCGCTGCGCAGCAGAGCGTCGTGCCGCGTGCGGACGTATTCGTCGAATTCCAGCATCTCATCAGGGCGCTTGTATGGGTTCATGTCTGGATTCCTTTGTCCATGGGCGTGCGGGGCTGGGACGGGCTGTGCGCCCCTGCGGCGGACCGCACGGGCACAGCATCGCCAGTTCGAGTTGACGCCGGGCGCCGGGGAATGGGATGTCGCATGAGCGCCTGGCGCTCTCAGGGCTTGGCCGGCGGCTCAGCCGGCCTGTCCGGCAGTGAATCCGTTTTAGCCGGTGGTGTCCCACTTCCAGTTGCTGCAGTTGTCGCGTTCGAAGGGGACGTTCACACAGACCCGGTACTTGATCGTCTGCCCGTTGGTGAAGCTGCGGTTGAAGTCGACATGGGTGTGACAGCCCTTGTCGTTGCGCAGGGTCCGCGTACTGGCCCCCGCCCTCTGGTACTGCGCGTATACGGAGTGGCCATCGCACAGTGTGTCGGAGAGCCGGAAGTCGTCCGTGCTGCTCCAGTAGTTCACCCGCCCAGCTTCAGCGCCCATGTACCAGGCCGATGCCTTGCCGGTTGCGGACGCGGTGCCGATCTCGCACAGCGACAGGACACTCACTGCCGTCACTGCGACAGCGGCGCGATAGAAGGTACGCAAGGACATGCCACCTCTCCCAACGAGGCGTGGGGACAGCGCGTGGATGAGCTGTGCCGTTCAGGTTTCGCTTGTCGTTTGTGCCGGTGTCGAACGCGACAACGGGTGCTGTGTGTGGGCGGGGTGTGATGCTGGTCCGGCCTCTCCCCCGTGGGAGGTCGGGCCATTGCCGCGCACTCGGAGAGTGATCAGCACCACTTGGCCGAACTCATGGTCGGCAGGTGCCTGGAGCTGATGTACTTCCAGCCGGTGTTGCGGTTCAGCGGGTAGAAGCGGTCATTGCGGTGTCAGTCCTCCTAGAACCACACCTGGCAGTAGCGGCCGTGTTGGCCTTGCCCTGGTGCGGCTGAGCGGCGGTCCCCGCAGCCGCGTGCGGGACTGCGGCAGCGCCGCTGGCACCGCCGAATGCGAGCCCGCTTCCGAGGACGGCCGTGGAGACGGCGAGAACAATGCGCTGGGCGAGCGTTCATGAGGTGGATGTTCCGCTCCTGTGCGGTCGATGAAGGCGGTGAGCGGTAGCCCATGCCGTCGGCTTGCACCACCGAGTTCAGCGGCCCAGGAATTGAATGGGCAGCCGGTTCAGCCACCCTGATCAATGGCCGCGTCGCAGGTCACGGGCATGGCTGTAGCGCTGACCAAAGAAGGCGCATCACGTTTGCACTTCCGTCGCGGGCGTGCGTAGCGTGCGAGCGGTCGTGCCGCGTCCACGGGGGAAGCGGGACGCGGGAGGTGAGTTGTCCATGGCGGGACGTCCGGAAAGCCCGTTGGACCCAAGCGCTGGGCCGGTTGAACGGTTCGCTGCCGAGTTACGCAAGCTGCGGGCGGAAGCCGGCAGCCCGACGTACCGGTCGATGGCGAAGCGCACGGGCCAGGGCGCCAGCACTTTGTCCCAGGCTGCTGGCGGCGAACGGTTGCCGACCTTCCCGGTAGTCCTCGCCTACGTCCAGGCCTGCGGTGGGAACCCGGAAGATTGGGAGGCGCGGTGGCGTGAGGCGGCTGCGGAGGCGGCGGCCGAGCCGCGTACCGAGAATGAGGATGCTGCGCCACCGTATCGAGGACTGGCCCGCTTCGAGCCGGGCGACGCCAATCTGTTCTTCGGCCGCGACGAACTCACCGGCCGTCTCGTCGAGCTGACGCGTTCCCGTCGGTTCACTGCGGTGTTCGGTCCGTCGGGCAGCGGCAAGTCCTCTCTGCTGCGTGCCGGCCTCATCCCCCGCCTCCGTGCCCCGACCCGGCCGGCCCACAGCCGGCCGCGTTGCGCGTCCTCACTCCTGGCGAGCACCCCCTGCGCACCCATGAACAGCGGCTGACCCCGAAGGACGGCGACGGGGACACGTGGCTGATCGTGGACCAGTTCGAAGAGCTCTACACCCTCTGCCGCGACCCCGCCGAGCGCGACCAGTTCATCGACCGCCTCCTGAACGCCATCGATCCCGGGAGCAGACTACGCGTCGTCATCGCCGTCCGGGCCGACTTCCTTGGCCGCTGCGCCGAACACCCCGCCCTGACCGCCGCGTTACAGGACGCGACCGTGCTGGCCGGCCCCATGAGCCGCGACGAGTTACGCGAGGCCATCACCAAACCCGCCCAGGCCGCGGGGATGATCGTCGAACGCTCTTTGACAGCGCGGCTGATCGAAGAGGTCTCCGGCGAACCCGGTGCGCTCCCGCTGTTGTCCCACGCCCTCCTGGAGACTTGGTACCGCCGCAATGGCCGTGCCCTCACCGAAGCGGCGTATGAAGCGGCCGGCGGCCTGCAAGGCGCCATCGCCCGCACCGCCGAAGACACTTTCGGCAAGCTCACCCCCGCGCAGGCCGACCTTGCCCGGCACATGCTGCTGCGGCTGATCACCCCTGGAGACGGCACGCCCGACACCCGACGGCCCACCGATCGCGGCGAGCTCGTCAGCAGCGCACCGAACGGCGCACAAGCCGATGCCGATGTGGTCCTGGAACGATGGGCCCACGCCAGGCTGATCATCCTGGACGACGAAACGGTGGACCTCGCCCACGAGACCCTGATCAGCGCGTGGCCCAGGCTGAGCGGATGGATCGACGCCGAACGCGACCGCATACGAACCCACCGCCAGCTGACCGAGGCCGCACGAGCCTGGCAGGACCTCGACCGCGACCCGGGCGCCCTCTACCGAGGTACTCGGCTGGCCATCGCCCAGGAGGCGTTCGCGGCACCAGAGCGGCACGCTCACCTCACCCCACTGGAACAGTCATTCCTGTCCGCCGGTTTCGCGGCTCGCGACCAGGAGAAACAGTCGGCAGCACGTTCCACCAGGCGGCTGCGTACGTTCGTCGTGACCCTGTCGTGCTTGGTCGTCCTGGCGCTGACAGCCAGCCTGGTTGCCTGGCAGCAGAACCAAGCCGGTCAGCGCCAACGCGTCCAGGACGAAGCCCGCCGGGTCGCGGCCGTCGCGGAAAGCCTGCGTTCGTCCGAGCCCACCATCGCAATGCGGCTCAGCCTCGCGGCCTGGAAAATAGCCAACCTTCCGGAGACTCGTTCGGCACTGTTGGCATCCATGGCCCAGGGAAACGAGGACGCCTTCCGGATACCGGGGTCTTCCGACACCGACGCGACCTACCTCAGTGATGGCGGACGCTTCGCCGTGTCCGTCCGGAGCGGCCAAGTCACGCGATGGGACGTGCGCGCACATCGCCGGCTCTCTTCCTTCCCCATCCCGGTGGCTGACGGGCCGACCCCCATGAGGAGCGCTCTTTCACCGGACAGACGGACCCTGGCGGCTGCCACCGGTCGGTACGTGAACCTGTACGACGTGCGCACGGGCCGACGCACCGGGCGGCTGCCGGACGTCGAAGTGGCATCGCCCTCCTTCGGCCCCAGCGGGCGCACCCTGCTGCTGTCCGCCACCGGAACCGGGACTGCCTCCGTGGCGCGACTGTGGGACGTACGCCGCCACAAGTTGCTGTTCCAGGCTGGCAAGGCGCCCAGCGCAGGAGGGCTGAACGACCCCGCCGGCGGCAGCGACGAAGCCGTCGCCGTGGCCGCCATGCTCCCCGGCGACGCGGACGTCAGTGCCGACGACCGATTCCTCGCACTCTGCTCCGACAACAGAATCGAGGTCTGGAACGTCGAGACGCACCGTCGGTCGCCGGGCCCATGGACGGCGCTGCACAGCGATCAGTGCCCATCCGCGGGCATCCGTTTCGTTCCGGGCGGCGACGAACTGGCGATCGCCACCGACAGTGGCATCCGCATCTGGGACGTGCCTTCGGGAAAAGCGCGCACCCGCATCGAACACCGCGGTCTTCAGACGGCGGCGTACACGTCGGACGGCCGGCTGGCCATCGCCTCCGACAACAGGGAGATGGCCCTGTGGAGGCTCGACGCACCGCAGACGCCCTTGTTCCGGGCCGCTGTGACGGCTCCGGTCTCCACAGAACTGCAGCTCGACCGGCGCGACGGTCTGATCCGGTACGTGTCGAGTGGCGCGAGCACCACAGTGTGGTCGCTTTCGCTCGGCCACGCCCTGCGGCCGGGCTACCGCGAGGACGTGACGACGAGCGCCGCCTTCAGCCCGGACGGGGGGCTGCTTGCCGTTGCACGGCAGTCGGGCGGCCAGCATCGCCTGCGGCTGATTGACGTCGTACACGACACGGTGCTCGCCGATCATCTACCCACGGCGGCTTGCCCCCTTGAAGACCAAGAGGAGCCGGGCTGCACGGACAGGACGGCGTTCTCTCCCGACGGCCGGGCCCTCGTCTACTTCTCCGGCGCCTGGGAGGAAGACGACGACGAACTGACGCTGCATGTCGTCGACACCCGCCATCCCACAGCGCGGACCACTTTCCGCGTCCCGGCACCAACCGGCGCAGTGGCGGACATCGACGCGCTGGCATTGGGTGACAGGCGGACCGCGCTGCTGTCACTGTCCAGTGATCGGATCGAGAGATGGGACATACGCCGTCATGTCAGAACGGGCCGATGGCCACACGTCTACGGGGAATCCCTCGCCACGCCCGATGACGGTCGGCTGCTGGTGACCCCGGACGGGAAAGTCATCGACTTCACATCGGGCAAGGCCACGCATCGCAGCCTTACTCAAGGAGAACCCACAGCGGTGGCCCTCAGCCACGACGGCGAGCGGTTGGCAGCCGGTGACGATTCCGGCTGGGTCACACTCTGGGACCGCCGTACCTGGCGGCGACTGGGTGAGTTGCCCATCGGCTCCGCTGTGTCGTCGGACGGCGACGGCTCCGAGGGGATCTCAGCGATGGCCTTCTCCCATGACGGCAGGACTCTGGCCGTGGGAACGGCTGACGGCCGCGTTCAGCTGTGGGACGTCACGACTAGACTGGCGATCGGCGCGGCTCTCTACAGCTCAGGAGGCCCCGTCATGGCGCTGGCATTCCACAAGGACGACCGTACCTTGTACGTCTCGAGCCAACATGTACCCCTGGAACGCTACGAGATCGCTCCCGACCGGGTGGCATTCGAGGTCTGTCGGCGGACAGGCACCGGCCTGTCACTGTCCGAATGGCGGACCTACGTGCGCAACGTGCCGTACACCGCCTCCTGCTGAACGGGAGGATCGGTAGGAGTGGAGTGGGCCCGCGAGGACCAGTAGGCCACGATCGGACACCGACGCTGTCGGTCAACTACCTGAGCCGGGCCTCAAAGCGGCGTTCAAAGCCGCCATCTGCGACGGCACCGAAAAAGTCAGCAAGGCATCACTCGAAGCCATCCGCCTCGACCACCTCGCCGAAACCCACCGCCCCCCCGGCACACGAACCCGCCAACCCACCCCACCCAGCAGCACAAACAGCCTTGACCAGCGCAAAAACACACCAGGCGATTGGGTGCTGAAGCTACCTTCAAACGAGCCCGGCCCCTCTCAGTACAGAAGCCACAACCCCAGCTCACACGCCCTCCGTACGGACCCCGCCGCGCCACCCACCTGTTTCGCGCGCTGCTCGCTGACGGACATCGAGGCCACTACCGGCAATTGATCGCTACCGCAGGTAGCCCACGACCAGCACAAGCACCGCGGAACAGCGTCACCGGGCCGGGAACGGCTGAGTGAGGTTCACCGGGTTGCCGTCGGGGTCCTGGATGTGCGCGACGCGCTGTCCCCACGGCATGTCGTTGGGGCCACCGCGGACCGAGCCGCCCAGCGCCGCCACCTGGCCGAGCGTCTCGTCGACGTCGTCGACACCGATGCTGAGCAGGATCCGCGCCCCCTGCCCAGTCCCCGGGTTCGCCTTGGCCACCAGCCCGAGGTCGGTGTCGCCGATGCGCAAGCCGAGGTAGAAGACCGGGCCTTCCGCTGGTACCCGGAAGATCTCCTCAGCGCCGAACAACCTCGTATAGAAGTCGAGCAGAACGTCCAGGTCGGCAGTCACGATCACTGGCTGGATGGTGGACATGGCACTCCTGTCGAGAACGGTCGTGTCGCTGGGTAGACCGTTCGAGGACGGTGAACTCATCGCTTAAGACGTCGTCTCATTTCGCCTCGTCGGTAGTCTGGGCTCGTGCTGATCGTGGAACGCTTGGTGCCGGACGAGCTGTACGACCCGTTCCAGCGGGTTGTGCCGCCCGCTCCGTCTCGACCGCAGGGTGGGGGTCGGTCGACGCCGGTACGGTGACCGTGAGGTCCGCGCGGCGATCATCTTTGTGGCCACAACGGGCTGCACCTGGCGGCAGTTGCCGCCGGTCTTCGGTCCATCGGGGCCGACCGCGCACCGGCGCTTCACCGAGTGGACCGCCGCCCGGGTCTGGGCGAAGCTGCACCGCGTCATCCTCGACGAACCAGGGTCACGCGGGGACCTGGACTGGTCGCGCTGCGCGATCGACTCGGTGAACATGCGGGCCCTGAAAGGGGGGAACTGACAGGTCCGAATCCTGCCGACCGGGGCAAGAAGGGCTCAAAGATCCACTTGATCACCGAGCGAACCGGTTTACCCCTTTCCATCGGCATCTCTGGCGCGAACCTGCACGACAGCCAGGCACTCAAGCCACTCGTCAGGGGCATCCCGCCGATCCGCTCGCGCCGCGGGCCGCGCAGACGACGGCCCGCCAAGCTGCACGCCGACAAGGGGTACGACTACGACGACCTGCGTCGATGGCTCCGCAGGTGAGGCATCCGGCACCGCATCGCCCGCAGAGGCATCGAGTCCTCCACCCGACTGGGCCGACACCGCTGGACGATCGAGCGCACGATATCCTGGCTCGCCGGCTGCCGCCGCCTGCACCGCCGCTACGAGCGCAAGACCGAGCACTACCTCGCCTTCACCGCCATCGCCTGCAGCCTCATCTGCTACTGCAGACTCGCCAAATGAGACGACGTCTTAACCGCATGATTGGCCAGCTCTACCGCTGCCTGCAGCAGCACAAACTATTCGATGAGCAGACGGCCTTCCCAGTCCCACTCGCCGCCGCAGCTTGACTCTTAGCATCATGAGGTGTCTGGCCATTCTCGGGCTCACTGCAGCCATGTGCTGCTACAAACGAATCGTCTGCCTCACCACGTAGGACACGGTCCAAATTGGATCCGTTCTGGTGGTCTGCATCGACTCAAGCACCCTGGAGAGCCGTTCGAATGACCTCAAGCTCAGACGGGCGGCATCAGATCGCTCTCGCTGATGGTGTACGTCAGCAGGGGGTAGACGAAGTCCGTCTCATCGTTCTCACGGCGTCGTAGCCGGTAGAACTCGTGTCTCTGCTCCTCGTCGGCCGCCATGAGGCGCGCACCCTGCGGGAGGTGTGCATGCCCGTCGCGGAAACGGACCAAGGTCTTCGACGTCCGAAAAGTTACACCAAGCCATTGATTGTCTGCCGCCCGGGCGGACACGTCCAATACGATCTTATGTCTGAACCGCCGGTTCGAGTCGACGGAGAACGCGACGACACTGTTATGGGCGAGGGGAATCTCGAACTTCTCGCCACCACCCTCCTTTGATTCGAAGATCAGCTGTCGTGGCAGGCCCGCCTCGGGATGCTGATAGCAGGAGAAGACGGCGATGAACGACTCATCGGCGAGATCGAGAGCCTGGTCAGAATGGCTCCCCATGGTGGTGTAGGCATTCGTGTAGCTCTCGATGAGGGCGTTGTTGAAGCCGACCGAAACCCCCACGTGTTCTTGGATCTGCCGCGCCAGCCGTTCGTGCACCGTCCGGAAACGCTGTGTCGGACTGCCGTATCGCGTGGTGGTGCGTACGAGAGGCACCCCACCCGCCTCGTCGACCTTGGTGAGCACGGCGCCTCGGCGGCCTTTTCCTACGTCCTCCCAACGAACTGAAGCGGACAGCTCGGCGAAGAAGTTCTCCTCGGCCGGAAAAGCGTACGAAAGGATCTCGTCCGGGATTCTAGGCTCGGGGGGCAAGGTAGTCTCCCGTGTTCATGCTGAAGAGGAATTCGTCGCCGTAATCTATGAAAGACGAGGTCCTGTTCTCCTCGGCGTACAGCCTGCGCAGCTCGTCCATGCCGGCCTGGGTGGGCGGCTCCAGCCGCACCACGTCTCCGGCCACTTTGAGGAACGTGTGTCCGTTCTTGTGAACGGCCTCGGTGCTCGAACAGCGCACCACGTACCCCAGGCGGGTCGGGAGCAGGTCGGCGTCCAGCGCCGAGGGCCGGATCTCGTGGGTGTACAGGCGGTTGGTGGACAACGGCATGAAGAACACGGAGCCGGGATAGAGCGTCAGGGTGAACTGCGGGGGAAGCACCATCCCGTCGCGTTCTTCGGTCGCCTCCTTGAGGCGGAAGTGAAGTCTGGTCAGCCCGCTGACCTCCCTCACACCGTAGTCGAAAGCGTCTTCGGCCAGGGGCTGCAGACCGTCGAGCCGGTCATAGAAGGTGCAGAAGGCCATGACGCCATTGACAGGCATGTCCTTGGTCTTGTCGGCATGGGCCGAGATCTTGGCCTTGGACTGCTTGCGCTCGGCTGTGGCACGGGTGTTGTGGTAGATCTGGGCAAGAACGTGATTCAGCGGTGCCTGATCCCGGAAAACGGCATCGGCCTCGCGGTTCAGCTCCTCGACGATGTGCGTGTCGGTCGGCCCAAAGCTCTCGGTCGGCCCAGAGAGATTCGTGGAGCACCTGAGCAGACGGAAATGCAGTTCGTCACCCTCCCGCGTGACGGGCGTCAGGTAGATCCCTCTGCGATGGGCCGTTCCGGGCTTGGTGGACTCCGTCAGGGACTGGAACGCGTGCTCCGCACGGATCCGTCCGAAATGATCGGCACCCATCTCGAAAAAGCGGCGGTAGTACACGCCGACGCCGTGCACGCGGACGGGAACTCGGCCGAGATCGACGGGATTCCAGGGCTGGCCAGCATCCTCGTGATAGTCGTGTGATAGCTCCCGGACGACGAACACCCGGGCAGCTTCGTTCAGTTGACGGCTACTGATCCCGGATATGTCGCCACACAGATAGACGGTCTTCTGTGTCAGGTCGAGCGCGCCAGAAGCAAGATCCTCCGGCGTGATCACCGATCCGAAGAAGTCCCGGACCAAGTCATCGTCCTGCAACGCCAAAGACGCCACCAAAACGCTGCTCGCATCCTCGACACAGGCTTCCCTCAGCTCTGTTGTGTACATCAAATGGTACCCGTCATTCGCAGACCTTGATGGATGGCTCAACACCGTGGACATGGCAACGGCCCGCCCTCTTTCGTTCACGTCGCGAAACGCAAAAGAAAGCAGGCAGACCATTGAACCTTGATGCTCTCACGGGCCTCGACAGCGGGCAACGACCTTTATTGTGGGCCCGAGGTCGTCCGGGCGAGGCGCTGCATGCCATCAACGAGGCACCACCAGCCGGGCAGCCACTGGTACTACCCAGCCGCACCGCCGAGTTCCGCAGAGCTCTGACCCCGCCAGCAGGAACCACCGTGCTACTTATAAGACCTCCGCCAACGTCCCCGCGGCTGGCCAAGGTATTGATGCAGGGCAGTGGACCGCTCTGCCACGGCGCCTACGCCGTCCCCCGGGCCTCCAGTCTTCGACAGAACACCTCGACGATCCCCTCCAAGAAGGCCCGGGCCTCCTCGCCGGGGTTCAGTGTGATCGTGCCGGCGCCCCAGTCGAGGGTGCCGGTGAGGGACTGGTAGTCGGCGTGCAGGTGGTGAAGGGCGCCTTCGATGCGGGGGCGCGGGCGGGGCACCAGGCGGTGGACCGGGCGCACGTAGCCCTGCCAGCGGGTGGTGACCGCACGGCGCAGCAGCTCGGCCAGTCGTCCGGCCTGACCGGTCACTTCGAGGTGGGCCGCAAGCGGCAGCGCCAGCATCTCGGTGAGCAAGGCGGCCTGAGACCGAGTCAGTTGCCAGCGCTCGCTTCGTTCCATCTCCTCGTAGGCCGCCGGCGTGATGCCGAGCCGCAGCGCGACGTCAGCGGCTGGGTTCCCGGCGGCCAGCCGGTGCTCGCGTGCGGTGCGTGGCGCGGCCATCAGATCGCCGATCGAACACCACAGTGCCCCTGCCAGGGCGGTCAGTTCCTCCTCGGTCGGCGCCTCCCGGCCTGATTCCCAGCGCGTCACGGTCAGCGGCGACACGTGCAGGCCGTAGGCGGCTCCCATCACGGCTGCCACCTGTGCGGGATGCATGCGCAGCAGTAAGCGCGCCCGGTGCGCTGCGCCGGGGTTGAAAGGGGGCCTGCCAGGCATCTGCGGGGTCATCGCTCCCTCCCCGGCCGGGGCAGGCATGCCCAGGCGCAGGAGCCCACTGGGGTGCGCTGCACGCCGCAGTCGGTGGCGTGCGCATGCACCAGGTGCAGACCTCGGCCGCTCTCGGCGAGTTGCCCGGCCGGGTCGTAGTGGTATGCGGTGGTCCGCTCCCGCCAGATCCCGTCGTCCTGGACACGGATCACGATCTTCTCCGCGGTACAGTCCAGGCGTAGGGTCACCCCGGTCGCGCCGCTGTGCAGCACAGCGTTGGTGACGAGTTCGGAGACCACGATGCGGGCGGCGTCGGCCACCTCGTCCCCCACGTGCCACCGGCTGAGCTGGGCGGTGGTGAACGACCGGGCCAGCGCGGCCGCGCGGCACTCGGCCCGCATCGCGCACACTGCCACGCAGCCCGGGGGCGGATCGCCGCGGAACCTGCGTCGCTGTCTGGGCGATGGCCGGTCCGGCCGGGAGGCCGGCTCGGCTCGTGAGATCGGCTCGGGCCGGGCCACAACCGGTCCGAGGTGACGCACAGGATGACGGATGGACATCACGACTCCGCAGGGTCGTCGATCGGCCGGTGGTCTGCGGGCGGCGGTTCGGTGGCGACGACCAGGACCTCGAGGGTGCGCGGGCCGTGTACGCCCTCCACCCGCTTCATCTCGATGTCGCTGGTGGCCGACGGGCCGGAGACGAAGGTCAGCGGCCGGACCGGATCGAGGAGGGCCATGGCCTCGGGCACCGAGCGCACGATCCGGTCGGCCGGGATCACGCACAGGTGGTAGTCGGGCACCAGGGTCAGCGCCCGGCGTCCCTGGCCCGGGCCGCCGTCGAGGACAAACGTGCCGGTGGCCGCGACGCCGGTGGCCGCGGTGGTGAGCACACCGTCGACGGCGTCCAGCGCGTCCAGGTCGACGGGCGGGTCGTCGCCGAGCACCCGAACCCCGGCCAGGCCGGCGCGCCAGGGCTCGGGGAACCCGTGCGGGACCACCACCGTGCCGGCGCCCCGCCCGGTGAGCGCCTCGGCGATCGCGGAGGGCGCGGCGGTTGCGTCAACCAGGCGTGCCGACGCGCCGTAGTCGGCGAGGCGTTCCAGGAAGAGCGCGACCGTCTGTGGGGAGCCGGCCTCCCCCGGGCGTTGCGCGCCGCCCGCGTTGCGGTAGCCCCGCGGCACCTGCGCGTACCTCTGCTCGACCGCGGACGAGTCGCCTACCGCGCGCTGGATGCGGGCCAGTACCTCCTCGCGCGCGGCCGAAGGAAATGAAGCCGTCACGGGTGCGTCCTCCTCCACCAGGTACGAAAGCTCTCCGAGGCGGGAGCCGGCAGGTCGCGCGCGTCGGTCCACCCCGCGAGGGGCCCGGGCAGTCGGCGGATCCGCCCGTTGTGGCGCACCAGCCGGGCCGCGGCGGCCGCCATGCGCTGCGCCCCGGCCAGCCGTCGGGGGGAGGACAGCGTCCAGCGTGCCGCCGCCATCGCCAGCCGTTCCGGTCCCGGGAGCCGGCGCCGACGCTGGCCGTCCACCACGCGGGCGCGCAGGTGGACCAGGACCTCGGGAATGTTGATCTTGACGGGGCAGACCTCGTAGCAGGCACCGCACAGCGTCGAGGCGTAGGGCAGCGAGCGGTCCACCGGGGAGGCGGTGCCGCGCAGCTGGGGGCCGAGGATCGCGCCGATCGGGCCGGGGTAGACAGACCCGTAGGCGTGACCGCCCACCCGCTCATAGACCGGACAGACGTTGAGGCAGGCCGAGCAGCGGATGCAGTTGAGCGCCTGCCGGCCGATCGGGTCGGCCAGGGTTGCGGTGCGCCCGCCGTCGAGGAGGACGACGTGGAACTCCCGGGGCCCGTCTTGGTCGGCCGTCCCGGTCCAGGTCGAGGTGTAGGGGTTCATCCGCTCGCCCGTGGAGGAGCGGGGCAGCAGCTGGAGGAAGACCTCCAGGTCCTGCCAGCGCGGAACGACCTTCTCGATGCCGGCCAGGCAGATCAGGGTCTGCGGGAGGCTCAGGCACATGCGCCCGTTGCCCTCCGACTCGGCCACGACGACCGTCCCGGTCTCGGCGACCAGGAAGTTGGCGCCGCAGATGCCCACCTCGGCGCGCAGGAATTTCTCCCGCAGATGCCGCCGGGCCGCCTCGGCGAGCTCCTGCGGGTCGTCGCCGAGTATGCCGGCATCGCCAAGGTCGTCGCCGGCTGCGTGCGTGCCCATCTCGCGGCGGAAGATCTCCCGGATCTCCGCGCGGTTGCGGTGGATGGCGGGCACCAGGATGTGCGAGGGCCGGTCCTGGCCGAGCTGCACGATCAGTTCGGCCAGGTCCGTCTCGTACGCCCGGATGCCGGCCTGCTCCAGCGCGGTGTTGAGGCCGGTCTCCTGGGTGGCCATCGACTTGACCTTGACCACCTCGTTCCGGCCGGTCCGCTTTACCAGGTCCGCCACGATGCGGTTGGCCTCCGCCGAGTCGCGGGCCCAGTGCACCGTGCCGCCCGCGGCGGTGACCTGCTCTTCGAACTGCAGGAGGTAGCGGTCCAGGTGGAGCAGGGTGTGCTCCTTGAGTGCGCGTCCGGCCTCGCGCAGCTCCTCCCAGTCAGGCAGCTCGCCGACCGCCTCGTCGCGCTTGTCGCGGATGGTGCGGGTCGCCTCGGCGAGGTTGTGGCGCAGTTGTGCGTCGCCGAGGGCGTCCCGCGCCGCCCGGGGGAACGCCGGCATGCCGAGGAACGTCGTGCCGTTCACCGGTGGGCCACCCCTTCTGCGGTACGGGGCGCGGACGCCGGCTCGTCCTCGGTGGACGCCAGGATCTCGGCGAGGTGGAGGGTGCGCACACCGGTGCGCAGCCGGGTCAGGGCGCCGCCGATGTGCATCAGGCAGGAGTTGTCCGTGGCGCACAGCACCTCGGCTCCGGTGCCAAGGACGTGCCGGACCTTGTCCGCGCACATGGCCACCGAGGTGTCGGCATTCTTCAGCGCGAAGGTGCCGCCGAAGCCGCAGCACTCCGTGGCCGACGGCAGCTCCACCAGGTCGATGCCGCGTACGGCCCGCAGCAGCGCCAGAGGTTGGCGGACCGCCTTGAGCATCCGCAGCGTGTGGCAAGTGGGGTGGTAGGTGACCCGGTGAGGGAAGTAAGCCCCGACGTCCACCACGCCGAGAACGTCGACCAGGAACTCAGAAAGCTCGTAGACCGGTGGGGTGTGGCGCACCGCAGCCGCCAGCCGGGTGTCGCCGGCCACCTCGGCCACCCGCCCGTGGTACTCGCGGACCATGGCGGCGCACGAGCCGGAGGGGGTCACGACGGCGTCGTAGCCGTCGAAGACCTCCGTGAAGCGGCGGACCAGCGGCACGCACTCGCGCTGGTAGCCGGTGTTGAAGTGCATCTGGCCGCAGCAGGTCTGCCCCAGCGGGAAGTCCACGGTGCAGCCCAGCCGTTCCAGCAGCCTGACCATCGCCCGGCCGGTGTCGGGGAAGAGGGTGTCGTTGAAGCAGGTGACGAACAACGCGGTGCGCATGGTCTCTCCAGTACGGAAGTTCACGGGAGCATCCCCGCCAGGACGCCGGACTGCAGGTAGACCAGCGTGCACAGCGCCAGCAGCAGGCCCAGGCTCCATCTGACCGCTCCGCGCAGCAGGTCCGACTCACGGCCGGCCAGGCCCACGGCGGTGGCCGCGATGGTGAGGTTCTGCGGGCTGATCATCTTGCCGAGGACGCCCCCGGAGGTGTTGGCGGCGACCAATAGCGTGGGCGACAGGCCGGCCTTGGCTGCGGCAGTCTGCTGCAGGGTGGCGAAGAGCGCGTTGGCGGAGGTGTCCGACCCAGTGACGGCGGTGCCCAGCCAGCCCAGTACCGGGGAGAAGAACGCGAAGGCGGCGCCGGTGCCGGCGATCCAGGATCCGATGGTGATGGTCTGGCCGGAGAGGTTCATCACGTAGGCCAGGGCGAGCACCGCGGCGATGGTGAGTACGGCCCAGCGCAGTTTGACGAGCGTGGCGCCGAACTCGCGGGCGGCCGTGGCCGGGCTGATGCGGTAGGCGGCGGTGACGAGCAGGCCGGACAGGAGCAGCAGGGTGCCCGGGGAGGACAGCCAGGAAAGGTGGTAGACGGTGGTCGAGCTGACCTTGCCGGCCACCGTGAGGACCTGCCCGTCGAGACCGGGCCAAGGGATGTCGGCGGTCGTTGCGGCCAGCGCCTGCTGCACCGGCTTGACCAGGTTGGCGACCGAGAAGACGGCGATCACCACCAGGTACGGCAGGAACGCCATGAACAGGCGGGGGCCGGCGATCGCCTCGCGCGGCGCCTGCGTGGTGCTGGACGCCGCCGGCCGGGTCCGGGTGCCCACCGCGGCGGCGGGGCCGGGGGCTGGGGCGGAGCCTGCCGGACCGTCCGGAGCCTGCGGGTGGGCGGCGCTCAGTTCGGCGCGGGCCTGCTCGCCGCCGCGCGGCTGCCACAGACGCAGGAAGACGACGACGGCGGCCAGGGCGGCGAGTGAGGCGATGATGTCGGTGAGTTCGACCGAGAGGAAGTTGGAGCTGGTGAACTGGGCCAGCGCGAAGACCGCCCCGCACACCAGGGCCACCGGCCAGGTCTGGCGGACGCCGCGCCGGCCGTCGACCAGCGCGACCAGCAGCAGCGGCACGAAAAGCGCGAGCAGCGGTGTCTGCCGTCCCACGTACGCGCCGATCTCGGTGTAGGGGATCTTCGTCAGACCGCCGGCGGTGATGATCGGTATGCCGATGGCGCCGAAGGCGACGGGGGCGGTGTTGGCCACCAGGACGGTGACCGCGGCGCGGAACGGCGCCAAGCCGACGGCCATGAGCATCACGCCGGTGATCGCCACCGGGGCGCCGAACCCGGCGAGCGCCTCCAGCAGGCCGCCGAAGCAGAAGGCGATGATCACCGCCTGGACCCGAGGATCATCGCTGATCAGGTGAAATGCCTGGCGCAGATCCTCGAAGCGCCCGGTGACGACGGTCAGCTGGTACAGCCAGATAGCGGTGACCAGGATCCACACAATCGGGAAGAGGCCGAACGCGGCGCCCTCGCCGGCGGACAGGAGCGCGAGTCGGGCGGGCATGTGGTAGCCCGCGACCGCGACGACGACCGCCACGGCGAGGGAGGCGAGCCCGGCCCAGTGGGCGCGCAGCCGCGCGCCGCCGAGCAGCACGAACAAGGTGAGCAAGGGAAGAGCGGCCACGAGAGCGGACAACGCGAGGCTGCCTGCGACCGGGGAGAGGTGAGGCTGGTACATAGCGGACCCTCATTAGCTTGGTCAGACCATAGCCTGGACGACTCCAAAGTTAGGTCCGCCATCGGCTCCGGTCTAGAGCGTGACGCGAATTTCTTGTTTGGTCTGACCAAGCAATGGGCACACATCGGGCTATTATCGAGCTGGCGGGCGAACCCCCACCTTGACGAGAAGGGCTTTCATGGCTGAGCCGACGATCTGGGAACCTGTGCCGCGCTCGCGCACCTACGAGCTGGTCCTCGCGCGGATCGAGGAGCAGATCCTGGCCGGCAAGCTGCGCGTCGGGGATCGGTTGCCGCCCGAACGCGAACTCGTCGAGCTGCTCGGGGTCAGCCGCGCCGCGATCCGCGAGGCGTTGCGAGTACTGGAGGCCCAGGGGGTGCTGCGGGCCCGGGTGGGCACCGGTCCCGACTCCGGCAGCGTCATCGCCGCCATGCCCAGCGCGGGCCTGACCCAGCTGCTGCGGCTGCACATCGCGCTGGCGAACTTCCCCGTCAAGGACGTCGTGGAGGCCCGCGCCGCGCTGGAGCGGTCGAGCGCCCGCCTCGCCGCCGACCAGGCCACCGAGGCGGACCTGGCCCGAATGGCCGAATGCCTGGCGCACATGGACGCCCCCGACGTCTCCCGCGAGGAGTTCAACGACCACGACACCCGCTTCCATGTCGCCATTGCCGAGGCCGGGGGCAACCGCCTGGTCACCGATCTGACCGTCGCGGTGCGCAACGCGGTGCGGCACACCCTCTTGACGGCCTTCCACCGGATGGAGGACTGGGAGGACGAACGAGACCGCCTGCGCGCGGAACACCACGCCATCCACGACGCCATCGCGGTCGGGGACGCCGAACGCGCCGGCGACCTGGTCGAGTTCCACATCCGTCGCTTCCACCACGACGTGGTGCGAACGGTCCTTCAGTCCTCCGAAGGCGCCTTGGACCAGTCGGCGGTCTGGGACAGCCCCCCACGGCAGCGATGAGCCACAACGCGTGGGTCAGCAGCACCATCGACGGTCAGCGTCCCGGTGGGGACTTTGACTGCTCCCCCTGAGTTCGGTGGTCATGGCGGGCCTTGCCGCCGTGTTTCGGTATCTCGAAGTCGACCGCTCACCGCCGGTTCCCGGAGGCGGTCGGCTTGGACGAGAAGACGGCGGCGAGGAGTGAGCCGGACAAGTCGGGTCCGGCCGGTCAACCATTCACCACAGGGCTGAACCCCGAACTGTCGGCCTGCATCGAAAGCATCAGCACCGAGTCCGTGTGAAGCGTGATGCGCACAGGTGTGAAGGTGGTGGCGTCCACCGGCGACTCCCCGTTGCCGGGATTGCGAGCGTAGCGCGGATGGGCGCCTGCGCTGATCTGCCAGCGAATGCGGTGACCGATGGCGAAGCGGTGGGCGGTTGAGCTCATCGCAACGGTGATCTGCGACGGCTCCTGCCCGTCCGTCCGCAGTCGGCCCAGCCCGTCGCAGATGTTGACGGAGCGGCCTTGTGTGTCCACGTCGCACAGGCGGGTGAAGACGTCGGTGTGACCGGTGTCCGTGGAGATGCTCAACCGCGCGGAGACCGGCCCGACGATGTCCACGGGTTCGGTCAGCGGGGGGCCGGTGAACGTCAGTACGTCTTCCCGGGCCTCCAGGCTGCTGTTGTCGCGTGGACCGGCGGTGCGGGAGAGCAGAGGGCCGCCAAGGGACGGGGTGGGGTCGCCCGGGTCGTAGCGGAAGGACCTCAGTGGTGCGGAGTCCGTGGGGGCCTGTCGGGTCAGATACCCCTGTGCGGTGGGAAACCACGGGCTGACGGCCGTGGCCGGCGGCCAGTCGTCGAGGTTCCGCCAGGCGTTTTCGCCGCCGATGTGCACGCGCACTCTTGTGGGACGCAGTCCGGAGGGGTCGGCGTACAGGTGGGCGCGCAGCCAGGCGAGGCTCTCGGCGAACACCTCGGGCCATCCCTGTTGCAGGGCGGAGGTGTGGGTCCAGGGGCCGACGAGCAGGGCGGTCTCGCATCCAGCCTGACGCAGCCGGTCGTACTGCTCGAAGGTCTGGTCGACCAGCGCGTCGTGCCATCCGGTGATCAGGTTCGTGGGCACGCTGAGCCGTTCCGCCGCCTTTGCCAGCGACGCGCCGCGCCAGTACGTGTCCTTGGCGTCCTGGTGTGTCATCACGTCGTCCAGCCAGGGCACTTCGCCCCCGAGGGCCGACGCGCAGGCACCGCGCAGTGGCTGCGCGGTGGTGACACCCCGCAGACGGCGTTGTAGGCGCAGTGTCGCCCTCAGGAACGGTGCCATGCCCTGGTGCTGGTAGGTCATACCCACGCCGACGGCGAGGGCGTTCTCCAGACGCAGCGCACCGTGCGCGTGAAACAGGGCGTAGGGATCGTGCAGGCCCACCTGCACCACCATTGCCTTCAGTTCCGGCGGTGGGTCCATGGCGAGGGCCCATTGCACGTAGCCGAGATAACTGGGGCCGACGGTCCCGAGTGTTCCGCTGAACCAGGGTTGCTCGCGCAGCCAGGACACCGTGGCCTGGCCGTCGGCGACCTCGTTGCGCCACAAATCGAACGTACCCCCCGAACCGCCGGTGCCGCGGCAGCTCTGCAGGACCACGTGAAAGCCCTGTTCAGCGAAGAGCAAGCCGTACATGGGGGACCACGGCAGGCCCCTGCCGTACGGCGAGCGCACCAGCAGGGTGGGGAAGTCGCCCTCGGTGCGCGGGAAATAGTGGTCCGTGATCAGCGGGCTGCCATCCGCGGCCGGCACCACCAGGCGCGGCTCCCACCCGACATCGTGCCGTTTGGCCGGGAGACGGCGCCACGTCGCCCTCATCATCCGTGAGGCAAGGGGCGGTTTCCCGGAAGGCGGTGCCCAGGCCGGCCTCGGCACAGAACCGTGCGTGCGTGACGTCATCGTCCCCTCCTTGATTTTCGTACGATGTACGAGAATAGAGCATGCTTGACTGAGGCCCGCAAGGACCGCCGATCAAGGAAGGAGCGCGGACCGTGCCCCGTGACGCAGCGGCCGGCGCCCCAGGCGTCGACCCTCAGCAGCTCTGGCTGAGCTCTGACCAGCCCCGCCGAGGTCGCAAGCCTGCCTACAGCCGAGAGGCGATCACTGCGGCGGCCGTCGCCCTGGCGGACACAGAGGGTCTCGAAGCGGTCACCATGCGGAAAGTCGCCGCACGGGTCGGAGCCGGTGTCATGTCGCTCTACAGCTACGCCCCCGACAAGGAGACGCTGCTGAACCTGATGGTCGACCACGTCAGCGGCGAACTGCCGACCGCAAACACGCTCAGCGGCGACTGGCGCGCCGACCTGAAGGCCATCGCACACCTCCAGCGGGCCCTCATGCTGCGACACCCCTGGCTGCCCGCCGCGCTCGCCACCCGCCGCATCCCCGGACCCAACACCCTGGCCTTCCTGGAACACGCGCTCGCCGCACTGCGGCCCACCGGACTGGACGGTAGGGCGAAGCTGGAGATCTTCGCCCAACTCACCGCATTCGTAGCCGGACACGTCGCCCACGAGATTGCGCAGGCCGCGGCCTCGCAGTCACCCGACCGAGCCGCAGCTGAAGCCCGCTACCTCGCCGCCGTCGCCGCGGACGGCCACCACCCGGAACTCGCCGAAGCCCTCTGCGCCCCCGGGCGCCCCGTCACCCCCGAAGCCACCTTCACCCGGTTCCTCAACCGCCTCATCGACGGCCTCGACACCGGCTGATCCCACGCCGCCTTCCACCGTGCCCGTTCCCACAAACCGTGTCGCCGGCGCGGACGGCGGCGAGGGCCTGGTTCAGGCCGGGCCGGTTGCGGTGGGTGCCGGTCAGTCCGCGGTCGAGGTAGATCCGGTCTTCGGGGACGCCGAGGCCGACTAGGATCTCCCGCTGGGCAGTGAGGTCTTGGGCGTCGGTCGAGCAGCGGGCGTAGCCGTGAGGAGTCCGGTCACAGCCGAGGAGTGTACGGATATCCCCCGGCTGACCGTACAGATCATCGGACACCCTGAATGAGACGCCGTCCGCCCTGGTCGACCACTCTGGCCAGACAAGATCACTTCTGTTCGTTGGGGGATCCCCTTACGAACGGCTCCCGGGAGGCTCCACTGTCCCTTTCGGCCGTACCAGTACTCGACAAGCTCGGAATGTGCTTGTGACTCGGGTGCAACGCGAACTGCGTTGCACCCGCAGGGCTGGGGCGAGGCCGTCCCGCGTTTACGACTGACGCCGAAAGGTCTCCCCTCCGCGGTCCAGTAGAGCGGAGCGGTCTTGGGACAGGGTCAGGACGAAGGGCCCGGTTTGGTCGACGGGTTTGCAGCCGGGTCCGGTGGTCGTCGGGGTCAGTACGACCTGGCTCCCGTTCAGCCGGGCTGTGCCCTGAATTTCCAGGCACTGGGCATCGTCGCTGTTGAAGTACAGCGAGAAGCTGGCGTCGGTCTCGATGCGGAGCGTGGCAGGCTCCTGAGCTGACTGAGAGCCCCATTCCGCCACGACGGAGTCCGGTGAGTTCTGGGCCACGAGCACCTCTGTTGGGCTTCCGCCCGCACTGCTCAACGTCAGCGTTCGCTGGCCGACCTGGTCCCTACCGAGGCGCCAGGTGTATACGTGAGCTTGCGGGCCGGAGGTGCCGGAGACGCCAGTTAAATCGAAATCACAGGTGGACACCATGGTCAGCTCGGTTCCCCGCACCCGCGCCTCGCCGGTGCAGGCGCTCGCCCCGGTGTCGGAGGTGGTGGACGCCTCGAACGAGCCGTCGTCCTGGAACTTCCACCGCGTGTCTGAAGACTGCCAGTTGCCCAGCATGGCAGTCGGAAGCGATCCGGAGCCGCCGGGTGTGCCGGAGCCGCCCGTCGAGGCGGAGCTCCTGGACGTCCCGCCCGACGGGCCACCGGTGATCAACCCTCCACCGCCGCCGGAGCCACCGCCCGAGCCGCTGGAAGCAGCGTGACATCCGGCTGAGACAAGCACGCCCACCAACGCCATTGCCGCACTGACCACCCCACGCATCTCCCGCCCCCTCAATTGATTGACGAGGCTGTGGCTGAGGCTTCGGTGCAGTTCTTCGGGATCCATAGCACTCCGTTCGGATTGACGTGACTCTCGGGTGCACGGCTTGGAATCGCGTGCCCAGCCCAGAAACTGGTGCAGATGCTCCGCAAAGCACGTTGAGACTTCGTCGATCAGGTCACTCGTGTCCGCTGCTACGGGTTCCTGAGAGCATCTTGCTCAGCGCCTCTTGGTGGCCGTCGCGTTCAAGGGTCATGAGCGGGCTCGCGCAGGCTGCTGAGAGGCGCTCGGGCCGGGAGGTGGTGGTGAGACGCATCGGCGCGCCGCCCATCGGCTCGTTGGGAGAGAAGTACAGCGTGCGGATCTCGTTGGTCCGGGTCACGTCGACCAGCACGAGCTTGCCGTCCTCGATGCGCCAGGCGCCTTCCGTGGTGCCGTCGTACACCATGCGCCAGGTCCGCGAACGCCAGAGCACCTCGAACTCCGCGGAGCGGCTTTGCTTCCGGTAGCGGCCGTCGGTGAGGAAGGTCCAGGTGATGCCCTCTCCACCGGAGGCCGGAGCCTTCTTGCCCATAATGGAGATGGTCTGGACGTCTGATTCCACCTGCCACCGCCCTGTTACGCACCGAGCCGTCTGTTCGTCGGCAGAAAGCGGGGCAGCGACCTTCACAAGGGAGGGTGCCGCGAGGAAGCTCGCGACGATCGCCAGGGCGCCTGCCATGCTGATTCCTGTGATCAGGCGCCATCGGGTCCGCAGCCGGACGGGTGGCCGCTGGTGAGCTTCAGCCGGGCTGTGGAGGAGGCGGCCCAGCCGTCCGGTGACAGCGAGACTGAGCAACGGCGCGATGATCAGCGCTGCGGCGACCACCCCGTTGGTGAACGCGCTCGGCATCGGCCACCAGTACACAGTCGAGGCCACAGTCGTGATCACTCCGCAAACGACCGCCGCGGCCATGGCATACAGCGCCGGTCTGGAGTGTCCTACCCGTGTCGCCAGGACGGCGGCAGCCACGGCGGTCCCGATGCCGACGACCGCGATGGGTAGTTGCAAAAGGGTGAGGACAGGCCACGTGATCTCAGCCATCCTGGTTCCTTGGTGGGTGTTGCGGGAGACAGCGCTGGCCAAGAGCCGGGCCAGGAACGGGAGCGCGATCAGGAAAGTCGCCGCTCCGACGACGATGGCTGCAACGGTGCGACGCCACAGGTTCACGTCACGCAGCGGGGCCACAGCCAGCGGCACGCAGATGCACACCACGCCGACGACATAGATGGGGGACAGCCTCATCGGCTCGGTCACCAAAGCGTCGTAGACGGCGACGCCGAACAGCGCGAACTGGTCGAACAGGCTCGGCGGGGACGACGCCTGATGCCCGAACAGCCCCAGCATCACGTCGTTGAAGAAGAGAGGGAAGCCGGTGAGCATGCGATAGGACCACAGGAAAAACACCCACACCGCGGCAGTGGGCAACACCACCGTGATCAGGGCGCCGAGAAGGTGCAGCCTGCTGCGGAAGCGCGGGGCGATGACGGCCTGGAAGGCGGGATGACGGCATGCCTGCTGATGGAGATCCGGGACAGGTACTGGCCGGGCCTGCATACCGGGATTCTTTGGATTCCCGGGGGCACTCGCCTCGGCACGTGCACTGGTCTGCCACACCGGTGAGGTGGCCGCGATCCATCGGCATAGCAGTGCCTGCAGCCCAGCCAGGAGCGCGACAACGCCGGCCTCCGTCAGCCAGAGGCGATCCCCCACCAAGGCCTCCAGGGCCATCGGGCTTTGCACTGACAACTGGGATCCGGCCAGGACACCGCCGCCGACGGTCAAGCCTTCGAGCCAGAGACTTGCCCGGATACGGTCGCCGTGCGCGGCGCGCCGCCACATGGCCGGGCCGATGACGGATGCAATGACAGCACCGATGACGAGACCTTCGACGGCCGCTCCCACTGCGGTGTTCGCACGGTCGGCCAGCATCAGCTCGATGGCGCGGTCGACGGGCAGGACCGCGATCCCGGCCGCCACGCCCGTCGCCGCACCCAGCCAGGGATTGAGCCGGTCCAGCAGGGCCGGGTTGGCCGCGGCATCCCTGCGCTGGTCGGGACTCGGGTGGAACCGGAGCCACGAGAACCTCTTGGCTGAGTGGGAATCCCAGGCGGTTTCGGGCGGCAGCGCATGGGCGTCGGCGTGAAGCTCACGTGTCCGATTGACGGAGCAGAACATGAGGTAGACCAGGGCGCCGAGGGAGAGGAGGCGCCATAGGTCCTCGCGCAGGTATCGCCCGATGTCGTCGGCTCCCACCACGATGGTGTAAGGCACCACCACCACTGGGACGAATGCCCAGGCCATGCCGACAGCCACACGGCAGATGTCGACGTCGCGCAGCCGGATGTGCGTGAGCTCATGGCGCACCACGCCATCGAACAACGCCGGGTCCTTTTGCCGGCGCTTTTCGTTGATCCACACGCAGTAGCGCGGATACCGGCCGAAGGCCTGTGCGTAGGGCGCGGTGTCGCTGTACATGAACATGACGCTTGGGTGCCGGTGCAGTCCGGAGGCAGCGGCGAGTTCGCCCACTCGTGCCACAACGCGGCGAGATTCGTCGATGGCCAGGTTAGGCTCGTGAAGGTTACGTCGGGTCCAGGCCGGTAGCACAAGGTAGATCAGGACGGTTGGCGTGAGCAGCAGAGCCATTCCCACCAGCCCCGTCAGGGCAGGCGGGATGTCACTGTCCGTCAGAATCACCTGATAAGCGAAGGACGCACTGCCCAGGGAAGCGACGGCCATCACCAGGAAGCGACCCGTGGTCGCGGTCGGAACCCCGACGGTAGTCGTCAAGCCTCCTCCCCGCCGTCGTTCTCCCCGCGTGCCAGGAGAAGCTCAACAAGTGCGAGGGTGAGTTGATGCGCCTTGTCTGGCGGGAGGTTCCACTGAGCCACGAGCGACCCGGACAGGGCCTTCACGCGTTCCAGGAGTTCCGGAGTCAGCGCAGGAATGGCGGCTGGTTCGCAGGCCGGGCGCCGACGGGGCCTCCATGCCCAGATGCGGTTGCCCAGAGACTCGCTGGCTTTGCCCAGCAGGAAGTCCAGAACCTGGTCGACCAGCGCCATCGCGTAGGGCGCCAGCAGGAGCTCGACTACCTCGGCGGCCCTTCCGGGGTCGAAGCCGTTGAGGGAACCGGCCTTCGTCTTGGTGACCTCGGCGGGTCTGGTCTTGAAATGCGCTCGCCGACGCGCGTACTGGGTGGAGATCAGGTCGTAGGTGATCTCATTGGCGGCCTCCTCGGGAGCTACCTGGGTGACGAGACTGTGGCTGAGGCTCTGGTGCAGTTCTTCGCGATCCATGGCACTCCATTCGGTTGATGTGACGTTCGAGCGCGGCCCGGAATCGCGAACCCGGCCCAGGAACCGGTGTAGATGCCCTGCGGCATCCCCGAGATCCCCGACTGTTCACAGCGGCGGGTGCGGCGCGGTGGTCGTGCCGATGGCCAGGCGTGAGCCCATGTCCAGGCGGACCTCGCCGTACGGGCGGACATGGCTCCAGAACAGCGGGGTCAGCCCGCGCCGGTCGGCGCCGGTGGGCAGGTCTGGTGTCGGCGGCTCGATGCACTCCTCGCGGCAGTGGTTCAGCAGCTCCTCGCGCACCTGGTCCGCATTCCGCTCCGCGTGCGCCGCGTTGGCGACGAGCCAGGCCGTCAGCTTCTCCGCGTCCTGTACGGAGCACACGCGAAAGCCCAGGTGTTCGCGTATCTGGGAGCGGTGGTACTCGATTGTCCGCCCGGACCACTCGTACAGGCCGAAGTCCGCTGCCGGCACCTTCGTCTGCCGGGCTGCGAAGGCGACAACCTCGTCCGGGAACTCTGCCCGGCCCCGGGGGAACCGGCCATGCCGCGTGCAGTACGTCAGCAGCAGCGCGGACCCTAACCGCGTCGCGCCACGTTTCCCCGCCACGAGTTCCAGCTCGTCATCGAGCACCGTCCAGTGCTCGACCAGCTCATACATGCCCACCCGTTGCCGCCCCACGGGCGCACATGATGTCGGACAACAAGGTGATTACCGGCCAGTATTACCAAAAATCATAGGCGATCAGCTGCGCCTGCAGCTGATGAGACGTTCGATAAAGGCACCCGATGCCTGATCCTGCAGGTCAGCGAGGCCGGGTGTCGCCATTTGCGGCTGGTGACACATTCGTTAAGAGCACGTCAGCCGTGGGTTCAGCGTGACCGAGGGGCCTTCATCGGGAACCCACGGTGTCTTCTGGCTTGAAGCCCGCCGGGGGTGTGCCGGACGACCTTGAGATGCGTACCGGACCCTCTGCCCCGACACTGAGTGTCGTGGCGGGGGCGACCGGTGCTTCGGTGAGGAAGACGCCCATGTCTGATCGTGTTGCGATGGAGCGCGTGTGGGTGGCGCACACGGACGGCGAGTTCGTGCAGCTGGACCTGCAGGCCACGATGAGCACGATGACCGACAGCCCCACAGTGGTCCATGTGCCGACCGCGATGGGCGGCGTAGGCCGCCAGAGTGTCGCGGACTTCTACGAGCGCTGGTTCATCGGGCGCAACCCGGCGGACTTTGCGCTGAGGTCCGTGTCCCGCACTGTCGGGGGCGACCGGATCGTCGACGAGATGGTCGTGTCCTTCACCCACGACATCGAGGTCCCGTGGGTCCTGCCCGGTGTGGACCCGACCGGGAGAGTTGTCAGCGTGCCCGTCATCGCCGTCGTGGGGTTCCGCGACGGAGCCATCGACAGCGAGCACATCTACTGGGACCAGGCATCGGTCCTGGCCCAGACGTGCCTGCTGGACGCCGACCTGGTCGCGCGGCTCCCTGTGATCACGGATCAGTCGGACGTCCTGGACGGTGCTCTCCCGCTGAACCAGCTGGCTCTGACGCCACGGAAACGCCGGCCACCGGCCTGATTCACCCATCAGCCGCTTGAGCGGACAGGCGGTCCGCTCGATCGAGTTCACAGCCCACCCCGGCCCAGACAACAGCCCAACATCCATACCAACGACGTTAGGTCGAGGTTCCACTTCACTGAGCCAGTCCTTTCCAACGGTCGGTGGCGCGCTGCTGCCCGCTGACCCAGGCGTCTTCGACGTGGGAACCGTGGGCGTGGATGTACCGGGCCGTGGTGCCGGTCCAGGTATGTCCGAGTAGTTCCTGGATGGCGAACAGACTCATGCCGGCGAGACATAGCTGGGAGGCGCAGAAGTGCCGCAACACGTGCGGGGTGAGCTTCCCAGCCCACGTGGGGAGGTGCTGGGCTGCGGCGTCGGCCAGCGACCGGCGGAAGACGTCGGCGGTCGCCCGCGAGCAGGAGCCGTCCCGGTTTTTGCGCTCGGAGGGGAACAGCGGGGCACCAGGCCGGGTGTGGTCGGCGTCGAAGTGGCCCCACACGTCCTCGATGAACCCCGCAAGTTGCGGTCGGCGCCGCCGTTGATCAGCGGCACCAGCCGCGGCTTCGGCCCCGCCGCCGGGAGCCCTTGCCGTGCCGGACATTGAGCTTGCCGAACCGGCCCAGCTCCCACCGGACATCGTCCAGATCGAGCATCCGTGCCTCGTTGATCCGCAGCCCCACGTCGGCCGCCAGCCGGGCCACCGCGCAATTACGGGCCGCCGGGCCGAACTTGCGGCAAGATGCCAGCTCCTCACGCCACCCGGCGAACAGCTCCTCGATCTCCGCTTCGCCAGGCGGGATCCGCAGCTGTGGCTCCACCGAGGCCCGCGGCCGGTTCATCTCGTCCAGCGGGCACTCGACCACGCGGCCGGTGAGGTTGTGCAGCTCGATCTTGTGCCGCAGCTCAAGGAAGATGGTTGGTGTCGTTGCGGATCGTGCTGTCGACCAGTCCGGCCGAAGCCCTCGCGAGCACGAACCCCGCCAGGACGTCGGTCTCGAGCTCGGCGAGTTCCTCCTCGCTCACCGGGGCCCCGGTACTCACGCAGATCGCGCACTACGGCCAGAGCCGACCCACGCCTCCTCGACGTCACCCAGACTGAAGGAATCCCGACAGGGATGAGGCTTGCGCACTCCGCGCGAGGTTGGTCAGAACGGGCCACGCTCACCCGGACGAGGGAACACGCCCTGGTGCCGGCACCTTCCAGGCACCCGCCGGTCGTGGACGAGGCAGGGAACTCAGCCACTGTTTCTCACCGTACGGCGGCTGAAGTTCGAGAGAGGGCCTATCGGGTCGGGAGGCCCTCCGTCACCGGCACCACCGAACTTCTCGCGGCGCGACGCCCGCGGCGTGCTCGAACGCGTCCAGCCCCGGACGCCGGCGACTACAACGCCGCCTCCCCGGCCGGCGCCGGCCACGCGGTCCGGGCGGCCTGCTGAGACTGCGTCGGCAGTACGGGCTGAAGGTGCTGGGCGGCCTCGGCTGCGGTGTAGGAGGAGGCGAAGGTGAAGGCACGCGGAGACGGCCCGTGCGCCCGCAGGTCCGCCAGCCGTTCCAGGGCCTCCGCGACGGTCGGGAGATGGCCGGCGGGAACCCACCACAGCACGAGGTGCGCGGTGACGTGCCGCTCGAACCATTCACGGCGCCGCCGCATGACCTCCAGATGCCCGCTGCGGTAGGTGAAGTCCCACAAGGCCTCCTGGCTCTGCCACACCGTCAGGTTGACGATGACGTCCTCGCCTGCCGGCCGCAGGCCGGTGGCGTCGGCCGACCCTTCCTCCACGAGCCGCCACACAAAGCCGGGCGCGCCGTCGGCGGCGGCGTTGACCGGGTCGAGCATCTCGACGAACGGCGCCATGCGCGGATCATCGAGGGGGTGACGGAGCGTCGCGACGTTGAGCTGGGCCAGGTGGGCGGCGTGCGTGGATGCGGTCATGGCCACATCTCAGCACTACCCCCCTTCTATGTCAATCATCATTGTTTTTAGAAGCCTCGACCACCACGCAGCACTCCCCCGGCCGCGCGTCCATGCGCGCACGCACGGGACCGTCCTGGCCGAGCAGCCCCTCCAAAAGCGCGAGATTCATGCCGCAGACAAGCGGGGGGAAGCGTTCGGCGACGGCATGGAAGGGACAGTTGCGCATACGGACGACCCGCGCGGCCGCCCCGGCCGCCCTCTCGTCGGCTCCGGCCCGGACATCCTCGGCATCTTCGGCGCCTTCCAGATACGGTTCGTAGCCGCGGGCGGCCAGCATCTCCACGACCCCCTCAAGGCCGGCGCAGGGGGCCGCCGATCCACGCAGGGCCTTGCCCCGGCGGCGCGCGGCCGCGCAGAGCCCGGCGTCCAGCCCGGCCTCCTCGGCGGCCTCGGCGAGCAGCTCCGCGGCGGTTCGGTAGTCACGGGCGGGCAGCGACACCGCCCGCTCGTTCCGCGCCCGCGTGTACACCTTCGCGGGACGGCCCGCCCCCGGCCCCGAGCGGCCCGTCAGACGGCGACTACCGGTCTCCAGCAGCCCGGCCTCGGCCAGCCTGTCCAGATGATGTGCTGCGAGCGTACGCGCCACTCCGGCCGCCTCGGCAGCCTCGTTGCGGCCGACCTCACGCCCCTGCGTCACCACGTACTCGTACAAACGGCGCCGGACCGGATCCTGCAACACCGCGATCGCATCGATATCGTCCACCCGACCATTCTAGAAACAACGTAGGTCGGAGATAGAAAAAGCGAACGGCACCTTCATGACCAGGGGTCACGGGCACCCTCGCCCCCAGGAACACGGCCGGGCGGTAGCGAGACCGCCTCGGACGGGCTGCCGGCGTCGAGCATGGTCTGGATGCACCCCTGACGCGTGCTGTGGCCGGTGATGTCCTCAGGATCGCGTTGGCCTCCTCGGCGGTGACCGCCACCGCGGCGGCCGCGTACGCCCCGTCCTTGGCTCATGCGGCGGCGAGTTCGTCCCGGGTGGGGTGAGTCCGGCGGCCGGGGCGACATCCTTGAGATGCCGTTGACGGTGTCGGCGGTGATGCCGCCCCGGCGCACCGGGTCCCGGGTGTGGCGGCCGGCGGCCTCGGCGCCAGTGCCGTGGCGGTCGATGCGGCGCAGGAATGGGCCGGGGGCGAGCTGTCCGTCGTCGGCGAGGACGTCGAGCCGCACCCGCACGGCGTGCACGGGCAGATCTCCTGCTCGTCCTGGGCGGGGATGCGGACCTCGCCGCCGCGGGCCCGCCGGTCGGCCTTGGAGCGGCGGATCTTGATGATCAGGGCTGCCGGGTGGCCTTTCCTCCGCTCTGCTCCTCGACCTTGATGGTGGTGACCGTGACGTCGTGGGGTAGAGCCGGGCGGGCTCAAAGGCACGGTCGGCCGTCCACCAGTCCAGGAGGAGGGTGACGGCGATCTGCTTGCCGCGCGGTGTGGTGCGGCCGGCGGTGCGGACCACCTGGCGCACCTCGTCGAGGTCGACGGCGTCGGGGGCCTGCAGCGGGCCCGGCTCCACCAGCGGGTCGTCGGCCTCCTCCCCCGCGCGGTGCCGGATGACGAAGGGCAGGCCTCTGTCCCGGCGTCGGACAGCGGGGCGTTGTCGATGGCGCGCCTGGCGCGGAGGGCGGCGAAGTGGGCTTCGAGGGGCTTGCTGGGGTGGCCGCGGTCGCCGAGGTCGCTCAGATGGGACGGGACCGCGTTGGGCTCGTCCTCCGCCCAGTCGTACGTCGCGCACCACAGGCTGCAGGAACGCCAGCGCGTGGCCCGGGAGTCGCGGCTGTTCTGCGATACCGCGTCGACGCGCTTGCGGGCGGCGGACGCGGAGATCCGCTCGCCGCCTCGCGTGCGCACGTCCGGCTCCGCGCGCCGGCGGCGCCGGATCACCGCGGCTGGGCCCGTGACAGGGACGAGTTCGGCCGACGCCATGACGCGGCCTCCTCGGGCGCGGCGGGCGGTGCCTGCCAGGTCAGCGTCTCCAGCGGCGGCGCAGGCCGCGCTGCGCGGGCAGCGTGGTGGCCGTGGCCCACGCTGCGTCGCTGAACAGGGTGTCCGCCGTACTGTGGGCGGCCGACACGCCGTCCGGGGCCTGACACACGGTCACGAACCGGACGCGGTGCGGGACCGGTCGCGCTAGCGCCGCCCGTGCCTGCCCGTTCCGCCTGGCTCCGGCGGGATCTGCCCCATCATCTGCTCCCCCGTGCACTCTCCGGCCGCCCTGGCAAAGCCTTGCGGACGCCGGATATCGGCGCCCGCTGGTTGCCGTGTCCTTCCGGTCTTCTGATTCTGGGTAGGGGCAGCGCATTCTGCATTGCAGAGGGCATCCGCCTCGGCGGACATGAGTGCGTCGGCGAACGTCTTGACCATCGCGCGCAGCAGATCGTGGCTCGCCGCGGCGAGGCTGCCTTCCGCGAGAGCGTGCAGGGCAGACCGTCGCGTGCGGTCATCGCGATGATCCCCTTCGGGCTTCGACACCTCGAAGCCCAGCCGGTGGCCGCTCTTCTGTGCGGGCATCAGCCGGAAGCCGGAGCACATCCCCGGATCAGGTCGAACCCGTACACCATCTCCATGGACGCAACCGAGCCGTGCCGTCTGGCGCTCACCCTGCGTGGCGATGACACCCTGAGGGTTTCGCTGAAGAGCACACGCTAATACGGTGGCCCGGTGATGTCGATCAAGAAGTTCCAAGTCACCTTCGACTGCGCAGAACCTGAGCGCCTGGCCCGTTTCTGGTGCGAGGTGTTGGGGTACGTCGTACCGCCGCCACCCGAGGGGTTTGCCACGTGGGACGATTTCAAGCGCTCGCAGCCACCCGAGCAGCAGGACGCATGGTTTGCCTGCATTGACCCTTCAGGCGTGGGTCCGCGACTGTACTTCCAGCGCGTCCCCGAAGGAAAGGCCGCCAAGAACCGGCTGCATCTCGACGTGCGGGTCGGCACCGGACTCACGGGTGAAGAGCGCCTCGCCGCACTTGAGGCCGAGTGCGCACGGCTGATCCCGCTCGGGGCGGTACACGTGCGAACGCTGTATGACGGCAATGATGCATGCATCCCCATGCTGGACATCGAGGGCAACGAGTTCTGCATCGACTGAGGGGCCGCGAACATCCCCTCCTTCAGTCATGTCCCGCACAGCCGTGTAGAGGCGCGACAATCTCGCAGGCCGTGCCCATCGCGACCGGCATCTCCGCCGCCGGACACCGTGAGATCGGCCTTATGGTCGGCGACAGCGAATCGAAGCCCTTCTGGACCAAGTTTTTGCGCTTGGCAAGGTGCCGGGTTCACTTCGTCCGAGACGCGTTCAGCGTGATCGACAAGGGTTCCGGGGAGATGGTGGCGGCCACCATACGCACCATCTTCGCGCAGACCACCGACAAGGCCGTCCGCCCTCAGCTGGACGTGGTCGCCAATATGCTCGGGCAGCAGTTCCCCAGGTCAAGAGCATGCTGCTGCAGTCCACGACGGACCTCCTGACGATGCGCCCGTGCGGATGGCCCTCAGGTCCGTAGGGGGTAGAGCCACGCACTGCCGTTGACGGGATCGGACAGGATCTCGGAGAGGGGGCGGTCGGCGTAGTCGTCGGTGTGCTGGGTCATCAGTGGTGATTCGTTCCAGCCGGTGCAGATCTGGGTGTGCTGGATGTCGTTGGGGGCGTGGGAGTAGTTGTACTGCAGGATGTCCGACGGGGTCAGGTCATAGGCGTTGTCGAGCACGGTGGTGCGCTGGGAGTTCTGGGTGGCGTAGACGAAGAAGTTCTCGGCGCCGGCCCAGGTGTAGGAGGTGTTGTAGAAGAACCCGTAGCAGTACCAGCAGGAGTTGTCGTCGCGGGAATTGTCCGGCCAGGAGCCTTCGGTCAGCCAGCCGCCGGTGACGAGGCACTGCGATATGAAGTTGGTGCAGTCGTCGTCGTAGACCGGGTACGAGAGGACGTTGCGGTCGTTCCACCACTGCTCGGCGTAGGAGATCATGGCGCTGTAGTCGTAGCCCCCGTCCGCGGGCTTGGCAGCGGAGCGCCGGCCGGACGGATCGGCCTTGGCCGGGCGCCGACCGGCCTGCGGGACTGCGTTGGGTACCACGCGGGGGCGCATCGGCTCCGGTATCGACTCGGGGAACTGAGTCAGCGGGCGCGCGTACGCATTGGTCGGCAGATAGCGGCAACCCGCCAGCGCCCAGGCGCCGTTGACCTGGTGGAAGACCACCTGGTGCGCGCTGCGGTAGCGGGTGCTTGCCGGGGTGCCGGGCGCGATGCGGGCGAAGTACAGCGCGGTGTGTTCCACCGCTCGGGCAGTGGCGGTGCCGCCGTGCACGGTGACATCGGTGAGCTCGGCAGTGGTGCGGGCGCGGGTGTACCCGCTGTGCAACGCGGCGGTCCGGTCGCGGACGCCGTCGAGGCGGTCGGCATCACTGCGGTAGTCGCGGAGCAGATCGGCGGTGAGAGAGAGGGCCGCGACCTGGTTCAGCGCCGGCCGGGCGGCGGTGACCCGGGCCGCCCGGTCAGCGAGGTACTGCTGTACCAGCAGGGTCAGTTGGCGGTGTTGCGCGGCGGGAAGACCGCCGTTGCGGTCGCGGCTCTGCTCTGCCGGGTCGGTGCTCGGCGCGGGCGCCGCCCCGGTGAGGGCAGTGGCGGCGGCCGTGCTGGCGCCCAGTCCCGAGAGAAGCAGGGAGCGGCGGTCCATGACAAGTCACTCCTTACTGATGGGACATCAACTGGCACCAGGCTAGGGGCACACCACCCCGGAACTGAGGGATGCACTTGTCAGGATCCTGCAACCCATGTAACGGCCCGGTGCCCGCTCAACCGCCGCCTTCGATGTCGGCCCAGCATGTCCGTCAGCCCCGCGACCCCCGCCGTTCTCGAACCCCGTCGCCCCAGTACGCGCAGGCATCGCAGATCCCGGTCGATCTGCCGCGGAGTGAGTGTGGGCAGGACGGCGGCGCGTCGCTGCCGGACACGGATCGTGGTTGACCGGCGTCCGCCGGCGTCCTTTGCGGCGGGCGTCACCCGCCGCATCTTCTACGGGCAGAAGGGCGACCCGGCGCTCGCATCAGCTCGGCCGCTTCAGGGCCTCGGCGAGCTCACCCGAGCCCTGAACCAGCCCCATCCAACCTGCACTCAGTGTCGGTCATGGGCCTGAACCGTGGCCCGGGCGTTGCTGACCCAGATCTTGGTGATGGCCTGCGAGCGGCGGAGCTGGGTGCGGTTGTGGGCGATGGCGGTTTCCTCGAAGTGGGTGACTGCGGCGCTCCACTGCTCGTACAGCCCTGTCGTGGTGCGGCAGTGGGCGTCGGCGGTGGCTGTGGCGATTTCCTTGGCGTTCGGGTTCGTGTGGAAGCGCCCGTCCATGTACGGGGTGCCAGCAGCATCTGCGACGGCATCCTGGGGCGTGTGGTAGGAGTAGCCCGCGTGCTTCATGCAGGCGCTCCAGGCGCTGACGGCCGCAGTCACGGAGGCCGCCTGGTCGGCTCGGGTCTGCGCTTGGTCGCTGAGCACACGTGGATCGACGGGCAACTGGGCAGGTGCGCCGCGCTCCAGGTCTCGCTCGGCTTGAGCGCTGCAGCCTCCTGAAGGGACATCGCGGCTGTGGACGCGTGCGACCTTCCCGAACATGGCGGCGATCTGCAGGTGAAGGGCAGATGCTGGTACTGAAGGGGTGGGCTTGGTGCTCGGTTCGCTGGCGGGCGTGGCTGTGTCGCTGGTGGCGTGGTAGCCGTGGTGGCGTGCCTGTTGCACGGTGAGCGGCCAGAGGTGCTGGCTCTTGGCGGTTTCGTCGAAGGAGTCGTAGGTCAGGCCGTAGAAGGTGTTGCCGGTGAAGCCGAGCTTGTTCATGCAGCGAATCTCGAGGATCTTCCGCGCTTTCATGATCTCCGTCATGTCGGCGTCCGAAGGCCCGTAGGAGTCCAGGGGCTGCGATGTCGCAGCGGGGCTTCGGTGTCCGCCGGGAGCCGCAGGATCGGCGTCGGGGCTGGAGGAGCCGAGATGCTGGGTGACGATGAGGCTGATGGCTGCGCCGCTGACAGCCACGGCAGCAAGGTAGGCGCGTGCGCCCTTCATGGATGTCCCTTTCTCGGGGCGCCGGGGGGGGGGGGGAGGCACAGTGGGGGAACCTAATGTGCGCATCACCCGGACACTGCGCCTTCCCT
>NZ_JBVIEB010000017.1:125546-181890 GCF_055572075.1 Streptomyces sp. NPDC030820
TGGGGGGGTGTTTCTGGTTTGGGGATGGGGGTGCGGGGGTCCAGAGAGAGGAACTCCGGGGAAAACCCCCCCGCCGGCGATCAGCTACTTCCAGGCGATCCCGGCGTGGTCCAACACTGAGCCGCAGCCCCATCCGTCGCCGAAGTCGCTTACTCCCACCAGGTTTCCGGTGGCTGCATCAGCGTCGACGAGTTGGTCCGTGCGGACGTTCTGCAGATTCCAGCAGCTGTTTCCCGGGACGCCCGCTTGGTGCTCGTCCCACTGTTCGTTTGACTGGTTGCTGAACGCGCAGCTCCAGGTGTCGAGGTTGCCGTTGGAGCCGTTCACCTCCATGCACTGGGTCCCGTTGTAGGGGACCTCCAGCCAGTGCCCGTTCGACAGGTGGATGTCGTAGATGTTCTTGGCGCTGTTGGAGGTGAGGCCGAAGCGGGCGCCGTTCCCTTTCGCGCGGCTGTAGAGGTACTGGCCGTACTTCTCGCTCTTCCAGTGCACCCAGCCATTGGCGGAGGCTGCTGTGGTGGTGGTGGCCACCGCGGCGACGGCCAGAGCGCCGCAGAGTGCCAAGCGGATCGCGGTAAGCCTTCGCGGCTTCTTCATTTTCCGTTTCCCTTCGTTGGTGGCGAACGTGGAGCCGGCGCGCCAGCCACCCCCGTGGGGGCGCGCCGGCCCTGGTCCAGACAGCGATCCCTCCGTCCGGGGCGTAGCCCGCACTGAGAGCGAACGACCGTCTTGCACCATCGAGTTCAGCGGTTGGGGTATTGAATGGGCAGCCGCTTCTGCCACCCTGATCAATGGCCGCACCGCAGGTCACAGGGCTCGACATGCGGTCCTGACCAAAGAAGGAGCCTCTCGTTTGCCCTTCTGCCACGGGCGCGCCTAGTTTTTGCGGCCACAGCGCCGCATCCACGGGGGAAGCGGGACATGAGAGGGAGCCGTTGATGGCGGGGCGTCCAGAAAGCCCACTGGATCCCAGCGAGGGGCCGGTTGCGCGGTTCGCTGCCGAGTTACGCAAGCTGCGGGCGGAGGCCGGTGGTCCGACATACCGGGTGATGGCGCAGCGCGCCGGTCAGGGGGCGAGCACGCTGTCGCAGGCGGCTGCCGGGGAGCGGCTGCCGACGCTGCCGGTCGTGCTGGCATATGTGAAGGCGTGCGACGGCGATGCGGCCGAGTGGGAGGCACGCTGGCGTCAGGCGGCCGCGGATGAGGCCACCGAACGCTTGGCCGAGGATGAGGTGGCCGAGCCCCCGTACCGAGGCCTGGCCCGTTTCGAACCCGCCGATGCGGATCTCTTCTATGGCCGTGACGAACTCTCAGAGCGTCTGTTCCGGCAGGCCTGCTCCGGCCGGTTCACCGCAGTGTTCGGCCCGTCGGGGAGCGGGAAGTCCTCCCTGTTGCGCGCCGGGCTCATCCCCCGCTTGAGCAGCCCCGACACCGCGGGGCCCCACCCGGCCGCCCTGCGCGTGCTCACGCCGGGCGAGCACCCGCTCAGCCACGCCCAGCGCCTGCTGCCCGCTGACGGGAACGGCGACACCTGGCTGATCGTGGACCAGTTCGAAGAGCTCTACACCCTGTGCACCGACCCGGGCGAACGCGATCAGTTCATCGACCGGCTCCTGACCGCCACCGACCCGGGGAGCCGGCTGCGTGTGGTCATCGCCGTTCGGGCGGACTTCCTCGGCCGCTGCGCCGAACACCCGCAGTTGACAGCCGCCCTGCAAGACGACACCGTGCTCGCCGGGCCGATGAGCCGAGACGAGTTGCGTCAAGCCGTGGTCAGACCCGCACAGGCCGCGGGGCTGATCGTGGAACGCGGTCTGACGGCCCGCATCCTCGACGAGGTCGAAGGGCAGCCCGGCGCGCTGCCGTTGATGTCTCATGCGCTGCTGGAAACCTGGCGGCGCCGCAAGGGCCGAGCTCTCACCCTGGAGGCTTATGAGTCCGCAGGCGGCCTGCAGGGTGCCATCGCCCGCACCGCCGAGGCCGTCCACGCCCGGCTCACGCCGACCCAGGCCGCCCTCGCCCGCCGGATCCTGCTGCGTCTGGTCACTCCTGGTGACGGCGCCCCCGACACTCGCAGACCTGCCGGCCGGGAGGAGTTCGACTTCGGTGACGCCACGGACACCGCGACGGTCATCGAGCGGCTGGCGCGGGCCCGGCTGCTCACCCTGGACGACGACCGCGTCGACCTCGCTCACGAGGTGCTCATCACCGCATGGCCCCGCCTGCGGAGCTGGATCGAGACCGACCGCGAACGGTTACGCGTCCACCGGCGGCTGACCGAGGCAGCCACCGCCTGGGACGCGCTCGACCACGATCCCGGGGCCCTGTACCGGGGCACGCTCCTGGCCGCCACGCAGGAGGCGTTCCCCGCCCAGGACCGAGGGCAGGCCCTGACAGTGCTCGAAGGTGCGTTCCTCTCCGCCAGCCTGCAGGCCCAGCGCCGCGAGCGCGCCCGCGCGCGCATCCTGGCCGGCGTACTGTCCGTCCTGGTCGCGCTGGCCCTGACGGCGGGAGTGATCGCCTGGCAGCAGAACCGGACCAGCACCGTGCAGCGCACCCAGGCCACCGCCCGCCGAGTCGCCGCCCTCGCGGAGAGCCTGCGTTACACCGACCCGGTCACGGCCATGCGGCTCAGCGTCGCCGCCTGGCGGATCGCCGACACGATCGAGACGCGCTCCGCCCTCATCGGTGCCCTGGCCCAGAAGGAGGAGGACGCCTTCGCCCCCTCCGGCCACGTGGACAGTGAGTACTTCATGAGTGCCGACACCCGCACCCTGGTCGTCACCGGCAGCGACCACGTGGTGCGCTGGGACGTCAGGACGCACCGTAGGACCGGCACCTTCCCCGGCCTGGGGGATCTTGCGCTGGGCGTCAGTGACATCAGCCGCGACGGGCGGTACCTGCTGCGGGCGGGCTCGGACAGCGCACGCGTATGGGACATAGCCGCGGGCCGGTACGTCGGGGCCGCCGTCCACCTCGACAGCACCGCGTACGCGAAGTTCGGCCCCAGCGGGCGCACGCTCAACATCGTCGGCGGCCCCAGTCACGTCAACCACGTTCAGCTCTGGGACTGGCGACGGCACCGGTTGCTGTTCGAGCGGCGCGGACCGCGGGTCCAGGGCGCCATCGTCAGCCCCGACGACCGCCTGGCCGCCTTGTGCGAGACGGACCGGCCCATGCAGGTGTGGGACATGGCACAGCACCGAACCTTGCCCACGCCCGGCGCGCCCAAGGTCGTCGACGGCATCGGATGCGGTGCCCTCCTCTTCAGCCCGGACAGTCACCGAATCGTGGCGGGCATGCCCGAGGGGAGACTGCGTCTGTGGAACCTCACGCCTGGAACCCCCGGCGCGTCCAGGGTCCAGGACGTCCCCGACAGTTTCGGTGACGCATCCGAGGTGACCTACTCCAACGTCTCGGACATGGCGTTCAGCCGGGACGGCCGCTTTCTGGCGACCGTCAATGACCAGGAGGTCCGGGTGTGGCGGCTGTCGGCCGACGCCTCCGGCCCCGTCTTCCGCTACCGTCTGCCGACCGGCGGCGCCAACAGGCTCGGTCAGTTCGGCCTGGACCCGGACGGCCGGACGGTCCGCTACACCGTCCACACCGCAGAGGACGCCGCCAAGGGAATCGTGGTGCGCACTGTGTCGGCGCATGACGCGACTACCCGCGGCTGGCACGACGCAATGTCGGCGGGTGCCCAATTCAGCCCGGACGGCCGGGCACTGGCGACGACCTGGCGCAGCAGGCAGGTGAGTCACTTTCGCCTGACGGACGCCCTGACCGGCCGGGACCAAGCCGATCTGCCGGGCATACCCTGCCCAATGGACTCCGTCGATCCGGAAGGCGGCGGCCCGCAGGACTGCGGAGAGCTGATGACCTTCAGTGCCGACCGCAGCACCTTCGTCTACACGGCCGGCGGCGGTGAGTTCTCACACACGACGCAGCGGGCCACCGTGTGGGACGTACGTGCCCGTCGCGTCCGTGTGACCTTGGACCTCGGCCGCCCCACCCCCACACGCGGTACGGTCAACGCCGTGGCGCTCAGTCCGGACGGCCGAACCCTGCTGGCCTCCCGGCTGAGCTACGACCATTCCCGCACCGAGATCTGGAACATCGCTCGCCGCGCCAGAACCGGGACGCTGCCCGGTGCCGGGGGAGACTGGTTGGCTGTCCGGCCCGACGGCCGCCTCCTTGCAACCTCCCGCGGCCAGCTGGGCGATCTGTCCTCGCGGCATGTCATCGGCCGTCGGCTGGCGGAGGTCTCGACCAGGGCACTGGCCTTCAGCCCCGACGGCCGGTACCTGGCCGCCGGTGACCAGTCCGGCCGGGTGACACTCTGGGACGGCCGGGCCGCGCATCGCCTCGCGGTGCTGGCCGGCACCTTCACCGACGACCGGCAGGACTCCGGCGCAGCCGTGTCGGCCCTGGCCTTCTCTCCCGACAGCCGGACACTGGCCGTAGGAGGCAGCGACGGCACCCTCCAGCTATGGGAGGTCCCTTCCGGCCAACGGCTCGGCTCGGCTCTGCCCACGGCCGACGAGCCGATCCTGTCCCTGGGTTTCGACACGGACGGCAGGACGTTGCGAACGTCGGGCTGGTATGTGCCGCTGCATTCCTATCCCACGGATCTGCCCTCCCTGGCGGCGCGAACCTGCCGCCGCGCCGGGCACGGACTCACGCACGCCGAGTGGAAGGAGTACGTCCCGGAACTGCCCTACCGCAACATCTGCTGATCGGTCCCCACAGGCAGCCCCGCGCCCGGCAGCGGTGGTCCTGCCTGTACTGCCTGCAGTGCAGGACGACGCTAGAACGCAGGAGCTCATCGCCGCCCTGGACGAGGAGTTCCTGAAGGTCGTCGGCTGGGACTGGAACCTGGGTTTTCTACCCCCGGAACCACCCCGTCCTTGGGATGTCGGAATGTCATGTCGGGGGCTGCGACATGGGCTTTGAGCGCTCTGGCCCGCTCTGCTCGGGATGCCGGATCCGATGGAACAAGTCCGGTCTGGGCATCGAGGAGTTCCTGCGCACCGCGAGGAGGTACAACACAACACCCGGCATGTCCGTCAGCGGGTGTGAGTAGTTGAGGTACAGAAAGTGCCGCTGAGATTGATCTCGGTCTGATCTGCCTACTGCGTGGGGGCTTCGAGCTGGCGGAGCATTACGCCGGCGCGCAGCTCGCGCAAGTCCGGGATGTGGTTGTAGCGCGTGCCCGGCGAGACGCCGAGCAGTTTGGCGATCGAGGTGATCGAGCGGCCCGGGTCGGGCAGCAGGTCGCGGGCGGCCCGGACGATCTCCTCGGTGGTGACGCTGGGGCGTCCGCCGACCCGGCCGCGGGCGCGGGCGGCGGCGAGGCCCTCCTTGGCGCCGATGACGATGAGTTCGCGAAGGAACTCCGCGAGCGCCGCGAAGACGTGGAAGACGAGTCGAGCGCCGGGGGTGGTGGTGTCCAGGTTCTCGTGCAGCGAGGTGAAGCCGATGCCGCGCTCGTGCAGCTCGGCGACCATGTTGATGAGGTCTTGGAGGCTGCGGCCGTAGCGGTCGAGCGAGGGGACGACAAGCCTATCGCCCGCGTCGAGGAACGCGTGGCATGCCTTCAGCTCGAGACGGAGCGCGTCCTTCCCGGACTTCTTGTCCGCGAAGATCTTCCGGCACCCGGCGGCGGTGAACGCGTTGAGCTGCCGCTCCAGTTTCTGCCCGCCGGTCGACACCCGGACGTACCCGACTTTGATCTCGGTGCACACGCAGGTGGAGGGCTTTGGCAGAAGGTCTCGCGCGCCGGACAGCAGATTCCGGGAGCCCGCGCGAAAACCCCTTGCCCAATGGTCAAGAATCGTTGACCATTACTCGCATGCCTACCGATGATCTTCCCGAGACGTTCCACGTCACCACTGACGAGCAGCTACGCGCCGTCTCCAATCTCACGCGTCACCGGATCATGGCCGTGCTCCGCTTCGAGCCGGCGACGATTACGCAGATCGCCGAGCGGGTTGGCCTTGCGAAGGGGAGTTCCAGCTATCACGTGCGGCTGCTGGAGCGGGCCGGCTT
Source organism: Streptomyces sp. NPDC030820 (assembly GCF_055572075.1). NCBI lineage: Bacteria > Bacillati > Actinomycetota > Actinomycetes > Kitasatosporales > Streptomycetaceae > Streptomyces > Streptomyces sp. NPDC030820. Next base: position 131,595 of record NZ_JBVIEB010000017.1, read on the forward strand.
GGTGAAGGTGGTACGAACGCGGAAGGTGCGGGGAGTCACCGAGCGGTATTACGCGCTGGCCGCGCGGGCGATCGTGCTGCCGGATCCGGGCGAGGGAGGGCCGGATGTGCTGATGCGGCATGCGGTGGCGGATCTGGAGGCGTCGCCGGTGGATGGCGAGCGGCACGTACGGATGGCGCATCTGCGACTCACCGAGGAGCAGTTCGCACAGCTGGGGGCGCGGTTGCAGGCTCTGGCGGACGAGTACCAGGAGCTGTCCGATCCGTCGCTGCCGGACGCATCTCTCGCCTTCGCGCTGTTCCGGCCGGCGCCGCGCGAGCAGGCCGACGGGGGCTCCAAGTGAACCAAGGGGCCAGGAAGCTGCCGACCGGGTTCGGACGGCTGTGGACCGCGCAGACGATCTCCTCGCTCGGTGACGGGGTAACGCAGGCCGCGCTGCCACTGCTCGCCTTGACGTTGACGCGGGATCCGATGGCGCTCGCCGTCGTCACGGCCGCGGGGACGCTGCCGTGGCTGCTCTTCGGGGTGCTCGGCGGTGCACTGGTGGACCGCTGGGACCGCCGGCGCACGATGTGGATCGCGGACACGGCACGTGCGGTGCTGCTCGGGATACCCGCGGCGGCGGCCGTGCTCGACGTCCTGAGCATTCCGCTGCTCGCGGCCGTCGCCTTCCTGCTCGGCCTCGGCGGACTCTTCTTCGATACGGCCGCCACGGCCTACCTGCCGGATCTGCTCCGCCGCGACCCCGCACTCTTGGAACGCGCCAACTCCCGCTTGCGCGGAGCCCAGACCGCCATGTCCGGCTTCGCGGGGCCGCCTGCGGGCAGTGCGCTGCTCGCGCTCGGGCGGGCGGTTCCGCTGCTCACCGACGCGGTGTCGTTCATGCTTTCCGCACTGCTCGTACGTACGCTGCCCGCCATGCCCCAGCCTGTGCCGGAGGTCCGCGAGTCGCTGCTTCGGCAGGCGCGGGCCGGGGCCTCGTACGTCTTCCGGGACCGGGTGCTGCTCGGCCTCGCGCTCCGCCCGGCGGTCGGGAACGTCGCCTTCCTCGCTGTGGAGACCGTCCTCGCCCTCTTCGCGCACGACCGCCTCGGCATCGACACCTACCGCTTCGGCCTGCTCCTCACGGCGGAGGCCACCGGCGGCCTGCTCGGTGCGGGCATCGCCTCCTACCTCGGCCGACGACTTGGCACCGGCACCGCACTGACCTGCACAGCCGCCGTCGAAGGGCTTGCCGTCCTAGGCCTGGCCGCTGCCCCGAACCCGTACGTGGCCGGGCTGGCGCTCGCCGTCTGCGGGGCCGGCATGGGCGCCACGATGGTGCTCGGGCCCTCCCTCCGGCAGGCGATCGTCCCGGCCCACCTCATGGGTCGGGTCGCCTCCACCTCCCGCATGCTGGCCATGTGCGCGGCCCCCATCGGGGCCTTCCTCGGCGGCTGGCTGGCCACCACCTACGACGTCCGCACCCCGCTCTACGCCGCAGCCGTCCTCCTCCTGGCGATGACGGCCGTGACGGCATCCATGACCAGCAACCGCCGGGTCGAAGCTGCGCTGCGTGCCGCCGCCCCGGCCGGCGGTTCAGATCACCCGGCATCCAAGGAGCCCGCCCAGGAGAGTGCACCCGACGTGTTGTGACGCCTGCCGCGAAGGCGTCACAACACGTCGGGTGCGAGGCCCCCCGCGGGGCGCAACGAGTGGCCAGGTCGGTCGGGTAGCACTGGCCGTCAATCCTCGTCGTCCTCAGAGGCGTCCGGGTCCCGGAAGGGGCGCAGGCCCTGGCCGGGACCGCTGGCTTTGATGTTGAACAGGTCGCAGCCCAGGAAGTTGACGTGCCGGTCCTTGAGCGGGGAGAGGCGGGCGACGTCTTCGTCCTTGATGTCGTGGCCCTCGGCACGGAGCCGGGCAGGAGTTCCCCGAGGACGTCGTGCGGGTCGCGAGGAACCACGGCCCCGGCGTGACACTCGAGCAGGTGGCCGCCGACTGCGGACTCCACGCGATGACGCTGTCGAACTGGATGCGCCGCGCGGACATCGACGGCGGGTACCGCAGCAACCTCGTCGATGGATGTCTCGCCGGAACAGGCCTCACCTTGACGACATCACGACAACCACGTCAGTAACTGCTCGTCGACCCCTCTGCGGTGCACAGTTCTGCCCGGGTGCGCAGCTGGCCGCGTGCAGCGAGCCTCTCCAGCCGGTGCTGCTCCCTGACCGCCCAGTGCTCCACCCGTGCCGGGTCCAGCGGCCCGCCGTGGCCGACGTGCAGCCTGGTCGGCTTGAGCGCGAGCATCGCTCGCAGGCTGGCCAGGTTGCCGACCGGGTCGTCGTGGAAGGGCGGGTTGGCCGGCCTTCGGTGGGCCATGCCGAGGAACGAGGTGGCGACCAGGTCGCCCGCGACGAGATCGCCGTCATCCGTCAGCACCGATATCGAGCCGGCGGTGTGCCCCGGGGTGGGCATGATCCGGGCGTTGACGCCGTGCTCGTGCAGCGCGGTGGGCCCGTCCACCAGCAGGTCCGGCCGGAACGGTTCCGTATGCTCGTGGAAGGCGTCCAGTCGGTTCAGGAAGCGGCCGAACCGTCCGGTGGGAAGGTAAGGCTCCCGGATCCGGCCGGTTGTGTAGGGCCCGAGATCCGCGACGTGCGCGACCACCGGAGCTCCGGTGGCCCGGCGCAGTTCCGCGGCGGATCCGAAGTGGTCGATGTGGGCGTGGGTGATGACGATCGCCGAGACGTCGCCGGGCTCGATGCCGTGCTCGGCGATCCGCGCCAGGATCTTCGCTCCGCTGCCCGGGATACCGGTGTCGACCAGAACGGCCCGACGGCCCAGCAACAGAAAGGCGTTGACGTTCCGTTTGCCCATGACCGGTATCGGGATGACTGTGGTGTGTGCCATGACTGCGACGCTATGTCAGTACGACTGAGCTGTTCCATGCCTATCTGACCCAGATTCCTAGCTGTTCGTCTCATCACCTGTAGTGTGCGGGTATGGATGTCCTCGCCGATGTGCTGTCCGCCACGAAGATCGGCGGCACCGTCACCGCCAGGGTGCATGCCGCCGGGCCGTGGGGAATCGAATTCCCGCACCTGCCCTCGGCCGTCTTTCACCACATCACCCAGGGCACCTGCTGGCTGCGCCGCCCCGGCGCCGAACCACTCCCCCTGACGGCGGGCGACCTCGTCCTGCTCCCGGCCGGCAGCGGCCACGCGATGGCGAGTGACCCCACGGGCCCGACGATCCGATTCGAAGACTTCACCCAGGCACATAGCGGCGGGCCGGGCGCACCGATCGACTTCCCCGGCCCCGGAGCGCAGACCCGCGTCGTCTGCGGCGGCTACCGCTTCGACACCCACGCCTCCCACCCGCTGCTGACCCTGCCACCGGTGCTGCTGTTGCGCGCCGACCCCTCGGCGCGCCGGCACGACCTCACCGAGACGCTGCGCATGCTGACCGCCGAACTGTCCGACCAGGCACCGGGCTCCCAGACCATCACCGACCGGCTGGTCGACGTTCTCTTCGTCCACATCCTGCGCCAGTGGGCGGCCTTGGGGGACGTCCCGGAACGCAGCGCCAGCTGGTGGGCGGCCCTGCGCGACCCCGAAGTCGCCGCCGCCATCTCCCTCATCCACGAAGAGCCCGGGCGGGCATGGACCGTAGACACCCTGGCCCGCGAAGTCGGCGTCTCCCGGGCCACCCTGTCCCGCCGCTTCACACGTCTCGTCGGCGAACCCCCACTGGGCTACCTCACACGCTGGCGTCTGGAGATCGCCGCACGAAGGCTCCGAGAAACCAACGACTCCGTCGCCCGCATCGCCAACACTGTTGGGTACACCTCGGAGTTCGCCTTCTCCCGCGCATTCACCCGCCACCGCGGCACCCCACCCACCCGCTACCGAGCCACCCACAGCCATTAACCAGTTTTCCGCAACTGCTGGGCGCCGGCGCGGGAGCGAAGGTTCACACCGTGTGCCATGAGGGCCAGGACATCGGCCGCGGAGTCCGGATCGGCTTCCTCGGCGAGTTGTCGCTGCCGGTGTGCCGACGGGAGCCCGGTGTGCAGGGCGGTGCGCAGCCGCTGGCGCCGCCGGTCGAGGATGGCACGCACGGCGGGGTCGCCGTTCCCGGTACCCGCGTGGGCGTTGGAGATCAGGCAGCCCCACTGGGCATGTTCGCCGGTTCAGCAGCCCTGGTTGTCCTAGTCGACCAAATGAGAGGCCGTGACCGGTCCTGGGACGTACCGTTCGAGGGCCGCGCGACAGCTCCTGCTTGCCGACGAAGGTCGCGTACAGGCTGGGCCGATTGAGACTGGTGTATGTCTTGCCGCTCGCGCCGCCTGCGTGAAGGTGACCTTTGCTTTGCTCTTGCTCTTGCTCCCCTCCTGTTCGTATTGCTTCACGGCGTGGTGAGCAGCTTCCCGTCGATGACGGTGACTGCGGCGCCATGGAGCAGCGTGCGGTTGCCGCGCAGTTCGGTGCGTACCAGGCCACCGCGGGCCGATGCTTGGAGACCGGTGAGCGTGGTGCCACCGAGCCGAGCGGACCAGAAGGGCGCCAGCGCAGTGTGGGCGCCTCCGGTCACGGGATCCTCGTCTATCCCAATGCCGGGGAAGAAGCAGCGGGAGACGAAGTCGTAGCCGGCCGTGGGGTCGTCGGCGCGTGCGGTGACGATCACACCGCCCCGCCAGCGCAGCGCGGCCACTGCGGCCAGATCGGGGGTGAGTTGGCGGACGGTCTTCTCATCGGCCACCTCTACCAGGGGCTCGCCGACATCCGGGCCTGTTTCGTGGACGGAGAGAACCTCGGTGCCGATGGCAGCGGCGATCTCGCTGGGCGGTGCGATGGCATGCAGCGGGGCGGTGGGGAAGTCCAGGGTGATGGTGCCGTCGTCGGCGCTGGCCGAGCGCAGAATGCCACTGCGTGTGGTGAAGCGTACGGTGCCCCGGGCCAGGCCCGTGGTGTGCAGCACATGTGCAGTAGCCAGGGTGGCGTGGCCGCACATGTTCACCTCTGTGGCCGGAGTGAACCAGCGCAGCGCCCAGTCGGCTTCGGCGGGTTTGGAGAGGGGATGGACGAACGCAGTCTCCGGAAGGCCGACCTCGGCAGCGACCCGCTGCAGCCACCGGTCCTCGGGAAAGGAGTCCGTGTCGAGCAGCACGACGCCCGCGGGGTTGCCGGCAAACGGTCGCTCGGTGAAGGCGTCGACGATTCTGATCCGCATGGGCGGACGGTAGGGGTCCTGAGCAGCAGCGCGGCAGTGCCAATCGTCAACAGGTGGCATGGCGGCTGCCGGGAAGACCTTTTGGGGTCATCGGTCTGCCGAAGCCAGGCTCGTGTTGATTATGCGCGGGCCGCCGACACGGGCCAGCTCCGCTTGGCGCGTCGCTGGTCCCTCGGATGCGGGATGATCATCGCGCGGCGGCGTATTCGGCGCTGGCACTGGTTGGGTTGTCGCCGACGGTGGTCGGCTGGCTGCGCCATAGCGAGATGCCCAAGCCGATCAAGGCCACTCCGGTCGGAACGGCCAACGGCCGGTTGAACGACTCCGGAAGTACTGCGAGCGCGACAGTGGCGACGGTGCCTGCGGCGAGGAGCGCCGCGGCCCACCTGGCGAGGACGCGCGCCCGGAACAGCGCTATACCGAACATGCATCCGCCCGCCAGGTAACCGACGGAGCTGAGGATGAAGACCGTGTGCATGGCGCCGATGCCATGGGTGGCGGTGCCGCCGAAGGCAACGGTAAGGACGTCTTTGACGTAGTTGGGCGCGGTGTGCGCCAGCGAGGGGAGAACCGCGGCCGCGACGACCTCGATACTCAGCATGAGGAGATAGCCGGCGGCGAACAACGCGTAGCCGATGAAGCCGAGAATCCCGGTCTGCCGGATTTGACGCAGGTACATGCCGGTGATGCCGGTCAGTGCCAGCGCGGCCATGAGCGCCTTTGCGGTGCTGCGCACGGCCCAGTCGGTGGTGGTGACCGACGTGACGTCCATGGGTGGGTGGTTGACCTGGACGCCGATGAACAGCAGTCCGGCGATTGCGGCAGAGATTCCGGCGGCCCGTGTGAGCCTCGTGGCGGTGACGGTCACGAGGGGTCCTCTTGTTCTCCTCGGTCCTGGCGTCGAGCTCATGCTGTACCTCCTCCAAGTGGTGTACGACGTACACCTCTGCTGTGGCACAAGCTAGGTGTACTATGTACACCTGTCAAGGCCGGACACGAGCCAGGCCATGGAGGACCCGATGCAGGACACCGCTGCAACCGCCGGCCGGGAGCGGCTCAACCGCGCCAAGGTGTTGCGCGCGGCCACCGAGTTGGCGGACGAGGGCGGCTTCGACGCGCTCACCATGCGCAGGCTGGCGGCCCGGCTCGGCGTCGTGCCCATGGCGCTCTACAAGCACGTGGCGGACAAGCACGAACTGCTTGACGGCATGGTCGACCTGGTCTTCGCCGAGGTCGAGATGCCCGTCGACGTCGACTGGCGTACCGCTCTGCGCACCCGCGCCTCGTCGATGCGGCAGGCGCTGCTCCGTCACCCGTGGGCAGTCGGCCGGATGGAGACGGGCACTCCAGGGCCGGCGAACCTGTGCCACCACAACGCCGTGATGCGGTGCCTCCGCCGCGACGCAGGCTTCCCGTTCCCCATGGCCGTGCACGCGTACAACCTGATGGACGCCTACATCTACGGGTTCGCCCTCCAGGAGAAAACCCTCGCCGGAGACATTCCGGCCGAGGCGGCGCGGCGACGGGAGGCCGTTGTCGACCGACAGCCCTCAGAGCTCGACGACTATCCCTACCTTGCCGAGGTGGTCACAGAACTGGCGAAGACGGGGTTCAACTTCGCCGACGAGTTCGAGTTCGGACTCGACCTCATCCTCGACGGTCTCAGTCACATCGGTCAGCACGCACCGACGGGCACGCGCGGCGCGCCCGAGACCCGGCCGAACCCGCCGCAGCGGGCATCCGGGCAGTAATGCCATCGGCAGAGGGGTGCGAATCCTGGCCGCAGGGCTTCGGCGTAGTCGCCTGACATCCGGTTCTCTGCGTTCCCTGAACCGAGTGGGAGATCATGCCTGCCGACGTATCCCTGCCGATCCAGCCTGCCTCTGACATTGAGACTTGGTCGTGGCACCGCTCGGGGTCTGACCCAGCCACTGACTGACGCTTCAGCTGTCCTTGAGGTGAACCGCTCGGCTCCTGGGCGGTACCGCATTCGCCGAAGCGCCGAATTGACGCTTGAGCGAACGGCCCTGCTGTCCATTTGGGGTTTCAACCGGTCACTTCCGACCGATGCTGGTGACGATCTCCGGCTGGGTTGACGCTGAGGGCAGCGCGGGCCTGGCATTGTCGCCGGGCGTCCAAGTCGCCCCGGACCCACAGCAATTCATGGACAGCTTTCGGCACCGTCATTGCCCGCTTCAGCACAATCCGCACCGGCTCCAGCGGAGCAGCCCATGGCGCTGCGGGCTTCCGCGACAGCCCGGCGGTGATCGTCGGCGATCCGCACTGCCTGGGTCTCCGCCACGATGCCGCTATCGAGGCCGCAGGTGCAATGCACTACTGCGCGTCGGTCGGCTCGTGCACGACCCACCCTCCCCGGTGCGTTCTGTGGGAGGCGCCCGGGCGCCGCGCAGCCGTGAGCACCGGGCGCGGTCAGGAGTCCTCTCTGTCGGCTGGGAGTTCGTCTCGGGCAGGCCCCCACCCCATCCAAGCCAATCGAAAGGCGAGCGGCATCATCCTGCTTCATGATCCCGTGACCTACGGAAGGAGGATGTGGCGGCGACAGCCGCAGCCGCGGTCGTCTCGCGTGCCCGCGCATCGGGCCACATGTGCTCAAGACCTGGCGCGCGTCGGCAGCCCATGTCGGTGGAGGAATGCGTCGACGAGCCTGTCGGTGAATTCCTGGCCGATCGGCTCGTCGGTCACCAGCGCGCGGTAGTAGAGAGGGCCTACGAGCTGGTCCGTTTCGGCCGCCATGTCGAGGTCGGCTGGGAGCTGGCCCCTGTCCACGGCACGTTTCAGTGGCAGGCGGTCGCGGCGGCGTTGCGCGCCGAGACATCTGGACTGGAAGTCCTGGGCGAATACTGGGTCGTGCTGCGCCTGGGCGATCAGCGCCTTGAAGACGGCGCCGGGGTCGGACTCGTTGAGGAACCACGCCAGTTGGCGCAGGTAGTCACGCAGGTCGAGGCCGATGTCGCCGGAATCGGGCGGGGTCAGGTCCTCGGTCGCGTCCTGGAGGAAGGCATCCATCAGGACGTCGGTCTTGGTGTTCCACCAGCGGTAGATGGTCTGCTTGGCCACACCGGCCCGCGCGGCGATGCCCTCCATGGTGACGCCGGCGAAACCCTTCTCGACGAGCAGGTCGTCGGCGGCCTCCAGTACCGCCAGTCGGGCCTGTTCGCTGCGTCCGTACCGGTTGCCGTGGTGACGCTGTCCCGATCCGCTGGTGCTGCTTGCCTCGGCAGCGTGTGTCGCAGGTGCCATCTCGCCTCCCCTCGTTGAGCATATTCCCCATAGAAAGAACGCAACGTTGCGTCTACTCTAGCGCCCATGACATTCACCCACACACTCGCCGACCCTCGGGTCCAGGCGGCCCTCAGCCGCATGTTCGAACGAGCCGAGCAGGACGACGCCACAGCCGCCCGCATCAGCGCGGAACTGCCCGGCGGGTTCGCGCCGATGACGCCCCAGCAGCACGCCGATGCCGCGGCGGAGATCTACATGCCGATCTCCGCCGCGGGCGGAGAGCTGCTCTACAACCTGGTCCGAGCCGTCCGGCCGGCCACGGTCGTCGAGTTCGGCATGTCCTTCGGGATCTCCACCCTGTACCTGGCCGCGGCCCTACGGGACAACGGCGCCGGACGAGTCGTCACCACGGAACTCAGCAAAGACAAGATCGCCGCAGCCTGCCGTACCTTCGCCGAGACAGGTCTGGACGACCTCATCACGGTGCTGGAGGGGGACGCCCGCGACACCCTCCGCACACTCGACGGCCCCGCGGACTTCGTCCTCCTGGACGGCTGGAAGGACCTGTGCCTGCCCGTACTGCGGCTCCTCGAGCCGCGGTTGCAGCCCGGCACACTCGTCGTGGCCGACGACATCGACCTGAGCAGCCTTCGTCCGTATCTCGCCTACGTACGCGACCCGGCGAACGGTTATCAGAGCGTGACCTTCCCTGTCGAGGACGGCATGGAGATCAGCTGCCGCCTCTGAACGATGCGGCCAGGCCCCGGCCGGATGCATACGCCGCCATCCCCGCCCGCGCTGACAGCGGCATCGGCGTCGAAGAGACCGAAGCAGCCACGGCTGCCGTACACAGAGCTGACTTCGCCCTCTCCGAGAGTGTCAGCCATCCCGGGCGGCGTGGAATCGCAGCGCCGATCCCCACCGCATCCGGCCCACCCCTTGCATCGGTGGCCGTCTCAGGACCGGCATGCCGATTGATCGCCAAGCGTGCGCGCGTTCGCCGAGATCCTCGCCGAACGCTGCACCGGGCTGTCACTGTCGGCCGGCAACCGCGACCTGGCATGGCTGATCACCACGCGCCCGTCACTGGAGCGGACGAGGTGGTCAGCCGATGCGCGCTTCAGGGGCCCGGTGCTGGGCGCGGACGAGAACTGCCGCGAGCCGGGTGAGTTGCGTGCACTGGGTGGGAGTGAGGTGTTCGGTGAGGGCTGTGATGCGATCGGCGCCGGAGCCTGTCCCCGAGGGCCCCGCCGCCCCCGTACGGCATCCTGCTCGCCGCCGCCGTACGGGCAGTGCGCGCCGGCGACCGGGCCGCCACCGCCCCGTGCGCCCGGCGAACAGGTCCTCCCCCGGCACGCTGCGCCGCACCAACTCCGCCGAGACCCTGGCCCTACCGCAGGCGGCTGCCCTCGCCGACGGCACGGTCTGGATCTGCTACGTCGGCGCCGAGGGCACCACCGGTCGGCGCGTCATCGCCCCGGTCCGGGTGGAGGGCGGTTTCGTCACGGCGTACGACCACACCGTCGACGACGAGGTCCGCACCTTCCCCGTACACCGCATCACCGGCGTCGCAGAGCTGGCCGAAGACCCCGCATGAGTACGGCGCTCAGCCTCCTTCGAGTTCCCGGCGCACGGTAGCGGCGATGCGGGTGAGTGCGACCCCGAGGTGGCGGCGCTGAGCGGCGCTGAGCGGATCGAACACGAGCCGCTTCACCTGCGCGACGTGTCCCGGTGCGCTCTCGACGAGCTTCTGCCGGCCGGCGTCGGTCAGGGTGGCGAGGGTGTATCGACCGTTGCTGGGGTCGGGTCGGCGGGCGACCCAGTCGCGGGCTTCGAAGCGGTCCATCACTTTCGACAGGCGGGGCTGGGCGCTGTCGCAGGCCCGGGCCAGGTCGCTGAGCCGCATCGTGGCTTCGTCGGCCATGGATAGCCGGGCCAGAATCCCGTACTCGAAGTTGGAGATGCCTGCGTCTCGCTGCAGCTGGCGGTCGAGGGTCGCCGGGAGGGCGATGACGACTGTGAGGAGCGCCTGCCACAGGTCCTGCTGGTCGTCGTCGAGCCAGGGTGACTGGGTGTCCATGAGCCCCATCATACTTGCCCAGGCAACTCGCCTCACTTGCCGAGGCAACTCTTGGCGAGCTACCGTCTCACTTGCCTTGGCAAGTGAAGATACTTGCCAAGGCAAGTGAAGGAGCTGATTTCATGACCTCCACGAGCAGCCTGGCCTCCCCGAACGGCCTGACTTCCCCCTTACCGTCGCGCACACCAGCCGCGGCGTACGACGACCTCCTTGCCCGGGTCCTGCCACAGGCGCGCGAGCAGCGGGTGTGGAACCCCTCCGACGGTCCCCTGCCCAGCCTCTTCGTCAGCCACGGGGCCCCGTTCACCCTCGACGATCCGCAGTGGCTCAGCGACCTCTTCGACTGGGCCCAGTCGATGCCCAAGCCCCGGGCCATCGTCGTCATCTCGGCCCACTGGGAACGGGCACCGGTCGCGATATCCGCAGCCGCGGCCGGCACCCCGCTCTACTACGACTTCAGCGGCTTCCACCCCCGCTACAAGACCCTTCCCTACGCGACCCCGGACGCCACCGACCTGGCTCGGCGACTCACGGGCCTGCTGGGCCTGACGCCGGTGCACGAGTTCGCCGACCGCGGCCTCGACCACGGCGCCTTCATCCCGCTCATGGCCATGTACCCCGCGGCCGACGTCCCGGTCGTGCAGCTGTCGATGCCCAGCCTCGACCCCAACGCTCTGCTCAACCTCGGTACACGCCTGCGGCCCCTGCGCGAAGAAGGCGTCCTCGTTCTCGGCTCGGGCTTCATGACGCACAGCTTCGCCGTCTTCCGCCGGCCGGAGCTCGCCGCCGACACCACGGCCTTCGACGAATGGGCCGTTGACGCCCTCGCCCGGGGCGACGCCGACGCCCTCACCGACTACCGCAACAAAGCACCCGGCGCCGCGGTCGCCCATCCGACGGCCGACCACTTCGTACCGCTGCTGGTCACCGTCGGCGCCGCCGATGACCCCGGCAGCGCCGTGAGCGCCACCGACCGCATGGTGATGGGCAACTCCACCCGATCGGTGCAGCTGACCTGAGCACCCCGACGCGCATCATCTTCCCGCCTGTTCGCCTCATCCCTTGGCCACGACATCGATACACCCTGGAGGAAAGTGCCATGAAGGCAATGCGTTTCCACGAGTTCGGCAGCAGCGAGGTCCTGCGCTACGAGGACGTCGACCGTCCAGTGCCCGGCACCGGGCAGGTGCTGGTGCGGGTGGCGGCCACATCGTTCAACCCGGTCGACGACCACATCCGCGCCGGTGTCCTGGCCGAGATGATCCCGATCACTCTCCCGTACGTGCCGGGGATCGACCTGGCGGGCACCGTCGCTGAACTCGGCGCGGACGTCAGGGGCCTGGAGGTCGGCGACCGGGTCGTGGCGATGCTGCCCCTCGACTCCGCCGGCGGCGCCGCCGAGTACGTGCTCGCCCCGGCCGAGTCCCTGGCCCCGGCGCCCCGGACGATCGAGCTGGTCGACGCCGCGGCGCTGCCGCTGACCGGCCTGGCGGCCTGGCAGACGGCGTTCGAGCTCGCCGAGCTGAAGCCCGGCCAGACCGTCCTGGTCAACGGGGCGGGGGGCGCGGTGGGCAGCCTCGTGGTGCAGCTCGCCACCGACGCGGGAGCGCACGTGACCACGGTGGACGCGCCGCAGCACGCCGACCGCCTTCGGGGCTACGGCGCGCACAGGGTCGTCGGCCCCCTCGACCTCGCCGCGGGTCCGGCCGCCGTGGGCGGTCCGTTCCAGGTCGTGGTGAACCACGTGCGCGTCTCCCCGGAGGAGCTCGCACAGTTGACGAACTACGTCGCCGACGGCGGGATCGCCGCCAGCACAGCCGGCCCGATTCCTGAGGACCCCACCCGGGGGGTGCGCAGCGCGAGCCTGTGGGTCCGCAGCGACGGAGCCCAGCTGACCGAGCTGGTCGCCAAGGTGGATGCCGGCAAGCTCCGGCTCCACATCGCCGCCCGCCGCCCGGTGGCCGAGCTGGCCGCCGTGCATGAGGACGCCGGCGCCGGGCGGCTGCCCGGCAAGACGGTCATGCTCGCTCCCTGATCACACCCTGACCGCCCCCGAACAGGCCGCCCGCCGTTCGCTCTCCCGCCGGCGGGCGGCCCGGTCGGACACGGCCACTGCCTGCTCGACGGCCACAACAGGCCCCGCCACCCCAGCCCGGCCGCAGCCGCGAATCGCAGCCGAAGCGGTGCCGGATCGTGTGCTACGAGAAACGACGTCAAAAAGTCGGTTCAGTCAAGAACTTCACCGGGGCCAGCAGCCGCGGGATGGCGCCCATGCTCTCTCACGCGTCATCGGCTCCCGCCGCAATCTGCCCCTGGGGCCCAGATTCCTTCCGAAGCGGGGCCAACAGACACGTTCATGACGGCACCTACCGGCCTGATTCGAAGCCGACTTCCTTCCGATTTTCGAGGAGATTGCCTTGACTGGATTGTTACGGGCCGCATCCCCGGCCTGGGCAAGCGCATTCTCTCCGCCGCCCGGCATGCGCCGCTGGGCTGCTGTGCTGACCGTGATGGGGAACAGCGGCCACGACCTGTCCGTGGGCGGCACGGGTCCGGTGGACGGTTACCTGAACAATGGCGGCGACCGGTGAACCGGCGGGGCACCGAGGCGAGCCGCGTGGCCGCGCGGGCGACGCACCTGGGCGACCAGCGTGGTCCTCGCCCTGCTCGCGGCCGTCGTGGCGGTGGGGACGCTGCCGGCCGGGACGGCCGCCGCCGCGGACCGCCCACTTGAGAGCACGCCACTGATCACCTGGAACATGCGGGGCGCCAACGAAAAGGAGTCCGCTTTCCCGAACGGACTCGTCGAGTTTGACGTGTTGAACGGCGGCTTTACGTCGTGAGCATGTGTATGACGTAGACGCTGCAAGGTGGGGTGCCGTAAACGAACGGCGAACCAAGTGATGGGTAGTACAGGCGGGTGATCGGCGGGGTCAGTGGCGTCCGGGAAGGCCTTCTCCCTTGGCTGGATCATCCAGGTGGCCCCGTCAGGCTTGCCCCTCCCCGGTGAGGGCAGATCCTTCGAGACATGACACAAGGCTCCTCGACACCCTCCGCCCTTGTCTGAAGGAAGTCCTTGCTGCGCTCAGGGCCGATCTGCTGACTGCCACGACCGGGCCAAGACCCACGAAGTCGGCCTGGCAATCCAGAAAGGAACCGTCGACCTCGGCCTCGTCGTGGACACAGCAGGAACCAAACTCGCGGTCGTGGCTGGATTCGCGGAAATCGGCGGAGAGCTGGGCAAGAGGACCTCGACCAGTCCTATTGGGAGACGCCGCCGGCCGGGCGGTTGCGCTGGCTGTACGGCAAGACGACTCTGGCCCACCTCGACCGAGGTGGGCTGGCCGCTCCCTCAGGCCACGGACCACGGCCACGTTGAAGATTATCTCGGGTGCCGAGAAGGCGACAGGGATGTGGGGGAAGTAGCCCTCAGCGCCGGTGCCTGACAGATATCTGTGGGCTGTTAAGGCACGTACGGCACGTTCGGAACGGGCACTGGCCCTTGACCAGCACGGCGGCATCGCTCCCAGGGCTTCCCTGTTGCTGTTTGCCCGGCGGCGGACGACCCTCATCACGGCCGTTGCTCGAACCGGAACCGGTCGACAGTACGTCTTTGCCCGTGCCTGCTCGACACACACCTGCGGAGCCGCCGTACCATGAGCACACTCTCACCGCCCTTCTGGCCCCACTGCGGGCACGGAGCGGACCCGGCCACGGACCCGGTCGGCTGCCGCGGTATGCACGTCCCCGGCCACACCGCATGCCTGGCCCACCTCACCGACACCGGCCGCACCGCCTACCTGGCCGGCCTGGCTCCCGGCGCCGCCATCGACCACCGCGCCACCACCTTCACTCAAGCCCTGCTGGAAACCCTCCTCAGCGCCCTCACCGACCCCACCACCAGCAAACCTCACCTCGGCGCCGCCCATTTCGACGGGGCGCAGTTCTCCGACGCCGCCCATTTCGACGGAGCGCAGTTCTCCGACACCGCCCATTTCGACGGAGCGCAGTTCTCCGACACCGCCTGGTTCAGCGGGGCGCAGTTCTCCGGCAGGGCCGTGTTCCACGGGGCGCAGTTCTCCGACGCCGCCCATTTCGGCGGGGCGCAGTTCTCCGCCTCCGCCTATTTCGGCGGCGCGCAGTTCTCCAGCGCCGGGTTCGACGGGGCGCAGTTCTCCGACGCCGCCCATTTCGGCGGCGCGCAGTTCTCCAGCGCCGGGTTCAGCCGGGCGCAGTTCTCCGACGCTGCCTTTTTCGGCGGGGCGCAGTTCTCTGGCGCCGCCCAGTTTGGCGGGGCGCGGTTCTCCAGCGCCGCCGTGTTTGACGGGACGCAGTTCTCCAGCGCCTGGTTCGGCGGGACGCAGTTCTCCGGCACCGCCCGGTTCGACGAGGCACAGTTCTCCAGCACCGCCCGGTTCGACGGGGCGCACTTCTCCAGCGCCGCCCTGTTTGGCGGAGCGCAGTTCTCCGGCGCCGCCCGGTTCGACGGGGTGCGGTTTGAGGGTGTGTCGGTGTTGGGGCCGTTGGTGTGCGCGGAGTGGGTGGCGTTATCTGGGGCGGTCTTTGTGATGCCGGTGACGTTGGAGATAGCGGCGCGGAGGCTGGTGTGTGAGCGGACGCGGTGGGAGTCGACGGCGATCCTGAGGGTGCGGTACGCGGCCGTGGACCTCAGTCATGCGGTCCTGACCGCACCCGCCGCTGTCCACACCCACCCCACCCCTTTTATCCACAACAACACGGCTGTGAGCGAGGACGTTCTAGCCAACCCAGGCCTGCAACCGAGCGTCTCGGAGCGGGTGCGGATTGAGTCGGTGCAAGGTGTGGACGCCGCGCACCTGGTACTGACCGACACCGACCTGACCGACTGTCTGTTCTCCGGGGCCTTCCACCTCGACCAGATCAGCCTGGAAGGCCGCACCACCTTCGCCGACGCCCCCACCGGCTGGCACCGCCGCGGCATGCTGCCCGTCCGCTTCACCAGCCGGCGTGTCCTCGCCGAGGAACACCACTGGCGCGCCCAAACCGCCGGCTCCAGGCCCCCTGCATGGCGTCCCGGACCGCATCACCCTGACCCCGCCCGCACCCCCGACCCAGAAGACGTCGCCGCCCTGTACCGGCAGCTGCGCAAAGCGTTCGAGGACGGCAAGAACGAACCCGGCGCAGCCGACTTCTACTACGGCGAATGCGAGATGCGCCGCCACGACACCACCGGCACCACGAAAGGCGAACGGCGCCTACTGTGGGGGTACTGGCTGCTGTCCGGCTACGGTCTGCACGCCGCCCGCGCCTTCACCTGGCTCCTCGCCGCCATGAGCGTGACCGTGCTGCTCCTTGTGGGCGTCGGCCTGCCCACCCACGACCCCGACCCCGCCACCACCGGAACCCTGAACGGCAGCAAGATCAGCCTCAACACCAGCACCCCCGACCCGGCTCTGCACGGCGGATGGCCGCAGCGAATGACCTGGGCGCGCGCGGAGAAGGCCACCCGCGTCGCCGTCAACTCAGTCGTCTTCCGCTCCAGCGGCCAGAACCTCACCACCGCCGGCACCTACATCGAGATGGCCTCCCGGCTCCTCGAACCCACCCTCCTTGCCCTCGGCGCCCTCGCTGTCCGCGGACGCATCAAACGCTGACCGTGGCAGGGGCTGCACCCCTGCTCGACATCGGCGTCGGCCTCTCCCCCCATCTCCCCGCACATGACCGGCAAGTCCTGCAGAACCTGTACAGCACGCTCGGCTGGCCCTGCGCGTAAGGGGCCGCACGCGTATCTCCACCGCCCTAATGCGCCGCCGGCACCGGGTGCTGGTAAGAACCGTGTCACCGATCCTGCTGGCTTATTCCATGCCCAGCGGGGCCGGTGGCTCGTTGGCCGGGAGAACTCGCGAGATGTCGCAGTTGCAGCCCCACCGTCCGGCCCAGGCCGCCGTTCTGGCCCGTTGGAGGATCAGGGTTCAGGAACGACGGCACCGTGGACGGCGGTAGCGCCGGTTCCGGTTCGGTTCTCTAATGGGCGTTGAGAGAGAGCCGCGCAGCCCGGGTGAACTCCTGAACGGCTTCCTTCAGACGCCCGTGCAGTTCGTGCGGAGTGATCTCCCGCTCAGGGTCCACCCTGTCACTGTCGATGGGCCCGAATCGATAGAAGGGGACACCGCCACCTGACGCCAGCAGCGTTGAACAGAGGCGGCTTGACGGCTGAGCTGCTCGGCCAGCTCTGCGAGATGGTCAGGGCCTTCGAGCGCCACCACGGTTTCGGCGAGCGCCAGACCGTCGAGCTGGCGGCGCTCTGCGGCGTCGTTGATGTCCTGATGCCAGGTCGGCGAGAAATTTTCGAGCACCGCCAAGGTACGTTCGACGGACCGCGGAACCTCGGCCGGAGCAAAGACGGCGGCCTGATCGGCTCTGCCGAGACGCCGGCCAGACAGGTTCCGCATCATGCGCTCCATCCGGACCATTACCTCCGGGTCGTTGGAGACGCGGAAAGCGTGCAGTTGATCAACCAGGCGCACGACCTTCTCAGTGCTCCCCACGCAGGACCAGGAGGCGCGGATGAGTTCGGCGTACGCGTCCCGCTGGTGCTGACGGCGCACCGCGTCGATCGGGCCACGCTGCGCGCTGCGCGCCTGTGCACGTCCAGCGGCGTACGCGGCCCATGCGGCGAGGACAGCGCTGGGGGTGGCGACGAGCGCGGCTGCGACTGCTGGATCCATAGGGATCATGCCGTGCACCCATGCCCCCGATTGGACTTACCCGGGAATTTCCTCAACCGAAGAGACGGCCAGAAGCGGACCCACGCGCGCGTTGAAGAGAACGGCGCGGTCACCATCGTCGCGCTGTTGGCGACCCCGGAAGCCGCCCGCTCTCTGTCCCCACGGCCATCCCCGACATCGTTCCGCTGCGAAGGACTCCGTGACG
The DNA here is from genome assembly GCF_055572075.1 of Streptomyces sp. NPDC030820. Classification (NCBI taxonomy): domain Bacteria; kingdom Bacillati; phylum Actinomycetota; class Actinomycetes; order Kitasatosporales; family Streptomycetaceae; genus Streptomyces; species Streptomyces sp. NPDC030820. The sequence goes on from NZ_JBVIEB010000017.1 coordinate 149,044, forward strand.
TCCACCGATAGTCACTGATCGCCGGGCCCGCCGACCTGACGGTCGGCGGGCCAGCGGCATTGCCGTCAACGAATGAGCTCAGCGAGCGGGATCATGCGGTCCTCTTGGCAGCGATCCTGGCGCGCAGCGTGTCACGAACAGTGGGCCACTCATCTGCGAGCAGGCTGTAGTACAGCGAGTCGCGGCGGGTGCCGTCCTGGCGCCGCATATGGCTGCGCAGGGTTCCTTCATAGACCAGGCCGAGACGGGCCAGGGCGTGCTGGGACCGCACATTGAGATTGTCAGTGCGCAGGGCCAGCCTGGCGAGTCGCAGGTCATCGAAGGCATGGCTGAACAGCAAGAGCTTCGACTCAGCGTTGTATGGGCCTCCCCAACAAGACCGATCGAACCAGGTCGCGCCGACTTCAGCGCGGCGTTCGTCCAGATCGATGTCATACAGGCTGGTCGAACCGACGACGGCGCCGTCGTCACACCGTTGCACCGCGAAGCACCGCCGCACAGGGTCCGCGATCATCTGGCTCAGCATCGCACGCATCTGCGTCAGGGACTCAGGACGTGGCCGCGGCATCCACCGCCATACTTCGGGATCGGATGCCGAAGGGAAGAGAGCTTCAGCATGGTCGGTGCATAACGGGACGAGGCGTACCTCACTACCGACAAGAGCGCCGTTGTTCACGCCGACACCCTAGAGGCTGTCCGATCATGTGACTGGCGACCGGCTGGCGCAGCGAAGCGGGCGAACTCCCACGGGTCGTGAGCGCTGAAGACTGTGACCTCATCCCCGCGGTCGCGGCGCAGGTCGCGCAGTCGGTCGCGGGTCACGACGCGAGCCACGACATCGACCTGTGCTCCCTGCTGGACCGGCTCAAGGACGGGGTGGGAAAGGGGCGGGGTGTGCTCAAGCTCGCCGTGAAACATGTATGCGTCGCCCGCGTGCAACAGCCACCGCCCGCTGCCGTCGCGCACGGCGACACCCGCGTGTCCCGCGGAGTGGCCAGGCAGCGGTACCAGCAGCAGCTCGCACGCCAGGCCCCGCGGCCGCGCCACGCCTGGGAAGCCGAACCACTCCGTGCGCTCCTCCATGGGGGCGGGTGCCAGCAGCGGGCTGTGCGCCCGGTGTGCCGGCATGAAGCGGTCGAGGCTGTGCCGGTGGTGCGCTGCCGCGGAGTCCATGACGGCCCGGTACTCGTCCGGGTGCACATGCACCCGTGCGTGAGGGAAGTCCGGCAGCCCTCCGGTGTGGTCGCGATGCAGGTGGGTGAGCACGATGTGCCGCACGTCCTGGGGCGCGTACCCGAGACGGACCACCTGGCGCAGCGCGCTCTGCTCGGGGTCCAGCGCTGGCTGGGCGTAGGCCACCCAGTCCGCACCCAGCGACCGGTCAGGGCGCTGTAAGTCCGCGGTGCCGAGGCCGGTATCCACCAGGACCAGCCCGTCCGAGTCCGTCTCGATGAGCAGGCAATGGCAGACAGCGGCCAGTTCGCGGTTCACGACGCCGGCCGTGGGTTCTTCACGGAGCGGTGGAATCTTCCGCAGAGAGCCGCAGTTGAGATGGTGGATACGCATAACGCCCCCTGGAGGCAAGTCGGCGGGCTGTTCGAGACGGACGTTAGGAGGGCCCTTCGTGACTCACCAAACGGTTGGACACACACCGGCGGATGACCAGGGCGGCCCGCTGGCGGACTGTCCGGACAGCGCCCTTGTTCCACCAGGCCCCGAACCGCGATGTCCTATCGACATCACCCTCGCTACGCTGAGCGGCCGATGGACACCGCTGGTACTCCGCGAGTTCCTACGCCGCGGCCAGGCCACATACTCCGAGCTCTCCGCCGCCCTGCCCGCTCTCTCGGACAAGGTCCTCTCAGACCGGCTAGCCCAGTTGACCAGTGCGGGCGTCATCGAGCGCCACCGCACTCCCAGCTGGCCTCCCCGCGTCCACTACGTTCTGACGAGTCAGGGCCGGGCGCTGGAGTCAGTGGTGCACAGCATGTGGGAGTGGGGCACGGCGCAAAGGGAGGCCCTTCGCTGACTACCAGACCCGTCGGACACGGGCTAGAACGAGCCATAACACCGGCGGGACGGCCGACCTATCGGCACGAAACGCACTCGCTCGTCGCTCCCCGCTCTCCCCACACGCTTCAACATTTCACGAGCTGGGGCGAAGAGCACCTGCGTCGTTTTCAAGAATCGCCATCAGTGACTGTCATGGCTTGCTCGGCGCCCCAGGTGACCGGGTCGCCGAAGATGAACTCGCCGCCGTGCTTGGGCGGTCGGCCTCCCTGCGGCGGCGAGATCCACGGCACCGGGACCGGTTTGCGCATCACCCGGTCCGACCGCAGCCGGCCCAGGACCTCGACGGGCAGGTCGCCCAGCAGGTGAGCGATGCGGGGCGCGTCATATCCAGCGTCCAGTACGACCAGGACCTTCGGATCACCCGGCTTCCACTGCCCGGTGGCGACGAGTCGCTCGACGACCTCAAGGAGTTGGACGGGCGTCACCGCGGCGACGCCCGCGCCGGGCTCCAGACGCACCGCGTCCAGCACCGCCGTCCACGAGGTGCGGCCGGTCTCCAGAGCAGCCACGATCGAGTACGGCCAGCCCGGGACCATCTGGTGCTTTGCCCCGCCGCGGCCGAATGTATGGCAGAAAGCCCGGTCAGGGCAGGTGTTGGCGTCCGGCCGCAGCCACGGTGAAACGTCCGCGGCCAGCACGATCCGACCGTCCGCAGCCCGTGGCAGCGGCATCGAGGCCAATGCGCGGCGCCGCCGGGCCACGTCGATCCGTCCCTGGTTGAGACCGCCGTACAGGGCGCCGTGCCCACGGCGGTGTTCCGGGGCGAGCGCAAGGTCGACCAGCGTCCGCACCGGCCCGTCCGTGCACAGCAATGCATCGCATAACTCGAACAGCGCGTCGCCCCGCGCGGTCAGACACGCGTACAACTCCGTCCGGAAGCGTGACCCTTCCGCGAACGCATCCCTCGGGACACCTTGATGCTCCAGACTCACGACCACGGCCTTCGCGCTGTTCCTCTGCCTCTGTGACGGAGCAAAGGATCAGACGAAGGCCGCCTACGTGTCCGCTGAACTGCGAAAACCCTGACCAAGTTCGGGTCACGTTCGACGCTGGACCATAAATGACAAGCTAAGTGCCTGTTTCTGATCCTCGAGCCGAGGCAAGGGAGTTGGGGCCTTCATGGAAAGATGGCGAGGCACGACATGAGGCCTAGAGCAGTGGGCGACCTCGGCGCGGGAAAGCGGCCGGACTCCTGGTTCGCTCCCAGCGGGCTCAGGGCGGACGCGATGGCCGTGGCGATGACTGTCTTCTGCTTGACCGGGCGGTGGTGTTAATGACGATCGTCGGTTTTGGGGATGGCAGAGGCTGGCGCAGGCCTCTGCCTTCAAACGGGTGACGACTCTCCCCCCTTAGATCAAATTTACGCATTCCGGGCATATCTCTTGCTGTCATGGTCAGCGTAGCCGGAGGACGCGGATGGACAAGCTGCCGATCGTCTACGTGCGGGGGTACGCCGGGCCGACGGCTGGGATCGACGCCGCGGTGGATGACCCCTTCTACGGGTTCAATCGAGGCGCCACTCATGTGCGGGTAGGGGGAGACGGGGATCCGCTCTTCTATCAGTTCGAGGGGCCGCTGCTGCGCTTGATGACCGATGAGGGCTACCAGCTTCCCGTGCAGGGAGACCAGCGCCAGTACCTGCAGGACGCCACAGATGTGCCGATGGCGTCGCTGTGGGTGCACCGGTTCTACGACCAGGCTGCGACGACCTTCCTGCCGCCGCCCCATCAGAACGTCGTGCAGCGAGTCTTCGGGAAAATGCAGCAGCTAGTCACTGTCCACGGCTTCGACATCGAGTCCGCGGCGAAGGACCTCTACGAGCTGATCATGATCATCCGGGAGAAGTCCGGTGCGCCGAAGGTCTACCTGGTGGCCCACTCGATGGGCGGCCTGATCGCCCGTTGCATGATGCAGAAAATCTGCCGCCAACCTGGAGGTAACCGCCTGCCAGCGAAGGATCTGGTGGCGAAGCTCTTCACCTACGGAACTCCACACGGTGGGATTGCGTTCCAGCTCGACGCTCTCGACTGGGCCGAGCAGGTGTTTGGGCCGATCGGTTCCAGCATCTTCGCCCCCGAGAAGATGTACGGCTGCCTCACTCCGGGGGCGTCCTTTGGTGACGTACCCACTGGCGGGGTGGAGTGGGATCCACAGGATGTTCCCGAGGACGTGTTCGCTGCCGACGACATCTTCTGCCTCATCGGCACCGACCCGAAGGACTATGGGCCTTCCCGGCTGGTGGTCGGACCCAAAAGCGATGGTCTGGTGCGCATCGAGAACGCTTACGTCCGGCGCGCGCATCGAGCATATGTCTACAAGTCACACTCCGGCCGCTACGGCGAGGTCAACTCCGAGGAGGGCTACCAGAATCTGCGGCGGTTCCTGTTCGGCCGTTGGCAGGTCCAAGTCGCCCTCGTCGGCCTCCCGGATGCTGCAGACGAGCCGGTCTGGCAGGCCGACATGCGCCTGTCGATTCGAGGGCTGTCCGTCGTGATGAGCGAGCAGATGGCCGCACACTGGTGCCCAATCCAGCTCAACGAGGAGATCCGCAGCGTCCAGCACACAGTCGAACGCCCGGTAACACTGGTGACAACGTTCCTCCTCGAACCAGACCGCGCGGGGCCCAGGCAGCCGACAGCGAAACCGGGCAGCACGCCCAGGCATGACGGTCGGGTGCGCTACACACTGACCCTGCGGGTGTTCAAGCTCAATGAGCGAGACACTGGCTTCGAATTCGCCGACCACCTGGAGCAGGTTCCGGATTGGCAGGACTGGCTCATCGTCGACCTTGGGCCCGGCGCGGACGGGGCCGGGTTGCAGGCCTGGGCGGCGTGGAATTCCATGGTGGGCGGCTCCTACGACTGCTTCGACCCCATTACCGAGGGCTTGCCCGCCACGCAACGGGAGCCGGTCACATTCCAGCGGGACGGCGACTCCTACATCGGTGAGGTCGAGCTCCCGTCCGAAGCTCGGGCCCTTCCCGTACTCGGCGGCGACGCGCGCCTGAGAATCAGCGTGTACGACCGCCGAACCGCCCGATAGCCACCAACCGCCTGGCCGCCACCACCGTGATCACGGACGTGGCCACTACCTCCGCCGCGGCCAACGACGCCCAGGCCCTGCCCGGTATTCACACCCGGCTGGCGCGTCGCGGGCTGGTGCCCGCGGAGCACCTGGTCGACGGCGGCTACACCTCCCTCGTCCACCTGGAACGAGCCACCCGTGAACACCGGGTCACCGTCAGCGGGCCGCTGCCAGGCAACCCCACCCGCCAGCACCGCAGGAACGAAGGCTTCGACCGGGACGACTTCCACATCGACTTCGACCGCCGACAGGTCACCTGTCCCCGGGGCCAGGTAAGCCAGGGCTGGCACGGCCCCTACCCGACTTCCTCGCCCACCGCCGCCCCGCTGATCGTGGCGCGGTTCACCAAAGGCCAGTGCCAGCCGTGTCCGGACCGCCCTCGCTGCACCAGCTCCCGCGAGAGCGCCCGGAACATGCGCTTTCCCCCACGAGAGCTGCGTGACCTGCAGTTCCGCGTCCGCACCGATCAGCAGAAACCCGACTGGAAGGCCCGCTACGCGGTCCGCTCCGGAGTGGAAGGCACCATCAACGAGTTCGCCCACGGACACGGTATGCGCCACTGCCGCTACCGAGGACAGCCGAAAGCGCACCTGCAACATGTGCTCACGGCCATCGCCGTGAACATCGAGCGACTCAGTAGCCTGCCACCAACCGAGGAAAAGCCCTTACCACGGCCGCCGACCGCCTCCCTGACCTTCCTGGACCAGCACGGCATCCCCCGGTCGAAGTCCTGGTGGACGCTCGGCAGTTGACCTCGACCTCCCAAGATCCCCGACAGAGTCAAGCTAGCCGCACCGGGAACCAGTAGATGGGGAACGTACAGACGGCTGTCCAGCCGAAGGTGCGAGTGAAGGCGGTGGGGGGTGTCGCCGTTGCACTGGAGGAGGAATGGGTTCCGGCCGCATTCCGGTGGCTCTTCCCGGTCTCGCGCGGGGCGGCACCAGCGTGCCGGCATCCACGTTGCGAAGGCCTGCTCATCTCTGGTGCGGATATGAGCGGTCATGCCCCTGATCAGCGGGCTGCCAACACCTCACGTCCCGGCGACACCACCTTTTCGATCATGCCGACGAGGGGACCAAGTCATACCGGGCCCGGAGACCGGAAGCCCCGATGGCGGGGCCACGAAAACGGTAACGGGGACCTGCAAATGGAGCCGCCTGGCGGGGTCGTCACAGAGCCCGACGACCATGGTCTCGGGCGCTCGCCTGGTGGCCTGACCACCAAGCTGCACCTGGCCGTCGAACAGGGTCTCGTGGTCACCGCGGGGCAGCGCGGGGACCCTCCGGAGTTCGAGGCCGTTCTTGGCCGGCGTCACGGTCCCCGGGCTGGGGCCGGGCCGACCGCGCACCAGGCCGAGGCGGGTGCGCGCCGAAAAGGCGTACGCGTCCCCCAAGAACCGCACCCACCTGCGCAGACGTGGCATACGCTGCACCATCCCGGACAAGGCCGACCAGACCCGCAACCGGAAGAAGCTCGGCTCCCGCGGCGATCGCCCGCCGCGGTTCGACCCGGAGGACTACAGGGCTCGGCACGCGGTCAAGTGCGGCATCGATCGCCTCAAAAGGCACCGCGCCATGGCCACGAGACATGACGAGCTCCCGGTCCGCTACGAGGCGACCGTCCTCGTAGCGGCCATCAACGAGTGGCTGTCAGCACACTCGATACGCGCCTTGGCGTTGACGGGTCGACCAGCTCACCGGACCCGGCCATCACGTCACCTCCGTAGCTGCCGAGTCAGGCTGCGTCGCCCAGTATGGCTGCTGCGACCGCGCGTGCCTCCGCAGCGGGAGCCGTCGTCCGTTCCCGCAGCGCTGTGACGATCGCTCCGTCCATCAGCAGCACGAACCGTCGTGCGAGTGCCTCGGCATCCGCGTGACCACCCTCGGCGAGTAGACCCGCAACGTAGGCGGTGACACGCTCCTTGTGCTCGCCGGCGACCCGGTAGGCCGCGCTGTCGGTGTCCGCGGTCTCGACCATGGTGTTGATGAAGGCGCAACCGCGGAAGTCCGCGCCGGCGAAGCGCTCGGCCAGTGCGCGGAAAACGTCCAGGGGTTTTCCACCGAGAGCGTCCACCCGTTCAGCCAGCCAGGCGCGCCAGGCCTGGTCGCGGCGTTGCAGAACGGCCACGACCAGGTCATCCTTGCTGGCGAAGTGCCGGTAGAAGGAGGCCCGGCCGACGCCGGACTCGGCCAGGATGCGTTCGACGCCGACGGCGCGGATGCCCTCGGCGTAGAAAAGTTCCTCGGCGGCGTCGAGGAGGCGTTCGCGTGCGTGGGTGGCCATGGGCCCCAGGATATCCCGATCTTGACGATGACGGAACCGATCGGTACCGTCTTGCGCTCAGAAGACGGAACCGATCGGTACCATCTGGAGGACTTGTGCCACGCATGCCACAGCTCACCGACGACCCCTCGGGGCTTCTCGACCAGACCCGCCGCCAGCTCGGCCGACTGCCCAATCTGTACGCGGCGATGGCCAACGGCCCGGCGGCACTCGCCGGCTACCTGGCCTTGCGCGATCACCTCGGCCGCGGTGTCCTGCCCGCCCGCCTCCGCGAGCAGCTCGCGCTGCTGGCCGCGCAGGAGAACCACTGCACGTACTGCGTCAGCGCCCATACATTCCGGGGCCGCAGGCTGGGCCTGTCCGACGAGGAACTGAAGCGCACCCGCGAGGCCGCCGACGACACCGACCCGCATGCTGACGCGGTGCTGCGCATCGCCCGCGAGGTCATGCGTACCGGGGGCCGCGTCGAGGACACGATGCTGGCCGACGCCCGTCGGGCCGGGGTGACCGATGCCGAGCTGGCCGAGATAGTCGCCCACATCGCACTCAACACCCTGTCCAACTACTTCAACCACCTTGCCCAGCCGGACCTCGACTTCCCGGAGGTATCCGCATGAACCGCGAGTGGCGCAAGGGCTCGATCGAGCTCGTGTCCGGCTACACCATCATCGACGCAGACGGCCATTCCGTCGGCCGCGCCGAGGGCGTCGACTTCGCGGTCGAGGGAGGCTTCGTCAACCTCCGGCTCCCCGACGTCCCCCACACTCAATTGGTCTCGGCTCCGGCCGTACGCCTGATCACTTGCGAATCCCCGCCTTCCCATCCAAGCCTTCAGCCCACCCGGTAGTGCGGTCACCGGGAACGGCTGCCGGGTTCGTGGTCAGGCTGCCATGGTGAGCGGGCGTCCGCCCCAACGGATGGCCTTCTCACGGCTTCTCTGCGCCGGTCACGGCCAGTAGACGAATAAGTCCGATGTGTTCAGTGATCAAGCGCGATGGGCGACCGCGTGATCGGGGCGTCGGTCCTGTGGTTGCGCCAGATCGCGGCGGCCATGGCGAGGACGCGCTGGGCGACGCGGACGGCGACGCCCTCGAAGGTGCGGCCGCCGTGCTGTTCGAGGTCCAACTGGCCCTTCAACGTGTCGTTTACGGACTCGATCAGCTGCCGCACCGACTTCAGCGGGCTCTCGCCCGGTCGCTTCTTCTCGCGCGTGAACGGGGGCCGCAGCAGGCTGATCCCGCGCATCGCGAGATCGCTCTCGAACTCCTTGGAGGCGAAGCCCTTGTCCGTGATGATCAGCAGACCCGGGCGGTCGGCGACCAGGTCGGCGTCGACGTCGAGCATCGCCTGCAGAACCTCGCGCTCGTCCATCTTGGGGCTGGCCGGCGCCCACAGGATCGGCATGCCGACCGGGGTGCAGACCAGGTACAGGCGCAGGCCCCAGAAGAACCGGGAATGCGAGGCGCAATACCCGTACCCGGCCCAGCCGGCCAGCTCTGACCGCTTCGCCGTCGGCCGGGACATCCCGCACGGCACCGGCGTGGAGTCCGCGATCCAGTGGGTGTCGAACCAGAAGTCCGTGTCGACGGCGAGCATCCGTATCGCCTTCTTCACCAGCGGCAACGCGGCTTTGAGGCGCTTGTTGTACCCGGACTGCTGCGGCAGATCGGGAACATCGACGCCAGGTGCGTGTTCGCGTACCGCAGCCAGCGCGTCTCAGAGTAGAAGCCGAGCAGAGCCTGGGCGACTGCGAGCGTGACCAGTTCGGAGTCGGTCAGCTGCGGTGGCCTGCCCATCCATCGTCCTGTCTCCAACTCGTCGTAGATCTTCACGGTACAGTGCGGTCAGCAGGGTGTTCAGGTCGTTCGTCACACAATGATCTTGGATGGTCTGGTCGTGATCCCCGATGTAATTCAGGCGGTTCCGCTACTCGAACCGTCCGCTCTTCCGAACTCCCGAGCGGACAGGCCGAAGACGAGACCTCCGGCCAGGAACCAGGGATTCCACAGCACCAGCGTCCACAGCCGCTGTTCCGGGCTTACGTCCGCCTCCTGGCCTGCTGTGTCGGTCAGCAACAGCATCTCAACCGCGATGCCGCGCACCAGCAGTACAGCGCAAACAGACCAGCCCAGAGCCTTGATCACCCGTCCGGCCAGGCCATGGGGCCTCGGCCGGGCGAGAAGCCATCCCAGCACCCCGCCGACAAGGCACAGCACCCCCACACCCCACAAGCCCACCGCCACGAACCACGCCGGACGTTCCTCGGCCAGGGGCCCCGCCGAGACACTCAGACCCCAGTTGCCGCCCAGCGCCCAGTAGAAATGAAGCGTGGCGAAAGCGACCGCCCAGGCGCACGCTATACGCCCCCACACCCTCGCCATTGTCCTGCTCTGCCGATCTTCATGCACAGCGAGGAGCATGCCACTGCCGTGGCACGCCATCGTAAGAAAGGTGCGGATCCTTAGAAGAGGACGCCCTCTTGGTCTCACAGATGTCGGGCAGAGGAGCTTGCCATGGGTCTCCTCAGGGTTGCTGCGCACCCCCTCGCGGTCGGTGAACGGCCTCGCGGTCGGACGGGAGGACGATGCGGGCCGTGCCGCTGGCCAGGTCGATACGGGTGCGTGGCGGGGCGCCGTCGTCCTGGTCGTCGCGGCGGTTCGCCTCATGTCGCTGCTGCTCGATCTCGATCGATTTGTTGCCGTTAAATACCAGGTCGAATTCGTTGAACGCGGACCCTGTCAAGGGGCGGTGCTCAGGACCGCGGCCGCGGTGAAGGACGCTGCGCCGCTTGAATCGCCGCATCATCAACTCGGCCGCACCGCAGACGAACAGGAGAAAGGCCAGCGCCGGAAGCGCGGCGCCCCACATAGCCAGCATGCGGGAGAAACGCGGCGGCTGTGCCGGAAGTTCCCGTGCTTTAGTTCGAGCCCCAGCACGCCCGCCCTTCAGTTGGCCGTCGCAGGCGATCGAACACATCGGACTTGATCGTCTAGTTGAGGGCCGCTACGAGGACGGCCGCCTCGTAGCGGGCCCGGTAGTCGACCGTGTCCCGCCACGGGATGCCGGTGCGCACCCAGATCCCACGATCAAGATCTGGGGGGGGCGTCGGCGAGCAGGGCGAAGAGCTGGGCAGCGCGATCCTCGTACCCGTTCACTGCGGCCAAAGGGCAGGCCAGTCGGGGTTGGGCATGGGCGGCGATCAGCAGCCACGTCCACCGGTCGGCTGCCTCCCGCCTGCGAAGCCAGGGCCTGGTCCGCCTGATCGTCTGCTTGAACAGGCAGAACATGCGTTCCAGGTCGAAGCGGCGAAGGAAGGACTGCCGACAGCGGTGCACATGTGCGGGGATGGCTCCCGTGGCGGACCACCACGGCGGGGATGACGGGCGTGATGGCTTGGGCCCCAGACCAGCCCTCGGTACGCGTCGCGGCCGCAGCCACGGCCGGCGAGCAGCATTCCGGGGCGCCTTCGGCCCGGACGACGAGTCCCGGCACTGTGGCAACCATGGCCGGCAGCGTCTACGGAAAGAACCGGCCCGCGCTCGGGTGGTCCTGGGCGCCGTCCACACAGATGTTGGTGCCATTGACCCCGCCGGCACGGGCCGACAGGAGGAAGCACGCCACGTCCGCCACCTCCTGCACCTCGACCAGCCGCCCACGGGGGAAGTCGTCGCGGGAGAAAGCCTCGTACTGCTCCGGGCGGTTGTCCCGGAACCAGGCCCAACCCCCGCCCTCGAACATCACCGAACCCGGACTGAGCGCATTCACGCGGATGTTGCGCGGGCCCAGCTCCTGGCCGAGTGCCGCCGCGAGGTGGATCTCCGCTGCCTTCGCCGAGGCGTACGACGACCTGGGGCCCGGCTTCCACCCCGTGATCGACGCCACTATGAGCGCGCTACCGCCCCCGCGCCGCTCGAAGTGCGGCACCGCGGTGCGGATGGCGTGGGCGGCATGCAGCACGTTCAACTCGTACGTCCGCAGCCAGTCCTCGGGCGTCGAATCCAGCAGCCCGCCCCCGCACACACCGCCGGCATTGGCCACCAGCAGGTCGAGCCCGCCCATCCGGTCGGCCGCCTCGTCGACGGCCCGGGCGAGCGCGTCCGGATCCGTGACGTCCGCCTGGACGCCGGGCAGACCCGACGCCTTCAGCCTTTCCGGATCCCGTCCGCAGACGGTGACCGCAGCTCCCTCTTCCTGCAGCGCCCGGCCGATGGCCAGCCCGATGCCACTACTGCCCCCGGTGATGAAGGCTGTTTTCCCCGCAAGTCCCAGATCCACGGCGGCAGCCTGTCACCGGACGTCGACATGATCAACCCACTTGGCCCTGCGGCCGAATGCCCGCATCTCGTCCCCTACTCCGACGAGGAAGGCAGCGAGCGCGACATCGGGGATGCAGGGTCCCGCCAAGTGCTCCTGAGAAAGACGTTGGGCGTGACGGTAGCCGATCAGGCCCATGGCAAGGCCGATCAAAGATTCGGTGGATGCCGTCGCGTCCATCCCGGCGGATGGCGGCGAAAGGCCGCCGGTCAACGACACCGCAAGTGGCATGCCCCGGCTGTCGCCGAGGACGCGGTGCCTGCTGCCCGGCCGTACGCGGCCGGGCAGGCCGGGCCGCTTGTGCAGACGGCGACTCGGAGTCGACTGGGCCGCATGGAGCGGATCGCCGGCGAGCCTGGGGATCGTCGCGGAAGACCACGTCGTCGACACGGCGAACGATCTCGCCAACGCCCGAAGCGCGGGTGAGTGAGGAAGCCCACCGAGCCGACGGCCAAGACCGGGCCGGTGACAGCAGGCACAGGCCCGGCCCGTCACCGCCCAACTGGCCCTCGCCAACACCGCGCGACGAAGCCCGGGCCCCAAGCAGCCGCCGCACGCGTCCGACTGAGAGGACGGCGCGGAGCACGGAGCCGTGCAGTCCGGTTCCGGGTGAGACATCCCGTCCGGGCAGGCCGGGCATCTTGCCGATGTCAGTGACGTCGTCCATCGCCCTGTGCTCGGCAGCGCTGACCGGGGTCGGCGAGAGTCCCAAGTCGCCGGCGGCGCATCGCAGCGGCCGGTTCCACGGGTGCTGGAAAACCTCGCGCGGCCGACTGTGGGCTGCCCGGCGGATCTGCCGCTCTGCTCGTACCTGTCCGTGTGCGGGCGACGGTTGCTCCCCCTCCCTCGTGAGGCTGGTCTTCGACCTGTTCGATGAGCTGGCCACTGTCAACGCCGTGCTGCGTTTGCTGGTCGAGAACGGTATCGAGATCGGCGTGCGGGCCCGCTCGGGTCCGGGAAAAGGGCAGTTGGAGTGGCGTCGTCCCAGCCGGATCGTGATCCAGAACATGCTCCGGGCAGGCGGCAACGGCGTCACACCTTCCCACAGATCATCAGGCACCAGGTCGGCAACACGACAAATCGCGCCGACTCAAGCACCCAACTGCCAAGGCCCGCCTGTTGCCGGATTCTGCGGGACCTACGCTCGCGTGAACCCGTGGCTACGTTCCACTTTCGCCACATGCAGCGTGTAGCTCTGGTACCACTCGGCTTGCCCGCGCTTTTGCGCCGCGCGGTGCTCGGCGTTGCTCCGCCACTCCGTGAGGGCGTCGGCGTCGCGGAAGTACCCGACGGTGATGCTCAGCCCGCCAGGAGTCTGCGCGTGGTCCATCCCCAGGAACCCAGGGACGTCCTTCACCAGGTCTTCCATGCGTGCGTTGGTCTCGCTGTAGCCGCTCTGATCCTGGGTTCGCACCGCGCTGAAGACAACCACGTAGTAGGGAGGTTCATAGGCCTCGACGGGCGCGACAGGCGCTTCCGAGTGATCGGTCATGGCGCCACCGTAAGGCGGGATGCACACAACGATCCAGCGTCTTTCCTGAACGGGATACATAAGGGACCGGGCCCTTGACCAAAGCTGTCAGCTCTCCTCCAGCTCCCGGAAACGGCCACGAGCCCATCGGCTCACAGAACGGCGCGAGGGACGTGGGGTCGCGACCGGGCACGACTGCCGTACCGGACCGTCGCACTACGGGAGCACACCCGGAGCAATCGTCAATTTCAAGTTGACGCCGAGCGATCGTCAACTTACGATTGACGCATGAGCCCACTCGACATCAGCCTCGCCGACCTGATCGCCCGGCTCGACGAGGAACTCCCCGACGCCAACGAACTGGCCCGCATCAGCGAGGCGCGACTTCGCGCCCAGACGCTGTCCGACCTCGGTGACCAGCTCATCGACCACTACGTCAGCAAGGCCAAGCAGACCGGCGCGTCCTGGACCGAGATCGGCGACGCCATCGGCGTGTCCAAACAGGCCGCCCAGCAACGCCACGCGCCCGCCGCGTTTGAGCGGTTCACCAACCTGAACCGACACTGCATCGTGCTGGCGCAGGAGGCCGCCCGGACGCACAAGCACGACTTCATCGGCACCGAACACATCCTGCTCGGCCTGCTCGGCGAACCGCGGGGCCTGGCGTACGAGGTGCTGGTGGCGAAAACCGGATCGGAGCAACGCATCCGCGGCGCGATCGAGGAAGCGATGTCGCCGGCCGGGGCGAAGGCGCTGCGGGGTCACATCGCGTTCCGGCCGGAGAGCAAGGAGGCCATCGAGCAGGCACGCCGCGCGTCGGCCGACCTCGGCCACGACTGGGTCGGCACGGAACACACGCTGCTGGGCCTGATCCGCACCGAGGAGAGCCCAGCAGCGCAGATCCTGCGCAACCTCGGCTTCACGTCAGACGAGCTGCACGAGACGGTCAAGACCGAGACCGCCAAACGGCTCGCCGTGCGCGACAAGCAGTAACAAAACGATCAGTCGCCGCGGAGGACCACGCCGACCGGACCAACGAGCCAGCCTTCGATACAAGCCACACTGTCGGGGCTTCCTGAAAATATGGCTCCGCCCGCGATTCCGCGTTTCGTGGAGGACGCGTACGGACGGAAGGCGCCCTGCTCGTCAGCCAAGCAGACCCCGGGCCAACGTCTCGCAGCCATAGGCTCCGAGCATGAAGGTGCATCTGACCAGGGACAGCGTCGCCATGGGCGACGCTGTCGGCGCGCCACACGACGACGAGAGAGACTTCCCGGCCGGGATGCACCTCCAGGAAGCGGTCACATCGGTCGCCAGGAGCAGTTATCTTCCCCGGGTCGCCTGGAACCAGGCGACCCGGGTCCTGATCAGCGGAGCAACCCCGCTCGCTGTGGTTTCTCAGCAATGGACGAAGCCCAGGCTCCTCACGTCCGGCGACCCCACGCTGGCGACACTCGCTGACGACGGTGGAGTCGTGGGCTGGCACTTCCAGTACCTGACGCAGCAGGATCCGATGGCTGTCTTCGAGAGGTTGAGGGCAGCGTCAGCCTGAGCTGGGCGTCTTCGTCTGCGAGACGGTTCACGATTCCGTGAGGCTGTGGACGTATGCCGTCGGTCTTGAACTCGCCATCTCCGGTCCGCCGTGCCGGCGACGGCGGTGTCGCTGTCGACTCTGGTGCTGGAGGGGTGCAGCGTCCCTCACCGCCGGCACCGAGCAAGCCGCTGTTGTCATGCACCGTCCCCACACCCCGGAGCCCGGCGGACCTGCCCGAGCACCTGGTCTTCTATGCAGATGCCCCACCGCCGGCCCTGCTCGGCGGAATCAGAAACCATCGCATTGTGATTTCGACTGCGGAGCAATCCCGACGAACGTCATTTCCGTATGAATTCATAGGAGGCAAAACCTTCTCGCAACAATATCAACCGAGAAGTTTCACAAACACTTATAGTCGATATCGGAGGTGATGGTCCCGCCGCCTGAACGCGCTTCGCGGGCGGCGAGCGACACACAGAGCTACGCGCAGGCTCTGAAGCGCAGGGGACGGCCCATCGAGGCCGCCAGAAAATCAAGCACACCCTCAGAGAGGGGGCTCACCATGCGCGCGCGCACACGTATCAAGAGAGTGGTTGTCGCGGTTGCGTCGGCACCGATCCTGGCCATCGCCGCCGGGGCTGGAGCCGCCCAAGCAGCCACCAACGCCGCGCCCGAGCACGTCGTCTCGTTCCACCAAGACAACGGCTGGGGCTGGGGTGGAGGACACCACCACGGCTGGGGCTGGGGCTGGGGCTGGGGCCACCACCACGGCTGGGGCTGGGGCCACCACCACGGCTGGGGCTGGGGCGACCACGGTTGGGGCTGGGGCTAGGGCGACTGAGTGTCAGCAGAACTGATCGCAACCCCTGACAACCAAGGGTGGATCCGGGTGCTCGATCCCATCGGGCACCCGGATCCACATGACGAAGCCCCTGATGTACCTGATGTGCCGGTGTCCGCGACGCCGGAGGGACCGGACGGGGATGGCCTGCAACAGCGAGCCCAAGTAGCGGCCCGCGTACATCGGCGCCCTCCCTCTTACCGTCGCCTGGGACGCCGGCTGCAAGGTCGTCTGCCTGCCCGGCCTGTGCATGCGGCGGATCGCTGGCCTCTATCCGGGCGAGGCAGAGACCGACGCGAAGGACGCCGCAGTGATCGCGGACGCCGCCCGGACAATGCCGCACACCTTACGCTCGCTCGAACTGACCGACGAGATCAGCGCTGAACTGACCTCGCGGGTGGCTTCGACCAGGACCTCGCCGTCGAAGCCACCCGCACCTCCAGCCGGATACGCGCCCGGTCAGCAGCCTCCGCTGAGCAACGTCAAGCTTCGCTGCGGCACATCACCGGGGGCGCGGGGGCGGTGTCCCGCGGAGTGGTTGTCCGTCTCAGCCGACCTTGGTCCCGGTCTCAATGGATCTGGCCTGTTTCGCTCTGCGTGTCGGATGATCCGCTCTGGCAGCCCTGTCAGGGCGAGTGACATCATGTACGAAGTGAAGACGCACCTGTTTCATGAAGTGATACACGTTGCGACTCTCGGAACCGCTCTCGGCCGGTTGGGCACCGTGTTCCAGAAGTTCGAAGAGCAGGACTCTGGCTGTATCTCATACGGACTGCTGGCATCAGGGCAACGTTGGTTCGTGAAAGGCGCGTTGACACCGCAGGGGATCTCCTCCCTGCGCCGGGCGGTGTCCTTTCACCAAAACGTCTCACACTCGGCCATCGTGCCCCTGATGTGTTCCTTCACCACCGACGACGGCCTCGTGCTGATCTACCCATGGTTGAGCGGTGAGGTTCTCTACCACCCGACCCTCTCATGCCAAGCAGGTCGGGCAGCTCCGGACAGCCCGATGACGCGCTTCAGGGCCCAGCCGCTTCCCCGAATTCACGCCGCGCTGGAATCCATCCTCTCTGCCCACCTGGTCGTGGAGGAAGCCGGATTTGTTGCGGTCGACCTCTATGACGGATGCATGTTGTACGACTTCGACGAGCACCGCATGATGCTGTGCGACTTGGACGAATACCGGTCAGGGCCCTTCGTCCTGAAGGCGGACCGGTTGCCCGGGTCGACGCGCTATATGGCACCGGAGGAGTTCGCGCGCGGATCGCTGATCGACATCCGGACAACCGTGTTCGCTCTGGGCCGGGTGCTCCGCCTCCTCTTGGACGCCGGCGACGAGGAGCAGCAATGGCGCGGGACACCTGAGCAGCTGGAGGTCGTCAGGACAGCAACCGCCATCTCCCCAGGGCACCGGTTTCCGTCCGTCCGCTCGCTCGTCGACGCCTGGCAGGCAGCGACCTGAGCTCGGTGGGCCCTGCGCGCGGGACTGCGACCACGGCGTTCATGCTCTCGTCCGACCGTACGGGCGGCCGGTTCGGTTCCGGGCCCCTGAGGTCAGGCGGTGGCCTCGACCAGCCGCTTCATGCCGGGCTGGTCGGTCACGCAGCCCACCAGTCCGAGCGCCCGGGCCAGCGACAGGTCGCGCTCGTCATTGACGGTCCAGGCCATCACGTCGATGCCGGCGGCGCCGCACTTCTCCACGATGGCCCGGTTCAGCTGGCGCAGCTCCACGCTGACCAGGGTGGAACCGACCTTCTGGGCACGGCCGACGAAGGTGTCGCGGTGCGCGCTGGGCCCCGCCACCAGCACGGTGCGGGCCTGCGGCAGCACGTGGTGGATCTCGATCAGCGCCGCGTCGTGGAACGACAGCACCGAGACCCGGTCCAGCAGGCCGCGGTCGGTGAGCACCTTGGCCAGCGACCGGGCGGCGGCCACGTCCTTGATCTCCGCCTGGATCGGCAGTGTCGGCCCGACGACGTCCAGCACCTCCCCGAACGTGGGGATGCGCTCGCCGAGGCCGGCGTCGAGCTCCTTGAGCTCCGCCAGCTTCTGGTCGGCGATCGGACCGGAGCCGTCCGTCGTGCGGTCCAGGGTCTCGTCGTGCATGACGACCAGCTCGCCGTCCCTGCTCAGGTGCAGGTCCAGTTCAATGCCGTCCAGCCCCTCGCGTTCGGCCCGCAGGAAGGAGCGCAGGGTGTTCTCCGGCTCGGCGGCCATGACGCCGCGGTGGCCGATGGTGAAGAAGGACACTCGGTTGCCATCCTTGGGTGTGGTGGTGCGGGGCAGCCGCACGAGTGCCGTACCTCCCGCCGGGCGGCGGGCGACGGCCCGTCGGAGCCTCCAAGCCTAATAATGGGCCGGGTGGGCCGGATCAGGGTGAGGCAGGGTGCATGCCGAAGGGGTGCCGCTCTGCAGCGTGGCACCCCTTCTGCCCTGCAAGCTTCTGACTTATGAAGTGGTGGGTGTGGGATTTGAACTCACGGTGGCTTGCGCTATGACGGTTTTCCAGATCGCTGGCGGCTGCCTCAGTCGTAGCGACGCCGCCGGCCTCCCGGCGTCAGACGATAGCCGGGTCCTGCTCGCCTGTGAGGCTTCCTCTGATCGAATCGATGTCCACCAAGCGTTGAGGCGGTCCGCCATGCCAGCCGCGTCGTAGGGGTGGCTCAAGCCGAAGTGGTCCGTCAGTTCATGGCACGGGCACTCCTCACCTCTGCTCGGGCGCCTCCGCGCGTCAGCTGGCTCAGGATCGGGCTTATGAGACAGTCGTACTCGTCTTGTGAAAGATCTCCCACACCCCGCTCGTTGAGCAGGCACCGCGCAGGTTGTCCTGTGCATCCACTACTGCCATGGCGCCAGGATGCGAGGTCTGACGAGTGATCGTTCTGGGGCCGTCCTAGGCCGTTCGAGGTCGCCCGAGATCGACCAACCGCGACCGACTGTGACAGACGAGCCACGGCCGCCAGCGACGAAAGCACCAGGTCACGGGCCCCGGATCACGGGCAGTCGACTATCTGGCGACCTTCCGCGATCTGCTCTCGGCGAGAGAGCGGCAAGAGAGCAGTACCACCGGAGTGCCGTCCTGGGGACTTGATGGACGGCTTCTACGACATGGCCTACCCCCACTGCGCCGTAGAGGTGACGATCGCCATCGGGGACACGGGCGCTATGCAGCGATCCGGGACTGGCACTGGGCGACGTGGATCGGCGCGGCCTGCGGCCAGCGTCCCCCGAGGATCTTTCCGGTACCGGCCGGCGGATGCACGAGGCTGCCGTCCGCGACGGGCACGAGGCACTCGCTGACGGAATCGCCCACGTCTTCGGTAAGGGTGAGTACCCACGCTGTGCCAGCGGGTTCAGCATCGCGGACGCGTACACGTCCGCCAACCTCCCCGTCCTGGACCACAGCGAATCAGAAGTAATCGGGGGGAGGGCTCAAGACCGGAGCCACAGCCGGATCGCGGCGACAGTGACCGCGCCGTGAAAGACGTAGGCGCTTGTCGAAGCGAGTAATCTTCCCCTTCCGCACCGTCCCAGCGTCCGTACGCGTAGCAGGCTCGGCACGCGCATCAGTGATCTCAGAGGACGGTATGTGGGCTGATGTCTGAGGGGTGCAGGGCTCACCTGGTGGCCACCGCCTCCGAAGCAACGGCGTCGCGGTCGACGAAGACACCAGGTGGATCTGGCAGTTGCCAACCCTCCACGCGGCAGGGCCAGTTGGGGCATCATGCTGGCATGGCAACGTTTAACCAGGGCAACCAGACGGTGCATGGCAACCAGTACATGGGTGACACAGTCAACGTCACGCACGGGGACTGCAGCCCCATCGATGCCCGGACGGTGGCGAGGGAGTTTGCCCGGGCGATGGCCGCAGTGCAGGAGCTGGAGGTTCCCGGCGCCACCCGCGAGCAGGTGACGGCCGAGTTGACCACAGCGCGTGGAGAGCTGGAGGCCGGAGAGACCGACGCTGCACGGGGCCGCTTGGCCGGGCTCCTGACCATGGGAGGCATGGTCGCGGCGATTGTGAACAACTTTGCCAGTGCCGTGGGGGTGTTTCTCGGTGGGTAACTCGGACGACCGTGACCGCGGCCACTCCAGACGCGACCAGGGGCGGGGGGTGAATTTCAACCAGCAGGGTCAGCAGGTCAACGGCCCCCAGTACAACGCCGACCGCATCGACTTTAGTCAATCCGTCTCTCCGGAGGTGATTGCCGAAGGTTTGCGGCGATATCATGAGCCCCCGCCTGTACAAGGGATGAGTTCCGCCAACATTCAGCGTCGTCAGGAAGAGGACGACCTCAAGCTCTACGGTAACCGCCACTACACGCGGGACAGGCAGAGGTGGCTGCAGACTCTGACTCCGCGGGAGAGGCGGAGCGAGGAACGGCGCGCAAGTGACCGAACCAAGCACGGAAAGATGCCGTGGCATCACCATCGGCGAATCCTACGTGCCGGAAAGCTCCCTCCCGGAACGAGCCCCGCCGACCCTCGGTACCTGCAGGCGAAAAGGGAGGTTGAGCGCAAGGAAGACAAACGGGAGCTGTACTACCTTATTGCAAGCCTTGTGATCATGCTCGCGCTAATTCTGATCGCCGTATTGGACGATGCCCTCTGGATGGCTGTAATCCTGGGGTCCCTGATGGTCATTGGCCTTGTGTCCGGCTACCGCAAGGGCAGAGCTTCGCGTAGTCGAAGTGCCCGAACGTGACCGGTTCAGTTGATGCGGGATCAGGTTTGGCAGGGTTCACTCCTGTTTGCCTTGGCGGACTTCCACGATGGGTAGCAGCGTGGAGGTGGCCGGGAGGCCGAGCTCCCGTGGTGTAGGGCCTGCGGGTGTGGGAATGTCCGTGAGCCGGGCGAGGAGCGCGTCGATAGCGCTTTGGCCATTGTCGACCGCGGCGCGTTCGTCCTCGGTCAGCGGGATGGAAGGGGCCGAAGACCGTGCGGGCCAGGCGCAGCCGTTCGAAGCGGAGGAACAGGGCTTCGTCCACGGGCGCGCCCAGGAGGTAGGCGTAGGCCAGCAGGCGGGGGCGGCATGCCCGCGACGCCTGTGCGGGCCACTGGCGGCTCCAGTCCTGCGTGTCGGGCCCGATCACATGGGTCCACGCGCTCTGGTCCCAGTTCCACCACGCCGACTCGGCCTCGGCGTCTGGGCCTTGGTGTGGGCGAGGCGGTGGGACTCGGTGCCGGGGGGGTGCCTCCCCTCGTGACGTGAAGACCGTGAGTGCAGGGGAAGTTGGGGTCATGGCGGAGAAGCGATGGAAGTTCGAGCCGGAGTTCAGTGAGGGGGCTGTACGGATCGTGACGGGGACGGGCAAGTCGATCGCCGAGGTCGCGAAGGACCTGGGCATCAGCGAGACCACCCTGGCCGACCGGGTGTCCCGGGCCCGCCGGGTCGGGGCCACGCCGGCCGGTGAGAGCGAGGGGCTGGAGCGGCTGCGGCGGGCGAGCTGATCGGCTATTCCCTATTGGTCGCCGCCACCGTCATCACCG
Source organism: Streptomyces sp. NPDC030820 (assembly GCF_055572075.1). Taxonomy (NCBI): domain Bacteria; kingdom Bacillati; phylum Actinomycetota; class Actinomycetes; order Kitasatosporales; family Streptomycetaceae; genus Streptomyces; species Streptomyces sp. NPDC030820. Next base: position 170,134 of record NZ_JBVIEB010000017.1, read on the forward strand.
GCCGCCGGTTCGCAACCTGACTGTGCGCGACAAGCTCCCCGAGTTCGCTGGTGGCGCTGGGCACCCCGGCCAGCGCCTTCACCCAGTCCGCGCACGCCGCCGATGGCACTGCGGCCATGGCCGTCACCGCCGGCGCCCCGCTCGGGCAGCGCGAGCCGGGTAGGACGAAGGAGCTGTCCGACGGCTCCCGGGCCAAAGTACGCAAGGTGTTGAGACCACCAGGAGGCCGTGATCGTCAACTGGGGAAAGAACATCGGCTTCATGACCCAGCAGCGCACCGTGCTGCGCCACCACGACACTCTCCACACCTTCCACTCGTCCACGGGCCAGGTGGGAGGAAAAGGACAGGACGAGGCAGGCGCAGCTCGGCCGCCCGGCGCCCAGGCCCCCGGCGCCCCGCCCACAGTCCACCCGATCCGAACCCCAACCTCGACGACGACCCCACCGTCGACCTCGTCCCCCAACCCGACCCTGGCAGACTCCTCCACGAGCGGCCAGGTCACGGACGCGGAAGTGAAACCAGTGTGCATGGAGGGAGTCCTGGGTACTCGACGCGATGCCCGGGGCTTCCCCTGTGAGGAAGGCAGGCGATGTATTCGAACAGGAAGCGAACGGTCGCCGGTCTGCTGGCGGTCGCCGCGTTGTGTCTCTCCACACCTGCCCAGGCCTTCGCAGGCTCCGGGACGGCCAATCACAAACCCAGCGCATACTGCGGAACCGACAAGGCTTCCGGACTCGGGGTGTCCGCCACCGAGAATGTGCCCTGTGCCGCTGCTCTACAGGTGGCAGCCGCCTACACCAAGACCTGGCACAACGCATCGAGCACCACCGCCGACGTGCGCGCCGCAGGAAGCACCTGGAAATGCCAGGAACGCCAAGGCGACCCCAACCCCTACCAGGTATGCGTCGACACCCGGGACAACACCCGACTGATCACGCTGTCGTCCTGACCCACTCCCCCGGCACCCGGTGTCCTCACATGGCGCCCATACGTCGCCGCGGCGGTCGCGGCGGGCGCTGTAATGCTGTTGGCCCTGTCCCCCGTCGTCCACGCCGCGCTCGTCACCGCTCAAAGCCTGTGGCAAAGCCCTCGCAGCCGCCGACACGGCCCAACACGACTCCGAAGCGCTCAAGCAGGGCATCACCCGCGAAATCGCCGACGGGGGTCACCCGGACAAGTCCGAGCTACAGGCGCTTCAGGACGCCGACGCCCAAAGACTCATGACGGCCTCCCAAGCCCAACGCATCTGCGTTCCGTGACTCCGGGCCTGACCGCCATCTCGTCATGGTCTGTGTGTGGGAGCGCAGCTGTCATGTGGTGTCCCTGGACGCCGCCGTGCCGCCGCCGACGGCGCACCAGCTTCGTCCGATCCGCACTGTCGACGGAGGGACCGGTGCGCGCGGCCAGGCGGCATGCCCGCACCTGGACGGACCCCGGCCGGCTACCCATGCCTCACGGCGCCTTTCGTTCGGGGCCGCGGCCGTTCGCTCACCGGATCAGGCTCTGTACCCTGTGAGTCCTCGTGGCCGTCCGGTCCGAATGGATCCAAGTCCTTGATGGCGCTTCTTGGAATCGCCATCATCACGGCCGGGAAGGTCGCGCCGGGAGTGCATGCCCGGTCTTCGAGGGGCTCGCCATGTTCGTATCGGTAGTGGCAGCCGCCCGCGGGCGGCTGCTTAGGTTGTGGCTCCTCGAAGATGCACGAGAAGGAGCGACGGTGGGCGAAAATTCTCAGGTGGCAGCGCTCGCAAAGGTTCTGCCAATGACGCATGGCGTGGATGAGCGGATCGACTGGAGTACGGTCGAGGAGATCTGGGGGACCCGGTTTCCGGCCGACTACGTCGCCTTCATGGAGGCGTACGGGGCAGGCAGCGTCAGCCAGGAAGTTGGAATACTGTTGCCGGTCCCGCGGTCCGATGCGTATTCGGACGGGTCCGGCCTGCGGCAGGAGACAGCCAACGTCCGTGGCTCCTGGGAGATGCTCGGTGGTAGAGCGGTCCTGGACGTGGACCCCGATTTCATCGTGGCGTGGGGTGTCACGAGCAGCGCAGACATCTACTGCTGGCTGACCACGGCCGACGATCCCGACCGATGGCCCGTGCTCGTATACGGTCGGCACACGAATCCCACCTTCCAGGTCCACCCTTTCGGGATGGTGGAGTTCCTACGCAGACTGCTCACCGATGATGAATTCCAGGAGGAGACGATCAGCGTCGTCCTTCCGAAGGAGCACTCTTTCGTCAACTGGCGTGAGGAGAAGCGTCGTTTGGAGGCGGGCTTGGACCCCACCACGGGCGAACCCTGGGATTGGTACTCCAGCCGTAGATCGTGATCTGCCTTGCCTGTGATGGTGTTGGCACGCCGGGAGATCATCTCTTACGGGGTGCTGACGTGAGGCCGAGCGTGGCGACGTCCCGTTCCCGGAGGAGCAGACTGGTCGGGGCCGACCCTGTGGCTGGCAGACTGCGAAAGGAGCATGCGTGTCCGAAGAGGTCTTGATCGAGGTTAGTGCGGTCGTCGCCAAGGAACACGAGACCGCCCTGGTGGCCGGCTTCCGCGAGCTGCTTGGCGAGGCGGTGCCGGACGGGTTGCTGCGCACCGAGCTGCTACACGGCGGTGATGGCCAGTGGCGGATCCAGACGTTGTGGCGTAGCCGCGCGGCCCTGGACGCGATGCGAGCAGGCCCGCAGCCACCGGCAGCGCCCGAACTCTTCCGGCGGTTCGGCGCCAATCCGGTGCTCACCGTGTTCGAGGTTGCCGAAGGCCGCTTGTTCCGAGCGTGATTCTTGCCAGCACAGGCCCGGCCCGCTGTGACCAGGCTCCCCGACGAGCGTTCCGGCCATTCGTGTGTCAATCCCCGTCAGTGCTCCAGCGTAGATCGCGATCTTGCTGGTGGGGGCCGGACGGATGACGCGTCCCGGCACGCGGCGCAGGTAGGCAACGAGTCTGCGGATCGACCAGTGGGTGAAGGGCCGGCCGAGCTTGGTTGGGCGGGTGGTGGCCATCTCGATGACGCAATCCTCGTCGTCATCGCTGAGCAGGCCAGGACGGCCTCCCGCCCATCCAGGGCCCAGGCAGGCCAGGCCGATCGCGTTGAACCGGTGGATCACGTCCCGGACGGTGTTCTCGTCGGCCTGGACCAGCTGCGCGATCTCCGGGACGCGGTTTTCGCCGGCGGACGCCAGCAGCATCATCGCCCGCCGGTGGCGCACCGAGCTGGTATTGCCCGGGCGCACGATCTGCTGCAGCTTCTGCCCTTCCTGATCGGTCACTGTGCGCACCCGCGCAGGCTCGGCCACCGCACCTCCAGCAGTTGGAAGGGACGTCACCGCCCATCCAACCGCTCCCACCGCCGACCCGGCGAACCCATGCTTCGCAGCACTAGTGCCGTGTCAGGCAACGTTTGCCTCGGATGAAGGGTGATCTCCCGGCGGACTCCCCGGACCGTTAGGTTGACGAGATGAAGATTCTTCATCTGTCCGATACGCACCTCGACCGTGCAGGGGGCCCCGACGCCGACGGTGCCGATGGCACCGCGGCACTGCGGCGCCTGCTCGCCGACCTGGTCCACCTGAGCGACCTTGATGCTGTCATCGTTACGGGAGACGTCGCGGACGACGGATCCAGTGAGGGGTACTCGCGAGCTCGTGAACTCCTTGGCCGCTACGCGAAGGAGCGGGGCGCACTGGTGTTCTACGCGACCGGGAACCACGACGAGCGGGCGGCGTTCACCGAGGTGCTCGGCTGCGGCCACACCCGCCCCGACGCGGTCTGCGACGGGCCCGACGGCGAGCGGGCCGCGGCGAGCACGATCGACGGCTGGCGCGTGGTCACCCTCGACTCGCTCGTGCCGGGCAAGGGTTACGGCCAGATCAGCCGTGCCCAGCTTGACTGGTTGCGCGAGGTACTGGCCGCGCCTGCGCCGCGTGGAACGATCTTGGGCTTCCATCACCCGCCGATTGCGCTGGAGGTCGAGGTGCAGCGGGCGCTGGGGCTGCAGAATGCCGACGAGTTGGCCGCAGTGATCCGCGGGACCGATGTGCAGCTCATCCTCTGCGGCCACTTTCACCTTCAGATCTTGGGGCATCTGGAGCAGGCGACGGTCTGGGTCACGCCCGGGGTGGTCAGCCGCATCGACCTGACCGCCCGGCCCGGCACCGAGCGCGCCGTACACGGCCCTTCGGCCTCCCTGGTCCAGCTCGGCACGGCGAACGGACCGCTCATCCACACCCTTCATGCCCGTGACCCCCGCCTGGGCGAGACGGTCTACGAAGCCGATGAGGAGGAGATGCGGCAGGTCATCGAGGACCTCGGCCCCACCGGGTGAGTCCGAAGTGAATGTAAGCGGCGCCAGGCAGATGTGACGTGCGGTGGGTGCAGGGGTGGGCGGCACGCATCGGCCATGCTGGCCTGGTGGCCGAACCCGTGCGCGTGCGCGAGATTGACGATGAGGAGGGCCGGAGCCTGCTGCGGATCATCCGCCGCGGCACCGGCTCGGTGGTGACCTGGCGGCGGGCCCAGATGGTGCTGCTCTCAGCCCAGAGCATGCCGGTGGCGAAGATCGCCGAGGTGTCGTTCACCAGCACGGACCGGGTCCGCGACGTGATCCACAACTTCAACACCGACGGCTTCGCCTCGCTCTACCCGAAGTACAAGGGTGGCCGGCCGAAGACCTTTACCCTGCCCGAGCGCCGCGAGATCAAGGAGATGGCCAAGTCCAGGTCCACCGAGCACGGCCTGCCGTTTTCCACCTGGAGCCTGACCAAGCTGGCAGACTTCCTGGTCGCCGAGGGGGTGGTCGACGACATCAGCCACGAGGGCCTGCGCATCCTGCTCCGCGAGGAAGGCGTCTCCTTTCAACGCCTGAAGACCTGGAAGACCTCCCGCGATCCGGACTACCCGGCCAAGAAGGTCCGTGTCGAGCACCTGTACGCCATCGCCGACGGCGAGGTCATACCCGAAGAAGGCGAGCTCGACGTGGTGTTCTGCATAGATGAGTTCGGGCCGCTCAACCTGATGCCGCACCCGGGGCGGCAGTGGGCCGAACGCAGTGGCAGGCGCAAGGACCCCGACCGCGAACCCCGCCGCAGGCGCCGGGCCACCTACAATCGCTACGGCGGGGTACGGCATCTCTTCGCCACCCTGGACCTCACCCGCGACAGGTTCTACGGCCACATCAAACCGGCCAAGAGGCGGACACAGTTCCTGGAATTCTGTCGCTACCTGCGCAGTCTCTACCGGCCCGAAGTCCGCATCGCGATCGTCTGCGACAACTTCTCCCCGCATTTGACCACGAAGAAGTGCCAGCGCGTCGGTACCTGGGCCGCCGCGAACAACGTCGAGATCGCCTACACCCCGACGAACTCCTCCTGGCTCAACCGCATCGAGGCCCAGTTCACCGCCCTGCGGTATTTCACCCTCGACGGCACTGACCACGCCACCCACAAAGAGCAGGGCAGCATGATCCGCCGCTACATCATCTGGCGAAACCGCCATGCCGACGAGCGGCGCCTACGCGCCGTCGTCGACAGGGCGAACGTTGCCTGACACGGCACTAGGTCAGTCAGGCAAGGAAGGCGACGACGTAGGTGCCTGCCCGCTCCGCGGCCGTGATCCACCTGACCATGACCGATCTGATGGCCCGCCGCCTCACCGGCGAAGCCGGCATCTCCTGGCGCACCCCGACACACCGCGGGTACAAACACCAATTCCGGGATGAAACATCGGGAGAAAACGACCTGCAACGAGACTTGTGTGCAGGGTCGGCGAGCGCGGTCAGAACCAGTGCAGGCAGTGCGGGGAGCGCTCGGCGCGGAAGAGGGCGTCAGCGAGGGTGGCCGCGCCCGGGTGGTGGGCCCGGATGTGTCCGGCACGCACGAGCGTGCTCGGGGCGGTGCCGCCGAGGTAGACCGAGCCCAGGTCGCTTACGTCCAGAGACAGATCAGGCTCCCGGTCCGTCGGGACGCACTCGGCCTTGCTGTCCCGGACGGTCAGCAGGTAGCGGCCGTGCTCGCCGAGGAACGGGTCGTTGACGTCGAGAACGAGCTCGCCGTCCACGAACCAGCCACGCGCGGTCAGTGCACGCGGGACGTCCAGCAGCCGCACCCAGAGCCAGTCGGTGTCGCCGCTCACCTCGCCGGCGCGGAAGTCCGCAAACTGCCAGCGCAGTGGGTGCTCGGGCGGGAAGTGTTTGAATACGACCTGAGTGACCAGGTCGTGTCCGAGCACGAACCGGGCCAGGGCCGTGAAGACGGCGTCGTCGGCGGCGATGGTCTCGTCGACCGTCAAGGTGTCGCCCTCGACCGAATAGCTGGCGTACCCGTCCGGGACGCCGTCGGCGTCACGGTGGACGGCGACGTAGCGCGGCGCCGGAGACACCGGGGGCTGCCCCGCGCCCAATGCCCACCAGCTCTGCGGCCGGGACAGCGCGCCGGGTTGTGCGCGGCGGTAGCGGTCGTAGACCTCTTCGAGGATCTTGCCGCACTCGGCACGCCGCAGCAGCTCGATCGTGCCGGTGTCCGAGCCGGTCGCTGGGGCGTCGGCCGTTCCTCGCGCCCGGGGAAGGGCGAGGGCGGCCTTGTGGCGCGGCACCGTCAGCCGCTGCGTGTAGGTGGCCGGTCCGTAGCCGAACCTGCGGTAGATCACGGCCTCGGAGGCCAGCAGTACGGAGAGGAACTCCCCTCGGGCGCGCAGCTCGGTGAGCTGACGCCGCATCATCGCGCTGAGAACGCCCTGGCGTCGGTGCGAGGGCAGGACGCCGACGGCGGTCACCCCGCTCGCCGGGACGAGGATCTCACCGGGCAGGGTGAGTTCGAAGGAGTACGCACCGGCGGTGCCGACAGGCCGCCCGTCCGCCGTCATCGCGAGTAGGTTGCGGTCCATTTCGAGCGCCGACCACCAGACCCCGCCGCCCTCGGTCGGAGTTTCCGGGAAGCGCCCGAACGCGGCATGGAGTGTGTCGACGAACACGTCGAGGTCCTCGCCGGTCGTGTGACGGATCTCCATTGCCACCGCTGCCTCCCCGGGATGGTGACACCACGACTCGTGGTGTCCCGCCACAGTGCAGCGTTGACCCCGTGGCCAGGTCAAGCGGATTACGGCCGGGCCCACGGCCGGTCACCGCACGGCCGGACCCAGCCCGGCTCCGGGAGGGGTTCGGAGCTGCTGCCGGTTGAGGGCGCAGGAGCGTGTTGTGGCGTGTATGGGTGAGCGGGGCGGCTGGCCAGGGCTCGCACGGCATCGTGGGCTGCCGGCGTCGCCCGTCAGGAGGCCGGCCGGGGGACGTCGGCCCTGACGGCACCGAGGATCCCTGTCCGGCCGCATCCGCCGGACAGGGATCCTCACCGTGCCACCGCGCAGTCACCAACCGTGGATGTACGCCCAGGCAGACACCAGCGCGTTCCCGACGCCTGAGCGCCCACACCACTCGGCGGGACACCATCTTCTGTGGCGCTGCCTTGGGAAGGCGGGAAGGTCACCAGGCGGCATGGCACTCCGGTCCCAGCAGTTCCTGCCGCAACCGTTGCCGCCGCGGCATGTCAGCAGCGCCAGACCGTCATCCAAAAGGCCGAGCCACGAGCGCCGCCATCAGCAGCGCAACACGGTGATCAACGCGGCCGTGGTACGCGACCCCATGAGACCGTGGCTCCGGCCACGGCGCACCGGTGTGGTAGAGCCGTGCAAAGCCGCGGCTCCCCGTGCACAACCCGGCGCGAGGTGGCGGTTCGCCGGCCAGCAGTTCTGGCACGTCAAGCGCATCACTGACACGCGTTGGAGCTGTTCGTCCGGCCCCGGGTCGGCCGCCCCGGCCTTGTGGGAGAGCCCTTGGCCGTGGCGTGCGATGGTCCGGTGGAGCTTGCAGAATCGACGTGCCTGCGTGCCTGCGTGCCGCGAGGCGGCGAGAAGGGAACGGGATGACTGTGCGACACGGCCGACACGATCGCCTGGAGCCGAGCCGTCGCGCGGTTCTGGCAGCCGGGACCTGTGCAGGTGTGGGCTTGCTGCCCACCGTCACGTCCTCCGCTCACGCAGCTCCGGACCGTCGCACGGCCGGGGGACTGTCCGGCAAGCAGTACGAAATTGCGCAGGGCCGCCAGAGAGTTGTGGTCACCGAGCTTGGCGCGGGCTTGAGGTCGTACCGGCTGGGCAGACGCGAGCTTCTGGACACCTTTCCCCCGGACTCCTATCCCACAGCGGCCTCATACGGTCAACTGCTCATCCCATGGCCTAACAGGATCGATCACGGAAAGTACGTGTTCGAGGGCGTCACCCAGGAACTGCCGTGGAGCGAACCGGCCATGCAGAACGCCATCCACGGTCTGACGCGGTGGATGAACTGGCGGGCGGAGGAACACCGCGGCTCTCGGCTCGTGATGGGGCTGACGCTGCACGCCCAGCCGGGCTATCCCTTCGTCCTGCGCCTGCGTCAGACGTACGAACTGAGCGAGCGGGGCCTCGTGGTCACCAACGAGGTACGCAACCTCGGCGACGGCCCCGTTCCCTACGGGGTGGGAATGCATCCGTATTTCACCCTCGGCACGGAATTCATCAACGACGTCGTTCTCACGGTGCCCGCCAGGTCTTACTTCCGGACCAGCAGCCGTGCCATCCCTCTGCCGCCGCCTGTTCCCGTCGCCGGTACCCTCTTCGACTTCCAGAGGCCGCGGCGCCTCGGAGGCACGGTCCTGGACACCGGTTTCGCCGATCTGACCCGCGATGGCAGCGGTGAGGCACGGGTGCGGATGACCTCACCGCACTCTCCGGTCTCCCTCACGGTGTGGCTCGACCGGCAGCACGGCTTCCTGCAGCTGTACACCGGAGACACACTGCCTGACCAGGCACGTCGACGAAGGGGACTGGCCATCGAGCCCTACACCTGCGCATCCAACGCCTTCAACAACGGCTACGGATTGCGTGTCATTCACCCTGACCGGGAATTCCGGGCTCGGTGGGGTGTGATCCCTCGTCTCGGCAGAGCCGCGGGCTGACGCCGTCTTCGTGCAGCCGCTGGGCGGTCTCCCAGCCGCCTCCGATGAACGTGCAGGCCAGGCGGACCCGTAAGTTCCGCCCGCCACTGGCCGGCCGCCTGGACCGCCTCCGTGTCTTCCGTGCCAGTGGTCACGATGCGCACCTGTGGGCCGCCCTCGTACTCCGCGCAGCCGGGCCATGTCGCCTACCGACTGGCCGAAGCTGTGGCTGGCCGACTCGGACTGTTGCCCGGAGCATCACCCGTGTCCGGCGCCTGCCTGGGCGCAGGGTACGTCGCGCAGGGTGCGTCGCCCCAGAAGAACGCGGCGAGCGTCCGGCAGCCCACCAGGTCGCCCCTGGCGCGTCCTGCAGGATCAGGCGCGGTCCAGCATGTGGACTACGGCCTGACCGTGCACGGATTCCGGAGGCCGGTGGTGGAGATCCCTCGACCATGCCGCCAGCTGCGCCTGCTGCGGAGCGTCGCCGGGTCAGCAGGCGGGGAGCACGCGGTGGAAGGAGGCGTAGTGGTTGTCGCTGTAGTACTCCTCGCCGTGGCCGCCGGTCACGATGCGGCGGGCTCCGCGGTCGCGGGAGCCGGGCGTCATGACGGTGTATTCGTGGTAGTAGCCGCTGGGTGCATAGGGGAGAAAGTCCTCGAAGTTGCCGAAGACCGCCCCGTCCTGCGGGGAGGGGAAGGGGCCGTGGCGCCGGATGAGCCGGACGGCCGCGATCGCCTCGTGGGGCAGCCGTGACAGGCATACGACGGCGCCGCGGACGCCCGCCGCTGCGGGGAGGTGAGGCGGCCGGGGGCCGATGGCCCGGCAGCCGGTGATGCTGCCGGGCGGGGCGCAGTCGTCCGGGGTGTCGTCCCGTACCCGGGACGCCGTCAGGGTGACTGTGGCGCCCGGTGGGGCGTAGATCCCCCCGCCTTTCTGTGCGCGGTTCCCGAGGACCCTGGACGAGAGGAGCGCCACCGACGCGAAGTTGTCGGACAGGCCTCCGCCGGTGGCCCCAGCGGTGTTGCCGGTGACGATCGAGCGGCTCAGGACGGCCCTTCCGGCGGACACGAAGACTCCTCCCGCGCCGCCTCCGGATACGTTGCCACTGAGGGTCGTGGACGCGACGCTCAGCCGGCTGCGGCTGCCGGTGCTGTACAGGCCACCGCCGAGCACCCGGGCCGTGTTGCCGGTGACTCGGCAGCGGGTCATGGATGTCCTGCCCGCACCGGTGACCGCCGCGGTCCGGTCGGCGATGAACAGTCCGCCTCCGACGACGGCCTTGTTGTCGCTGAGGACGCATCGGTCCGCCGTGACGGTGCCGAGGTTCGTGATCCCGCCGCCCGCGATGGCGGCGTCGTTCGCCGTGATGGTGGTCCCTTCGACGGTGGCGTGGGCGTGCGGACCGTTGTGGAGGCCGGCGCCCCGGTCGGCGGTGTTGCCGGTGATGGTGCTGAAGCGCAGCACCAGGCGGCCGTCGTTGGCGATGCCGCCGCCGAGGCTCTCCCGACCAGGGCGGGAGGCCGCCCTGCCGCCGCTGATGGTGGTGTCCACCAGGGTCAGACGGCTGTGCCTGGCCACCTTCAGGATGCGGAACGGGGTGGCCGCCGGTGCGCGGGTGATGGTGGCGGAGTTCCCGATGACAGTGACGGTGCCGGTGACGACGGGCAGGCCGTCGCGGTCCGCGTCGCGCGGGACGTCAAGGGTGTACGTGCAGTGGGGCGCGAGTATCACGGTGCCGGAGCCGGCGGCGTCGCAGCGCACGGGGATGACCGTCACCGTCCGCTGCGACGCACCGACCGCAGGCACGGCGGACCGACTGCTGTACCGAGTCGCCCGGGAGTTCCTCACCAACGTCGTCAAGCACGCGCGTGTCGGCACCGCCGAGATCCGGCTCCACGTCGAATCGGGCCTGGCCCGGCTGCAGGTGATCGACGACGGCGTCGGAACGGCGGTGACACCGCAGGCCGTGGCCATGGCGGGCGGTCACATCGGCATCGCCTCCCACCGGGTCCGGGTCGAGGAGGCGGGCGGCAGCCTGACCATCCGTCCCCGCCACCCCACCGGCACCATCGCGGAGGTCACCTTGCCGGTCCCCGGAGACGCCGAGCTTTTCGTACAGGTGCTGCACGTGCATCTTCACCGTCGTGGGCGACAGGAACAGCTTGCGGGCCATGGAGGGCACGGACTCGCCCTGCGCGATCATCCGGAGCACGCTGGTCTCGCGTTCGGTCAGCAGCGGTGCCTGGCGACGGGCCTGCCGATGGATCTCCCCTGCCAGGCCGGCGGCGAGTTCGGCGGGCAGCACGTGGTCTCCACGGGAGCAGGCCAGGACGCCTTCCACGATCTGGTCGCGGTCGGCCTCCTTGGTCAGGAAACCGGCGGCACCTTCCTGCAGTGCCTGGTAGACCGTGGGACTGTCGGTGAACGCCGACAGCACCAGGACACGGGTGGGAAGCTGATCGCGGACGACCGCATGGGCCACGCCGAGCCCGTCGATCTCTGGCATGCGATAGTCCAGCAGCGCGACGTCCGGCCGGTGCTCGCGGATTGCTTCCAGAGCTGCCCGGCCATCCCCGACCTCGGCTACCACCTCGGTGTAGCCGCTGTTGTTCAAGGCGCGGCACCACGCCCTCGCGGAACAGCGGATGATCATCACCCACCACAACCCGTACGCGTGCCCGAGAGTCCCTCATGTGGCCCTACCTTCTTGAGTGCGTCCCGCGAGTTCGCGACTCTGGGACTGCGCGGGTGGGGCAGGGATGGTTTTCATGCTGGCTGCCCTTGATGGCT
>NZ_JBVIEB010000018.1:0-134531 GCF_055572075.1 Streptomyces sp. NPDC030820
CAGTTCGCGAAGCCGGCGAACAGCGGCGTCGCGAACATCAGCAGCATGATCGTGCCGTGCATCGTGAACGCCTGGTTGAACTGCTCGTTCGTCATAATCTGCAGGCCCGGACGGGCCAGCTCGGCGCGCATGAGCAGCGCCATCACGCCACCGATCAGGAAGAACGCGAACGCGGTGACCAAATAGAGCGTTCCTATCGTCTTGTGATCGGTGGTCGTCAGCCACCGCACGGCGCGCAGGCGCCTGAAGTCTCTGATCCTCTTCACGCCCCGCCTGTGTCCGTGCCCGGCCCACCGGTCACACTCGGACGACGCGAGAAGCATCACGGAAGAAGGGTGTGACGATCCGGGCGGTGCCGGACACGAACGGAACATGAGCAACGACGAGATCTTCGCCGCTGCCTATCGCGAGCACTACTGGGCGGTCAGCCGTTATGTCGCGCGGCGGTTGCCCGGACGTGCCGACGAGGTGGAGGAAGTGGTGGCGGAGGTGTTCACGGTCGCCTGGCGGCGTCGGCGCGACCTGCCGGACGCACCGCTGCCCTGGCTGTACGGGGTGGCCCGCAACTGCCTGGCGAACGCGGTACGCGGCCACGGGCGCCGGCGCCGGCTGGTGGACCGGCTGGGCAACGACGAGGCCGCGCACAGCCGGCACATCGTGGACAGCCCGGACGCGGAGACGCCCGGCGCCTGGGTGCACGAGGCCCTGGACCGGCTCTCCCCGGATGACCAGGAGGTACTGCGCCTCGCGGCCTGGGAGGAACTCGACGCCGGGCAGATCGCGGTCGCCCTGGGCTGCGGCAGACGCGCGGCGACCATGCGCCTGCACCGCGCCCGCCGCCGGCTGCGAGCCGAGATCGACCGCCTGCGGCCACCCGCCCAGGCCCCCGGCACCCCGGCCGATCACCGCTCGCGTTCCGGGATGTGGCAGGGTGCGTGGCGCTCCGGCGACCGGTCGCGTGGTGAAGCGTCCGCGGGCGGGCCACCGCCCCGTCAACTCGCCCGTTCCAGGACGCCGGTGGTGCTGTCGCGCTCCGATGGGCGGACGCTTTCCGGCGCATCCGGGGGCGTTCCGGCCCCCGATGGGTGGGCGGGCTCCGGGCCGCGGGCGGGCGACTCGCGTTCCGACGGCCGTGTGCGTCCCGGGGCGCCGGACGGCGTGACGCTCCCGGGGCACCGGTCGCATTCCGAGGTGCCCGGGGATCCCTCGCCGTCCGGGCCCCGCGCGTCTGCCGGGACGTCGGTGACCTCTTCGCCGGCCGGGCCGGTGCCCGGTGACGGCGACGGCACGCTGCCGTCCGATTCCGCCCGCACCGACGACGAGACGCCCGGCGGGGAGAGCGGTCCGGGTCGGCGCTCGTCGTCCTCCGCTTCCGCCGGCCCCGTCGGCGCACCCCTGTGCAAGGACCCCCGCCATGACTGACGAACTCGACCTCCTGCGCCGGGCCAACCCGGCGCCGGCCCACGGCCCGTACTTCGGTGACGGTCCGCTCGACCACTCCGCCGAGCGGCGGCTGGAGCTGCTGCTGGGCGCGGACGAACCCCGGCCCGCCCGGCCCCCCGCTCCGCGTGCCCGGCTGTGGTGGGGCCTCGCCGCCACCGCCGTCGTGCTGGCCACCACGCTCACCGCGCTGCTCGGCGGCCCGAGCGGCCAGCCCGCCGTGGCCGCGCCCCGCCCGCTGGCCGTCCGCGCCCACTCCACGACCGTACCGCTGGACCGGATGGCCGAACTGGCCGCCGCGGCCGCCTCGGACGGCTCGCCCGGCCTGCGCAAGGGCACCCATGTGCAGTTGTGGAGCCTCGGCATGAGCGACGACAGGCCGCCGGTGACCCTCCCCGAGGAGCGCGTGGTGCGGTGGAACGCGGACGACAGCCATACCGAGCTCGTCGTGGCGACCGATCCGCGCCACCCGGGCCGCCCGGTCCTCACCGACCAGGGCGCCACGCCGCACCTGGTGGCGGACGGACAGGTGCTGAGCCGGACCACCTACCCGCCGAGCTGGAGCGATGCCCCGCCCGAGGCGCGCCCCCCGCACGCGCCGGCCGCCCTGCGGGCCTACCTCGCCGAGACGGCCCGCAGCGGCACCGGCACCCCGACCACCTCCGAACTCCTGGATGGCATCCAGGAGTTGCTGGACCACTGGACCCTCGGCGCCCGGGAGTCCGCCGCGCTGGTCCGGATCCTTGCGGACGCCAAGGACCTGCGCCCGGTCGGGCAGGTGACGGACCGGCTCGGGCGTCCGGGACAGGCGTACACGTACGACGTCCCGGGGGCGCGGCGCATGCTGGTCCTCGATCCGCGCACCGGCGCCGTCCTCGGTCTGGAGACCACCTTCACCCGGGACGATCCCCGGTACCGGGTGAAGGCCGGGGACGTGATGGAGTACAGAGCCTGGATGCGCTGACCCTCTGTGTCTCCGGGAGGTGCTGGACGCCGACGGCCTGAAGTACTGGCAGTACAAGGTGCTGTTGATGCTGCGCAGATCCGGGCCGCCGTACGAGTGCAGTCCCTCGGGGCTCGCCGAGCGGCTGGGCCTGACCCGGGGCGCGCTGTCGGCCCGGCTCGGGCCGGTCGAGGACGCCGGGCTGATCACGCGTACGCCGGAGACCGGAGACCGCCGGCGCGTGCGGGTCCGGCTCACCGAGGCCGGCCACGCCGCGTTCGAAGCACACGCGGCAGCGGAGGACGCGGGCGAAGGCGCGCTGCTCTCAACGCTGACCGAAACAGAGCGGTGCACACTGGCGGATCTGCTGCGGAAGCTGGTGCTGGCCGTCGAGGGCGAGCCCGGGACATCCGCCCCAGGCTCGCCCGCGCCGAGAAGGTCCAGGTCAGCCGGGAGGTGACCCGGATCGTCGCGAATCTCCTTCCGCCGCCTGTCATACCGGGGGTGTGCCTACTCGTCCCAGGCCTGGATGATCAGCTGGTCGGCTATCTTGCCGTCGCGCAACGTGACCATCGACTCGGCGAGGACGCGGGTGCCGTCCCCGTACTGGCAGGACTCACTGAACGCGGCGTGATCGCCCTGCACGACGCACCGGTCCAGCTTGTGTGTCATGTCGCGGCTGTAGATGTCGTCCAGCAACTCGGCGATCTGACCCCGCCCGCGCAGGACGGTGGGGTGGCTGGGCTGGTTGTTGCGGTCGACGATACGGATCTCCGCGTCGTCGGCGTAGAGCGACAGAAGGGTGTTCCCCGTGTTCCCTTCTATTCCCCGGCGCAGTGTCTCGATGTCGAAGGCGGAATCTGTCGCGCTGCCCATCGGTGACCTCCTTCGGGCGTCCGCGGCCCGGCGGGGCGCGGACCGCACGGACGCCCCCACCCTTCGAGATTCCCCCGGCCCGGCGGCCACGGCAAGCGCAGACGGCGGGCTCCGCCTCACGAGTGAGCGAGGGCCGCCGCCCGTGTCCGGACGGGGTGCGCCGCCGTTGCTGAGAACATGATCTCAACACGACGTATCGTCGCCGCCCTCGGCCTCGCCGCCGGGGTCACGGGCCTTGCCGCACCGCTGGCGAACGCGGCCGACGCGAGCGCACCGCACCAGGGGCAGATCAACCCCATGGCCGTGCTCGACTCGCTCACCGTCAGCGACATCCCCGCCCAGCACCAGGCGCAGGTCCCGCGGGTCTCCCAGCAAGTACGCTCACTGAACCAGGTCGGCGAGCTGAACCGGCTGAACGAACTGCACCAGGTCACCGACCTCGTGGCACCCGTGACGGGCCTGCTGCCGGCCGTCCAGGCCTGAGCCGCACGCGGACACGAGGGGCGCAGGGCGGATGTGCGAGGGCCGACCCCGGCGGGACGGCCCTCAGCGCTGTACGGCCCCGGCGGCGGCCCTCACCGCTGTACGGCCCCGGAGTCGGCGCTCGGCCCCGACCGCAGCGCCGGCCAGTCCCGGGACAGCGCGAAAGCCGAGGCCGTACCGCCCGGCAGGCCGTCCGGGAGACATTCCGGGAGCAGGCGGGTGAGCCCGTCATCAGGACCCAGTTCCAGCCAGGTGCGGACTCCGTCGCGGTGCAGCCGGCCGACCGCCTCCGCGAAGCGCAGCGGTGCGCGCCGCACCCAGAACTCCGGCTCGGCGGTCTCCGCGCCCACCGGACGGGCGGTGACGTCGGACACCAGGGGGAGGCGCGGCGCACCCGGGTGGAGCGTGGCGAGGGTACGGCCGTAGGCGTCGAGGACGCCGTCCAGGCGCGTGGAGTGCGGCTCCGGGGCCACCGGGCCGCCCAGCAGCCGGGCCAGGGTGCCGACCGCGTGGCAGGCGTCCGCCAGTGAGAAGACACCCGCGGCATACGCGGCGGCCATCCGCCCGGCGGCCTGCCCGAACACCACGTCCGGCAGGACGCCCCAGCTGCCCAGCAACCGGTACTGCGCCACCTGGAGCGCGAAGACCGCGGGCCCGGCGAACGACTCCCGCTCCAGCAGCGTCGCCGTGCGCGTGCCGTCGTCCACGAACATCACGGATTTCAGCGGGAGTTCGAGATACGGATCGAGGCGCCCGCAGATGTCGTCCAGCGCGTCGGCGAACACCGGGAATGCGTCCAGGAGTTCACGTCCTGTTCCGGGACGCGGCGCGGCGCCGGCCGAGAAAAGGAATGCGACACGTCCATTGCGGCTTTCGTTGGGCATGCCCCCCATTGAGGCACGCCCGGGCCGGTACACACACCAGGCGAACTCATGCACCCTGCAAAAAGATTGCCATCATGGAATGACGTTATTCGGTCAAATTCTTACCGGAGAGCGGGTCATTTCTTACAAAGCAGCGCGCCGTTCTCACCGGGCGCGCCCGGCGAGGCGTCCGCCCCGCTACCGATCGGTCGCGCGTAGGGTCGGCAGCGAAGGCATTCGAGGAAGGGGCCAGACCATGGCGCAGGAAGTGCGCGGCGTGATCGCACCGGGAAAGGACGAGCCCGTACGGGTCGAGACGATCACGGTGCCGGACCCGGGACCCGGCGAAGCCGTGGTGCGCGTCCAGGCCTGCGGTGTCTGCCATACCGACCTGCACTACAAGCAGGGCGGCATCTCGGACGACTTCCCCTTCCTCCTCGGCCATGAGGCCGCCGGAGTCGTGGAGTCGGTCGGCGAGGGCGTGAGCGATGTGGCGCCCGGTGACTTCGTGATCCTGAACTGGCGTGCCGTGTGCGGTCAGTGCCGGGCCTGTCTGCGCGGCCGGCCCTGGTACTGCTTCGACACGCACAACGCCCGGCAGAAGATGACCCTGACCGACGGTACGGAGCTCTCGCCCGCGCTGGGCATCGGCGCGTTCGCCGAGAAGACGCTCGTCGCCGCCGGCCAGTGCACCAAGGTCGACCCGGCCGTCTCCCCGGCGGTCGCCGGCCTGCTGGGCTGCGGGGTCATGGCCGGCATCGGCGCCGCCCTCAACACCGGCGGCGTCGGCCGGGGCGACTCCGTCGCGGTCATCGGGTGCGGCGGGGTCGGCGACGCGGCCATCGCGGGATCCCGCCTCGCCGGCGCGGCGAGGATCATCGCCGTGGACATCGACCACCGCAAGCTCGACAAGGCCCGCACTCTGGGCGCCACCCACACCGTCAACTCCAAGGAGACCGACCCGGTCGCGGCGATCCGGGAGCTGACCGGCGGCTTCGGCGCCGACGTCGTCATCGAGGCCGTCGGCCGCCCGGAGACGTACCAGCAGGCCTTCTACGCCCGCGACCTCGCCGGCACCGTCGTCCTCGTCGGCGTCCCCACCCCCGAGATGAAGCTCGAACTGCCCCTGCTGGACGTCTTCGGCCGCGGCGGCGCCCTGAAGTCCAGCTGGTACGGCGACTGCCTGCCCTCGCGTGACTTCCCCATGCTGATCGACCTGCACCTGCAGGGCCGGCTGCCGCTCGACGCGTTCGTCACCGAGACGATCCGGCTGGACGAGGTCGAGAAGGCGTTCGAGCGGATGCACGGCGGCGACGTGCTGCGATCGGTGGTGGTCTTCTGATGACCGTGCGCATCGAACGCCTCGTCACCTCCGGGCAGTTCACCCTCGACGGCGGCACCTGGGACGTCGAGAACAACGTGTGGATCGTCGGCGACGAGCGGGAGGTGATCGTGATCGACGCCGCCCACGACGCCGAGACCATCGCCCGCGCCGTCGACGACCGACGCCTGATCGCCATCGTGTGCACCCATGCCCACAACGACCACATCAACGCCGCGCCGGCCCTCGCCGACCTGACCGGCGCCACCATCTGGCTGCACCCGGACGACCTGCCGCTGTGGAAGACGACCCACCCGCACCGCGATCCCGACCGGCACCTCCTGGACGGCCAGGTCATCGAGGCGGCCGGCGCCGACCTGACCGTGCTCCACACCCCCGGCCACGCCCCCGGCGCGGTCTGCCTGTACGACCCCGGCCTCGGCACCGTGTTCACCGGGGACACCCTCTTCCAGGGCGGCCCGGGCGCCACCGGACGCACCTACTCGCACTTCCCGACGATCATCGACTCCATCCGCGACAAGCTCCTCACCCTCCCGCCGGAGACCAAGGTCCTCACCGGCCACGGCGAGCCCACCACCATCGGCGCCGAGGCACCGCACCTGGACGAATGGATCCGGCGCGGACACTGAGTCCGCGCCGGCAATACCGACAGAAAGTGTCCGGTTTTCCCACACCGGTCTGGGAGCACGACCTGGCGGGCGGGCTCAGGCTTCCTGCGCCGGCCCGGCGGGCTGGTGGTGCAGATGACCGACGGCACCGCCGACCACAAAAGCGACACCTACCGCGCATGGCCTTCGCCCTCGGCCACGAACTCGGCCCGCGCGGCGCCACCGCCGCCGCTCGGCCCCCGGGCTGGCTGCGCTCGGACCTGATGCTCGACCTGCACGGCGTCCGTGAGGACAACCGGCGCGACGCCCTCGACCGCGAACCGCACTTCGCCAACTCCGAGACCCCGCGCTACGTCGGCCGCGCCGTCGTGGCCCTGGCCGCCGCCCCCGATGTCGCCCGCTTCCTCGCCCGGGTGTACGGCTTCACCGACCTCGACCGCAGCCGGCCCGACGCCTGGCGGTACCTGGTCGAGGTGCAGGACGCGGGCAAGCCGGCCGACGTCACCGGATACCGGTGAAAGAACACCCGCGGAGCCGTACGGTCACCGCATGACTGATCACACCCGCTTCGCAGGACACGGAGTTCTCGTCACGGGCGCGGCCCGCGGCATCGGCGCCGCCGTCGCGAGAAGGCTCGCCGAGGAGGGCGGGCAGGTCCTGGTCACCGACCGGGACCTGCCCGAGGCCGAGCGGATCGCCGCCGCCTTGCGTCAACAGGGCCTTGCCGCCGAGGCGTTGGCGTGCGACATCGCCGACCGCGACTCGGTGGAGGCGGCCGTCGCCCACGCCGTCGACGCGTTCGGCTCGCTCGACGTGCTGGTCAACTGTGCCGCCCACTGCACGCCGGACGCCCCGCTCTTCGAGGAGGAGTCCGACGAGGCGTGGGCCCTGGACCTCGACGTCACCCTCACCGGCGCCTACCGCTGTTGCCGCGCCGCCCTGCCCCACCTCGCCGCCTCCGCACGCGGCGCGACCGTCGGCGTCGGCTCCGTCAACGGGCTGCAGGACTTCGGCAACCACGCCTACAGCGCCGCCAAGGCCGGTCTCGGTTCGCTCACCCGCACCCTCGCCGGGCACGCGGCGGCCCGGGGCGTGCGGGTGAACCTCGTGGTGCCGGGCACGGTCCGCACCTCGGCGTGGGAGGGCCGCGACGACGAACTCGCCGCGATCCGCCCGCTGTACCCGCTCGGCCGGGTCGGCGAACCCGAGGACATCGCCGCCGCGGTCGCCTTCCTCGCCTCCCGCGACGCCGCCTGGATCACCGGCACCGCCCTGGTGGTCGACGGCGGACTCACCGCGGTGAACACCGGCTTCCGCGCGGCCCTACGGCAGCCCTGAGCACCCCGAAACGTCAGCCCGAGGCCGCCGCCAGCACCTGAAGCACCCGATCGGTGTCGGCCTCGGTGGTGCGCCAGTTGCTGAACGCGGCCCGCAGCCCGGGAACCCCGCCGTACACCGTCGGCGTCACATACGCCTCCCCGGAATCGGCGACCGCCCGGGCCAGCGCGTCGACCCGCTCCTGCGTGGGATCCTCGGCGAGGGTGAAACACACGACGTTCAGCCGCACCGGTGCCAGCAGCCTCAGCCCCGGCAGCGCGTCGACGCCCGCGCCGAGCCGGCGCGCGAGGGTCACGTTCCGTTCGACGATCTCCCGGTGCCCGGCACGTCCGTAGGCCACCAGCGAGAACCACGCGGGCAGGGCGCGCAGCCGCCGGGAGTTCTCCGGGGTCAGATGCAGGAAGTCGGGCTCGCCGGCGGGCAGGCCGAGATAGGGGGAGGCGTTGTGGAACACCCGCACCTGAAGGTCGCGGCGGCGGGTGAACTGCACGGCCGCGTCGTAGGGGACGTTGAGCCACTTGTGCAGGTCCACACAGACCGAGTCGGCCGCGTCGAGACCGTCGACCAGCGCGGCGTACTCGGGGGAGAGCGCGGCGAAGCCGCCGAACGCGGCGTCGACGTGGAGCCAGAAGCCGTACCGCTCCTTCAGTGCGGCCATCGCCCGCAGATCGTCGAAGTCGACGGTGTTCACGGTGCCCGCGTTCGCCACGACGATCGCCGGCCGGCCGTCCAGGTCCGCGAGGGCCGACTCCAGTGCGGCCACGTCCGCGGCCTCCCGGTTGCCGGGCAGCAGCGGCACCTTCCGCAACCGGTCCCGGCCGATGCCCAGCACCGACATCGCCTTGGTCACGCTGGAGTGCGGGCTGCCGGAGAGCACCTCGACCGGGCCGAGCGCCGCCACGCCCTCCCGCGAGACGTCCACACCGAGCCGCTCGCCGAGCCATTCCCGGCCGATCGCCAGCCCGACCGTGTTGGAGGCGGTCGCCCCCGTCACGAAGGCGCCGCTGTGCGCCTCGCCCAGCCCGAACAGCTCGCGCAGCCAGGCCACCGTCTCCCGCTCCAGCTCCTGCGCCCAGGAACCGCCCGCCCCGGACAGGTTCTGGTCGAACGCGGACGTCAGCCAGTCCCCGGCCACCGACGCGGGGGTCGCGCCACCGGTGACGAAGCCCAGGTAGCGGGGTCCGGCGGAGCCGGAGAACCCGGGCGCCCACCGCTCGGCGAACCGCGCGAGCGCGGCCTCCCCGCCGGCCCCCTGCTCGGGGAGCGGAGCGCGCGAGGGCGCCCCGCCGGGCGCGGCGACCGGCCGCTCGGCCAGCGTCGCCGTCTCGCGGACGGCGACATCGCGGGCGCACTGCAGGAGTTCGGGGAGCCGGGAGAGATCCTCGGCGAGGGTGGGGTGCATGTGCCGCAGCGTAGAGGGGCGGGGGAGCCGCGGGCCCGGTCCAATTCCGGGGAACTGGACTGGGCGGGGGGCGGACTGCGCCGCCTGCGATGAGCGCCGAGCCAGTCACCGTTTCGTCACAGCCTGACCGGAACCACAACCCCCGGACACCCGCGCAGGTCTAGTAGTCCGGGATCGTGGGAATCGCGCAGGGGAGCACCCGGGGGAGGCCCTGGGTGAGATGGGGAGAAGGGGGATGCACATGGGGGACATACGCAGACGAGGTGTCGTCGTGCTGGGCGTCACGGGACTGGTGGCGCCGCTCACGCTCGCCTTCACCGCGGCACCGGCCCAGGCCGCGAGCTGCACCACGCAGACGGGGCCGTACCAGAAGCAGGTGGAGAAGTTCCTCGGCCTGCCCGTCGACGGCAAGCAGTCCGCCGCCGACTGCAAGGCCATCAAGGCATTCCAGGACAAGCACGGCATCATGCCCGACATCGGCTACGCCGGCCCGGTCACCTGGGGCGTGATGGACCTGATGAACAAGCAGAAGGCCGTCGGGAACGATCCGAACAAGGACGGCGCGTGCCCGGTGAACAAGGGCCGGATCGCCTGTGTGAACCTCACGCTCCAGCTGAGCTGGATCCAGGACGGCAGGAAACTCGTCTACGGACCGGTCCCCGTGCGCACCGGCCGCAAGGGCTACACCACCCGCACCGGCCTGAAGAAGATCTACTGGCGGGACATCGACCATGTCTCGACCGTCTACAACGTGCCGATGCCCTACAGCCAGTTCTTCGACGGCGGCCAGGCCTTCCACTCGGTCAACCTGAGCATGTGGAACCCGCCGGGTTCGCACGGCTGCGTCAACATGACGACCAAGGACGCCAAGGCGTACTGGTCACTGCTGAAGACGGGCGACGACGTCTTCGTCTACGGCCGCAAGCCGGGCACCTGACCGGCCCCCGAGCGGCACCCGAGTCCGTCGCCGCCCGGACCGTCACGCCTCCGGCGCGTCCCCGAAGTCGGGGACCGGCAGCCGGACCCCGCCCTGCCGCGCGGACTCGTGCGCGATGATGCCCGGCAGGGTGTAGCGGGCGGCCACCCATGCGTTCACCGAGGGCAGCGAGCGGGTGTTGACCGCGGTGACGAAGTCGTCCACGAGGAAGTGGTGGCTGCCCTCGTGGCCGTTGTGCAGGTGGTCGAACTCCCGCGGCAGCCGCGCCCGGTCGTGCACCGGCGCCGAACCCGAGGTGAAGGCGGCCCGCAGGTCCGGCGCGATGTGCGCCAGGGACGGATCGTCGGGGGCCAGGGTCGGCTTGGGCTCCAGCAGCTCGCTGATGTCCTTCACCCCGTTCTTGTCCTGCCACAGCGCCACCGTCGCCAGCTGCTCCATGCTGGCCTCCGTACCGAAGAACCGGAAGCGGGACTCGCGGATGTGCGAGGGATATCCGACCCGCCGGAACTCGTTGGTACGGAACGATCCGCCGCCCGCCACCTCGAACAGCGCGGTCGCGTTGGACACGTCGTTGTCGAACTGGCTGACCGAACGATCGAAAACGCCGTCGCCGCGATCGTCCCGCACCCCGATCGCCGACACGCTCACCGCGTGGGTCCGCCAGGCCCCGAGCACCCCGCCCACCGAGTGCGTCGGGTACAGCAGCGGCGGATAGCTGGCGGTCGTCTTCCAGGTCTCGCCGCCGCTGTACTGGTACGCCTCGTAGAAGCCCAGGTCCATGTCGTGGACGTAGTCGCCCTCGGCGTAGAAGAGCCGGCCGAAGGCGCCCTGGGCGATCTGGTTGCGGGCGTGCACGGTCGCCGGGTTGTACTGGCTGGTCTCACCCATCATGTACGTCAGCCCGGTCGCCCGTACCGCGTCGATGATCGCGGATATCTCCTCCGTGGTGATCGCCATGGGGACGGCGGAGTAGACGTGCTTGCCCGCGCCGAGGCCCTGCAGGACCAGCGGGCCGTGCGTCCAGCGCTGGGTGAAGACCGCGACGGCGTCGACCGCCTTCGACTCCAGCATGGCCTCGTACGACGGAAAGGTGCCGGCGAGACCCTGCGCGGCGGCGAGCCGCTCGGCCCGCTCGGGCAGCAGGTCGGTGACGTAGACGTCACGGACGCCGGGATGGGCCTGGAACAGCGTGGCGAACTGACCGGAGAACTGACCGGCGCCGACGATACCGAGAGAGAAAGTCATGCCGGTTACTTTTGCTACGGAAGAATCACGTCGTCAAGGGGGCGCAAGAAGGTCCTGCCGCACGCCTCTCGTCGCGTAAGGTGAGGCTGATTACTTCTGAGCCAGAAGGAAAGGAGGGGGTCGGTCCATGACCAGCTGGCTGCCGCTGAGCCCTGCGGAGCGCTCCGTGGCGATCGAGGTGCTCGTGCACGGGCCGCTGTCCCGCACCGAGCTGGCCCGGCGCCTCGGGCTCTCCCAGGGCAGTCTCACCCGGCTGACCAAGCCGCTCCTGGAGTCCGGGCTGCTGGCCGAGACCTCCGGGACGGCCGGCCCGGCCCAGGCGCGCCAGGGCCGTCCGTCGCAGCCGCTCGACGTCGTGGCCGACGCCCGCTCCTTCCTCGGCTTCAAGATCACCGGGGACATGGTCTACGGCGTCGCCACCACCCTGCGCAGCGAGGTGACCGCACGGCTCGACCGGCCGCTCCTCACACACGACCCGGGCGCCGTCGCCGCACTGCTCGCGGAGATGGCGGCCACCCTGTCCGAGGGGCACCCCGCCCCCGCGGGCATCGGCATCGGCGTGGGCGGCCGGGTGCGCGAGCGCGCGGCGGTCGCCGAGTCGCCGTTCCTCGGCTGGCGGGACGTGCCGCTCGCCGCGCTGGTCGGCGAGCGCACCGGACTGCCGGTCGTCGTGGAGAACGACGTGGCCGCCCTGGTCGAGGCCGAGACCTGGTTCGGCGCCGGCCGCGGACTCGACCGCTTCGCCGTCCTGACCATCGGCGCCGGGATCGGCTACGGGCTGGTGCTCGGCGGCAGGCGCGTGCCGTTCGCGGAGGACGGCCACGGCTTCGGCCGGCACTGGATCATCGACCCGAACGGCCCGCTCACCCCGAGCGGCGCGCGCGGCAGTGCCGTGTCGCTGCTCACCATCCCCAGCATCGAGTACCAGGTCCGCGCCGCCACCGGCCGTGACACCGGCTACGAGGAGATCCTCGCCGGCGCCGCCGCCGGCGAACCCATGGCCTCCCGGGTGATCGACGAGGCCGCCCGGGCCCTCGGCACCCTGGTCGCACAGATCGCCAACTTCGCGATGCCGCAGAAGATCCTGCTCGCCGGTGAGGGCGTCGGCCTGATGGCTGTGGCCGGGAACACGGTCCGCGAGACGATCGGCGCCCATCGGCATCCGCTGGCCGACCCGGTCGATCTGGAGACCAAGGTGTCCGACTTCCATGACTGGGCACGCGGCGCTGCCGTACTGGCGATCCAGGTGTTGGTGCTGGGTGAGGGCCCGGTGTGAACTCCCGCCTCAGGCTTGACACATCGACGTGATGAGCACCACGTCCGGAATGTCCGCCTCGGGTGTACTTACTCACAGCGCCTTCACCTCGATCGGCATATGCTTCACAGCATGTCCACCACTGTTGAAGCCGCTCCCGAGCGCTCGGCCGCGGAGGTCAACGAGGAGATCAGGGCCCTGTGGCGCCGGTCGGGCGGGACGCTGACCACCGAGCAGCGCGCGGAGTACCAGCGCCTCGTGATGGAGTGGGCCGCCGCGACCCCGCGGTCACAGCGGGCGGCCTGAGCGACCTCGCGCGGACCGCGCCGTACTCTTACCCTTCAGGGCACCCGTGAGCGCACGGGTGCCCTTCCACATGTCGCCTGTGCCAGGCCGTCGCCTGTGTCAGCCCCAGGTCGCCGAGTAGTACCGCTGATAGGCCTTGCGGTCCTGTTCGGCCCGGATGTAGCGGGTCGCGACCAGCGCGATCAGACTGCCCGCGATGACCAGCAGCCCGGGACCGATGTTCCGGGTGTCCGTCAGCCGAGCCAGCAGCGTCTCGCCCTGCGCGCCCGTCACCGGCGCCGAGGAACCCGGTGAGGCCGCGTTCGGCGCCACCGCGCCCTGTGCGGCCGAGGCGGACGGCGCGGGGGAGGGGGACGCCTTCCCGGCGGCACCACCGGCGTTCTGCGCCGACACGATCAGCTTCACGTTCAGCGCCGCCAGCGCCCGTGTCACCGGCTGGAAGAACGTGGTGCCGCCCGTCGTGCAGTCACCGCTGCCGCCCGAGGTCACACCGAGCGCGATCCCGTCCGAGAACAGCGGCCCGCCGCTGTCGCCGGGTTCGGCACACACATTGGTCTGGATGAGCCCGGTGACCGTCCCCTCGGGGTAGTTGACGGTCGCGTCGAGCGCGGTGACCGTCCCGTCGTGCAGTCCGCTGGTGCTGCCGCTGCGGAACACCCGCTGTCCCACCGCCGCATCCGCGAGCCCCGTGATCCGCACCCCGTTGCCGCCGCCGATCGCGACGATGTCGGCGCCGTCACCGGCCCTGCCGGAGGCGTACTGCACCAGCGAGAAGTCATTGCCGGGGAAGGTGCTGGCCACCGTCCGGCCGAGCTGCTGGTTCCCCTGGTTGTCGGCGAACCAGGTGGATCCCGCAGGACCGCAGTGGCCGGCCGTGAGAATGAAGTCGCTCTGCCCGTTCGTCACGTTGAATCCCGCCGAGCAGCGGCCCCCGGTCGACAGGATCGGCTGGGCGCCGTTCAGCCGCGTGGTGAACGTGCCCTTCGTGCGCTCCATCCGCACGAAGCTCCCCGCCTTCGCGGCCACTTGCCTCATCCTGGACCAGTCGCTCGCGGACACCGTGCTGTCCGCGCTGACCAGGACCCGGTTGGTCCGGTAGTCCACCGTCCACGCGGTGCCCGCCACCCGTGGCGCCGAACGCAGTGCGGCCGTAGCCGACTTGAGCTCGTCCATGCTGTGCGACACGACCTTCGCCTCGGCGCCCGCGCGCCGCACCTCCCGCGCCGCCACCTCGTCGGTCACCGCCACGACCGGCCGCCCGTCGGCGCCGATCCAGCTGCCCGCCGTCCGTGCCGTGCCGAGCCGCGCCACCAGCGCGGCCCCGGTGCCCCCGGCACCGGACGCGCCGGACGGGGAGGCGAGCGGTCTGGCCGTGGCCGGGGGTGTCTCGCTCGCCATGGCCGCCTGGGCGACCATCGTGCCGCCCAGGAGGAGTCCGCCGACCGCCGCCAGGCGGGTCACCCGCCTGACGATCCGTCGTCGTGCGTGCCGCATGCAGGGCTCCCGAAGCCGAACCGAACGCGCGCCGCCCGTGCCGGCGGCGCGGGGCCTCGGGTCGTCGAGGGCCCGCACCTCCATACGTGGCCGAGGGCCCGGGCGTTCAGCGCTGAACTCCGGGGGCAGGGCTCAGCCCTTGCGGGCCACCCCGCCGAACATCGCGACCTCCTCCGGCTCGGCCCCGTGGTCGTCCTCCGGGCGCCAGCGTGAGCAGGACACGACACCGGGCTCCAGCAGCTGAAGGCCGTCGAAGAACCGGGCAACGTCCTCGGGGGTGCGCTGGGTCAGCTTCGGGGTGCCGTGCTCGTTCCAGAACTTCACCGCCTCGTCCACGTCCGGCATCGCCGGGTGGGTGACGGTGTGCGACAGCACCAGGTGGCTGCCCGCCGGCAACCGGTCCGTCAACCGCCGCACCAGGCCGTACGGGTCCTCGTCGTCGCCGATGAAGATGACGACGCCGAGCAGCATCAGCGCCACCGGCTCGCTGAAGTCCAGTGTCTTCGCCGCGTGTTCGATGATCGCGTCGACATTGCGCAGATCCTCGTCCAGATAGTCGGTGCGGCCCTCGGGTGTGCTCGTCAGCAGGGCACGCGCGTGCGCGAGGACCAGCGGGTCGTTGTCGACGTACACGATCCGCGCCTGAGGCGCGATCCGCTGGGCGACCTCGTGCGTGTTGTCGGCGGTGGGCAGCCCCGTCCCGATGTCCAGGAACTGCCGGATGCCCACCTCGCCGACCAGATGACGCACCGCCCGGCCCAGGAACAGCCGGTCGGCACGCGCGTACTCCCCGATGCCGGGATGCAGTTGGCGTATCTGGTCGCCCGCCGCTCGGTCGACCTCGTAGTTGTCCTTGCCGCCGAGCCAGTAGTTCCAGATCCGGGCGGTGTGCGGCTGGCTGGTGTTGATACGGGCACGCAGCGACACGGCCACGTCGTCGGTGGCTGCCGGGTTGTCGGTCACGTGGGTCAGCTCCTGGGTGCGGATGAGTTGCCGGACGAGGGACACACCGTTCAAGACGCAATCCAGACGCCCGAGTTGATCTCCGCTCGCATCCCGGCGTTCCGGTCGTTCCCGCGCCCCGCACGGGCTCCTATCGTGAGCCCCATGACCAGCATCCCGCACACCGCTTCCGGCGAACCCGACCCGCTGCACACCCTCGGCCTGGAGCAGCTGCGCCGCCGTACGAGCATGAAGTGGCGCACCTACCCGGAGGACGTGCTGCCGCTGTGGGTGGCCGAGATGGACGTATCCCTCGCCGGACCCGTCGTCCGTGCCACGACCGACGCCCTCGCCCTCGGCGACACCGGATACCCCGCCGGCACCGCCTACGCCGAGGCGCTGGCCGCGTTC
This sequence comes from Streptomyces sp. NPDC030820, assembly GCF_055572075.1. NCBI lineage: Bacteria > Bacillati > Actinomycetota > Actinomycetes > Kitasatosporales > Streptomycetaceae > Streptomyces > Streptomyces sp. NPDC030820. Next base: position 15,886 of record NZ_JBVIEB010000018.1, read on the forward strand.
GCCGCCGAACGCTGGAACTGGGACGGGATCGCCGTCGAGCGCACCGCGATCGTTCCGGACGTGATGCTCGGCGTGGTCGAGATGCTCAAACTGGTCACCGGGCCCGGCGATCCGGTGATCGTCAACCCGCCGGTGTATCCGCCGTTCTTCCAGTTCGTCACCAACATGGACCGCCGGGTGGTCGAAGCCCCGCTCGGCACTGACCTGCGCATCGACATGGCCACCCTGGAGGAGGCCTTCCGGGAGGCGATCGCCGGGACCGGCCGCGCCGCCTTCCTGCTGTGCAGCCCGCACAACCCCACGGGCACCGTGCACACCGCCGGTGAACTGGCCGCCGTCGCCGCCCTCGCCGAGCGGTACGGCGTCCGGGTCGTAGCCGACGAGATCCACGCCCCGCTCGTCTTCCCCGGCGTCACGTTCGTGCCGTACCTCAGCGTCCCCGGCGCCGAACACGGCCTGTCCCTGATGTCGGCCTCCAAGGGCTGGAACCTGGCCGGCCTCAAAGCCGCCGTCGCCCTCGCCGGGCCCAAGGCCGCCACCGACCTCGACCGGCTGCCCGAGGAGGTCAGCCACGGCCCCAGCCACCTCGGCGTCATCGCCCACACCGCCGCCCTGCGCGAGGCCACCGGCTGGCTCGACGCCCTGCTCACCGGACTGCAGGCGAACCGGCGACTGCTCGCCGGCCTGCTCGCCGAGCACCTGCCCGCGATCCGACTGCACCCCGCCGAGGCCACCTGTCTCGCCTGGCTCGACTGCCGCGCCCTCGGCCTCGGCGACGACCCCGCGCAGGTCTTCCTCGACCGCGGACGGGTCGCCGTCAGCTCGGGCCTGCCCTTCGGCACCGGCGGCGCGGGGCACGTACGGCTGAATCTGGCGACCTCGCCGGACATCCTCACCGAGGGGGTACGGCGCATGGCCGCGGCCCTGGCATGACCGAGCGGGGCGCACGAGCGGGCGGCTTCCTAGACTGCCGTGCATGGACGACACGCGGCTGGACCGGCTCGGCTCCGGCAAGTACCTGCTGGTGACCAGCCATCGCAGGGACGGCACACCCGTCGCCACCCCGGTGTGGGTGGTCCGGGACGGTGACACGCTCGGCGTCTGGACGACCGCCGACAGCTTCAAGGTCAAGCGGATCCGCCGCCGCGCCGACGTCCTCGTCGGCCCCTGCGACCTGCGCGGCAACCCCACCGGCGACCAGGTGCCCGCCGCCGCGGAGATCACCGACGCCGCCACCACCGCCCGCTACCGGGACCTCATCGCCCGCAAGTACGGCATCGTCGGCCGCCTCACCCTGCTGGGCAGCCGGCTGCGGCGCGGACTGGACGGAACGGTCGGGATCCGGGTGACCCTCGCGGAGTGAAGGGACCCTCGCGGAGTGAGGGCCGCCCGGAACCGGGCCTGCGCCCCGGAACGCGACGGCGCGCTCGCCCTCGGCGTCGGCCTCGGCGCCAACCGGGCCTTCGTGACCGGGACAGCCGGTCGCCGCAAGGGAGTTGCTCCCGGAGCCGGGGCGCCGGTGACGGCGGCCCGGCGCCGTCAGGTCCAGGCGCCCCGGTACGGCTCGTCCAGCAGCTGGAAGACCGGCTCGCCCCGCACCGGATCCTTGGCGGTGGACAGCCGGACCCGGTCGCCGCTGTGGATGCCGACCGGCGGGCCCATGACCCGGCCCCGTACGACGAATCCCTCGGCCATCTCTATCAGCGAGACATTGCGTGCCGCGGGCGTGTTGCGGTGCACCACGGTGGAGTGCCGGACCGTGCCGACGCCCTCGCTGCGCTCCGTGCGCAGTTCGCTGCCCTGGCACACCGGACACAGCAGCCGGTGGTACATCGCGGTGCCGCACCAGGTGCAGCGCTGGAAGACGATGGCGTCCCTGGAGTCCGCGGAGACGGGGTCGAGAACACCCGCCGCGGAACCGGCCGCCGGATGCGAGGCGTTTGCTGAGTAGTGGTACACGCTGGTCAACTCCCTGCGCTCGGCCGGAATCCCGCGTGTCCGGCGCGCACCGGGCACACGCGTGCGCGGCAGCCGTGCCACCGTGCACGCCGACAGGGTATGGCACTCAGTGTCACTCGTAAAGGCACTGCGTACCCCCAATATGTGGCCGGGGTGGGTCAGGTGCGACCGAGTGCCGTCTCCAGCTCCTGCACCACCCGCCACAGCGGGGCGTCCCGGCGGGACACCAGCACCACCACGTCTTCGGGGCCGCCCTCCGCCCCGCCGGCCGGCGGCCGACCGATCCGGGCAGGCGCCGCGACGGGCTCGGCAGTGTGGCCGAACGCCCGCTGCACATATCCCAGCGCGTGGTCCACGGCCGCCTCCGCGTCGCCCAGGCCGTCCGAACGCAGCCACGAGCGCAGGGCGTTGTTGTGCGCGGCGACCACGGCGGCAGCGATGACATCCGCCCGCAGCGTTCCGTCGGGCCGGCCCGCGAACCGCCCGCGCAGATACTCGGCGAGCGCGCGCTCGTAACGCCACACCACCGACAGCTCATAGGCCCGCAGGCCCGGCACCTGCTTGGTGAGGCGGTAGCGCTGCACGGAGAACGCCGGGTTCTCCGCGTACATCCCCAGCACCAGCCGGGCCGCGTCACACACCCGGCGCACCGGCTCGTGCTCCTCCTCGCTCGCGGCGAGGAAGGCGGTCATGTCGGCCAGGCAGCGCTCGTGGTCGGGGAAGACCACGTCCTCCTTGGAGGGGAAGTAGCGGAAGAACGAACGCCGGCCGACCCCCGCCAGGGCCACGATGTCGTCCACGGTGGTCTGCTCGTACCCGCGTTCCAGGAAGAGCTGGAAGGCCGCCGCGACGAGGGCGTCGCGCATCGGCGGCTTCGCGGTCGGCGCCGCGCTGCTGGAGCTCATGGAGGGGAACGTAGCACCCGGATGGGCTCGATGACACTCAGTGCAGTGTGAGTGGGCCTGTGGGGGAACTGAGTGCTGTGGGCGCAGGCCGCCGGACACCGGGAACGATCGACCGCCGAGCGCCCCGCCTGGCCGGCCGCCGGCCCCGGCGTCGGCCCCGCCGCCCCGCGGCCGTGCGGCAGGAAGCGAACCCTCTGCCCGGAGCACGCGAACTCCTCGATCTGCTCAGGGAGTCGGAGATACCGACGGCCCTCGTCCCGGCGTCCTCCCGTACCGTGGTGGACGCCGCCGCAGGGCGGGACGGCCCGCACCAAGTCCGCCCCCGACCCCTACCTGGCCGCCGCCCGCACCCTGGCCGCCGGTCCTGCCGTGTGTGTCGCCGCGGAGGACTCGCCCGCCGAGGTCACCGCGGCCGAGGCGGCCGGCTGCCGGGCGCTCGCCGTGCCGTCGTACACGCCGATCGAGGCGGGCCCCAGGCGCACCGTGCGCCGGGGCCCCACGGGCGTGGGAGTCAGGGAGTTGTGGTCGCCAGGCTGTGAGGCCCCCGGTCCTCGGGCCGGGGTCCGAGCCGCGCGGGCGGAGTGCGGGTTGTAGGGAGGTCAGGGCCGGGAAGGGGAGCGTCCGTACCCCGACGTAACCTTTCTGCATCCACCGCCGACACGGCACCTTTCCGTGCCCGCCGCCGACACGGCCGCACCCGCCCGAGGAGACCCCGTATGCCCGCCGCCCGCCCCCGCCTGCTCTACGTCACCGACCTGGCGTACGAGGCCCGCGGGCGCCGCTACTGCGACGAGGACATCTTCCTCAGCTCCCGGCTGCGCGCCCGCTTCGACCTCGCCCTGTGCCATCCGCTGGACGCCGAGGCGCTGATGGACGGCTTCGACGCCGTGGTCGTCCGCAACAGCGGGCCCGTCCTCGGCTACCAGCGCGCGTACGACGCCTTCCGCGCGCATGCCCTCGCCGCCGGCGCCCGTGTGTACAACCCGCTCACCGGCAAGGCGGACATGGCCGGCAAGCGGTACCTGCTCGACCTGAGCGCGGCGGACTTCCCCGTCATACCGACGGTCGGCCGCGCCGAGGAGCTGCACCTGCTGCCGGCCGCCGAGCGGTACGTCGTCAAGCCCATGCTGGGCGCAGACTCCCTCGGCCTGCGGATCGTGCCCGCAGGCCAGGTCGCCGCGCTCGCCACCGGCCAGGTCCTGATCCAGCCCTGTGTCGACTTCGTCCACGAGGTGTCGTTCTACTTCGTCGACGACGACTACCAGTACGCCCTGTACGCCCCCGACCCGGAGCGCCGCTGGGAGCTGAAGCCGTATGCGGCCACCGCCGCCGACCTGGAGTTCGCCCGGCGGTTCATCGACTGGAACGACCTCCGCCACGGCATCCAGCGCGTCGACGCCTGCCGTACCCGCGACGGCGACCTCCTGCTGGTCGAACTGGAGGACCTGAACCCCTACCTGTCCCTTCAGGCCTTGCCGGAGGAGGCCAGGGACGCCTTCGTCACCGCGTTCACAGCGTCCCTGGGCCGCTTTGTGCAGGGGGCGCTCAGCCCAGCCTGACGGTGACCCGCTGGGTGGCCCCGGCCGTGCCCGTGAGGTCGCCGAAGGCCAGCGTCAGCGTGGAGCCGGTGGCCGCCGAGGCGAGCGTGCGCGGCGCGGACGTCACCGCGGCGACCGCCCGCCGCCAGGTCAGGGTGAGGCTCGTGCGCATACGCATCGGATCGCTCACCGCGATCACGGCGGTGCCGTCCTCGCTCTCACTGATCATCACGCAGCACGGATCGCTCGCGGTGAGCGTTCCGACCGTTCCGCCGAACCAGAAGTTCACGGCGGTGAAGCCGAGCGAGGGCACCGACACGCCCTGCCGGCTGTCGGTGTTGGCGAGCACCGTCAGCCAGTTCGTGTCCGCTGCCCGGGCCTGCGTACGGGCCGCGGTGGCACCCGGCAGCAACTGGTAGGCGTACGACGCGTTCGCCGGGTCGGTGCCGTGATCGACGTACATCGTCAGGTACCTGCGGTTCAGGACGCGGGTCGAGCCGCCCTTGTTGATCGTGCTCCAGCTGCCGTCCCGGGCGTCGCGCAGGGCGTGCACCGTCGCCCGGCCGGGGAAGACATAACCGCCGTGCCCGCCGATGTGCGCCCACTGCGCCCCGGCGAGCGTCGCGGACCAGGGGTAGGAGGCCGGCTGGACCGTGCCGTCGGCGGTGAAGGGGGCGCCACCGGTCGGGCCCAGGTTGCGGTTCTCCACGGTCGTCTCCACGGCCGTGCCGTCGGTACAGGTGATGCCCGCGCCGAGACAGACGACCGTGTCGTCCAGGAAGAACCACGACTTCTTCGCCACGAGCGTCGACTGCAGTCCCTTGAGGTACTGCCCGACGGCCGCCCGTTGTCCGTCCGTCGCGCCGCCCACCCAGTTCACGTCCGGCATCGAGGCGCCCCAGTCCCCGCCTGCCCCGTCCGCCAGCGCCTTGCGCGAGACGGTCGTACCGGGCAGCCGGTAGGGGTCGACGGTGGGCCAGAAGGCGTCGCTGTACTGGCCGCCTGCGAAGGTGTCGCCCCACCAGTAGAGCATCCCGGACCCGGTGTGCCAGCCGCGCAGGTTCTCGCCGTTGCCGGTCTCGTAGTACGTGATCCTCTTGTTCGCCATGCTCAGCGCGGCCGCCCAGCCCGGTCCGCGGTGTGTGGCCCGCGCCATGGACGGGAAGAGCCGGTGCCCGGCCGGCTCGGCGACCGCCCTCACCGACCCGTCGTCCTGGACCCCCTTGAGCCGGGCCAGATGCGGCAGGCTCAGGACCGGGTCGGCGAGCGGCGGGCTGTAGTGGTCGCGCTGCATCCAGCCCTTCACCAGAGCGCGCCAGCGGGCGTTCTCGGCCGTGCTCGCCCCCTGGCCCAGCAGCACGATGGAGGCCAGGATCGGATGCCCGCGCAGATGGTCGTCCTGCTGGATCTGCTTGGGATCCGCCGCCGAGAGCCCACGGCTGATCGCCCGGCCCGCGACGCCGTCCATCACCAGTCCGTTGTGGAGGAAGGGCGCCCAGGCGTGCTCCACCGCGTCGAACACGATCTGCCGGTTCGGATCCGTCACCTCCCAGTTCGACCCCGCCAGCAGCGCGAACAGCAGCCCGAGACCGCCCAGCAGGACCGAGCCGTACGAGCCGGTGTACGGCACCGTCGTGTGCTGGATGAACGAGCCGTCGGCGTACAGGCCGTCGCCGGAGGTGACGTACGGGAACACGGGGGAGAGGGCGTCGCGGGCGAGTGCCACCTTGGCCGCGCTCGCCCCGACGACACCGCGCAGCGCCAGCACCCGGCACAGATCCACCCGGTTGGCGCCGGTGCTGGTCCCGCTGTAGCTCGCCACCGCCGAGTCGGGCACGAAGTGGTCCACGGCGGCGAGGTGTCCGGCGAGCCGGTCGGCCGGCAGGGCGTCGTACATCAGCACGCACACGTCCAGCAGCGCCTGCGGGGCGCCGATCTGCCAGCTGTACCAGTTGCCGTAGCGGGTCTGGTGCGCGTTGTAGACGTCGTCGTGGAGGTGGTCCAGGCCGGTGAGGATCGCGTCCCGCAGATCCGCGTCGCCGGTCTGGCCGGCGCCGGGCTGGCAGTAGGCCTGCGCGAGTGTGCTCAGCCGGGTGTAACTGGTGTTCATGCTGCCCGAGTAGCCGTACGACTCCTGGTCGGTGTCCGGATCCGGGTCGGCGTAGACCAGGTCGGGCCACAGGGAGCCGGCGGCGGGGGCCATCGTGGCCCGGTACCGGCCCGCCGTCGTGCCCAGGTCGGCGAGCCGGCTCTTGAACGGTTCGGCGGTGGGGTCGAAGCCCTCGCCGAGGATCAGGGTGCGCCATCTCGCCCGGAGCGTGGCGAACTCGTCCGGCGCCGCGAACGCCCGGGGCCCGCTACCCAGGGCGACAGCGGTTGCCGAACAGGCGGCCAGAAAACCACGGCGTGACCAAGGAGTCGTCATGGCGGCGCTTTCTAGCATGCGTTTTCTCAAACGCTCAACGCTTCCGGCCGAGTTGAGCGTTTCGAGCGTTCGAGGGAGGTCGGCCGCACCTGAACGGCGGCACCCCCGTCGTCGTATCTCAGCACGGGGACGACGGAAGGAGAGCCAGGTGCCGACACCGCCCGATCCCGAACTGCCGCATTCCCGCCCGGTCCTGGAACCCGTCCGGGTCCTGCGGCCCCGCCGCCTCGACGGCCTCGCGGAGCTGATGCGCGAGATGGAGAGCCTTCCGGCGCGAACGGCGCAGCCGGACGAGACGGAGACACAGGAGCTCCCGCCCGTACCGGCGCGGCCCCGCACCATGCCCGCTCTACGCCGGACCGCCGTCGCCGGGGCCGTGGCAGCCGCAGCTCTCCTCGGTTTCGGGTGCGCCCTGCTCCTCACCGGCCGCCAGCAGGCCGCGGCGACCGCGCCCCCGCACCGGCCGGCGGCGACCGCACCGCCCGCCACGGCACCGGCACCGACCCGCACCGCATCCCCGGCGCCCACCGCCGCCACCGCGGCCACCGACCCCGACGGCCCCGGCACCCTCCGCCCGGGCGACACCGGCCCCGAGGTCACCGAACTGCAGAAACGGCTGCTCCGCATCCCGGACGTCTACCGCGACGGCTCCACGAGCGGCACCTACGACGCCGACCTGACCGCGGCCGTGGCCCGGTTCCAGCTCTGGTACGGCATCAGCGGCGACGAGACCGGCGTCTACGGCGACGACACGCGCCGTGCGCTGGAGTCGCGGACCAGCCTGGGCGACGATTCATGAGAGGGGCGCAGGGAAACCCCGGGAGAGCGGCGCGGACCGCGTCCGGGCCTTTCTGCGCACGCCGAGGCCGGGCCGTAGCGGCGGACGGGAGCGCGGTGCCATGACGGACGTGAACGGGACGCGGAGCACGGGGGACGTGGACGGCGGGGCGGGACCGGCAGACGTGGTCGGTGCGCCGAGCGTGGCGGGCGGCGGCCCGAAGGCCGGCAGGAACGGCGCCACGGACGGCTCTGCGGAAGGGTCCGCGGAAGGCTCCATGGCCGGCTTCTTCGCACGGCTGGACCCGGACATGTGCGTGGTCACGGCCGTGGCCGATGGTGAGCGGGCCGGGTGTCTGGTCGGCTTCGCCTCGCAGTGCTCCATCCGGCCGCCCCGGTTCACCGTCTGGCTGTCCAAGGCCAACCACACCTACCGCGTCGCCCGGGCCGCCCAGCACCTCGGCGTCCATCTGCTCACCCGCGACCAGCGGGACCTCGCGGAACTCCTCGGCGGCGAGACCGGCGACAAGATCGACAAGTTCGCGCGCCTGGAGTGGACGGAGGGCTACGGCGGCGCGGTGGTGCTGCGGAACTCGGCGGCCTGGTTCGTCGGCACCATCCTCCACCGCACCGACGGCGGCGACCACGTCGGCTTCGTCCTGGACCCGGTGCAGTGGGGCGCGGGACGCGGCGGGCCGCTGCTGCGCCTGTCCGACGCGGCCGGCATCAAGGCCGGTCACCCTGTGGACTGAACGGATTCGAACACCGCGAGACACCCCGGGGGAGACATTGCCCCGGCGGTGGCCCGGCGTCATCATGGGCAGCCCGCGGCCGACGGCCGCGCGTACCGCCGCACCACGACCGAAAGTCAGCCCGATGACCGGCTCCCGCATCCCCGGCCTGCTCGTGCCCGCCGTCTTCCTGCTGGCCCTCGTCGTCGGGGTGCTCTGGTACTGGCGACACCGCAACGACGACTGATCCCGGCCCCGCCCCCGGCGGCGTCACCGGGCCACCCGCCCTCCGGGCGGACGGCGGGAGTTCGACGACAGGACCTAGTCGTCCGTGTCCCGTTTGTCCGCCACGTCCGTCACGTCCTCCAGGGGCACCCTGATGTCCAGCACGCACACATCGTCGCGCCCCTCCTCGGCGAGCATCGTGGCGAGCAACGCGTCCAGGGATCCGGACGCGCCGCAGCCCTGGTCGCGCACCGCCTCGGCCAGCCGGCCAAGGCCCGCTTCGAGGCTCTCGCCGGGGCGCTCGACCAGGCCGTCGGTGTACAGCAGCAGCCGGTCCCCGGGCTCCAGACCGAGTTCCGCCGCCTCGAAGACCGGGGCCGCGCTCGCGCCGAGCAGCATGCCGCCGGGCCGGTCGAGATAGCGCACCTCGCCCCGGCGCGCGAGCAGCGGCGGCAGATGCCCGGCCTGCGCCCAGGCGAGCAGGCGCCGACGGGGGTCGTAGCGGGCGAGCACCATGGTGGCGGTGGTCTGGCTGTCGCGGGAGTGCAGCAGCAGGTAGTTGAGCCGCGTCAGCACCCCGGTCAGCGAGGAGCCGGTGGTGACCATGCCCTTCGCGCTGAACCTGAGCTGAGCCATCGTGGCCACGGCGTCGACGCCGTGGCCCGCGACGTCACCGACCACGAACAGCGTGTTCTCGTCGGGCAGTTCGATGGCGCTGAACCAGTCGCCGCCCACATGGATGCCGGACTGGGCGGGCAGATACGCGACCTCGATGCGCAGCCCGGCCAGCCGCACCGGCTTGCTCGGCAGCGGCAGCAGGGCGTGCTGCAGCCGGGCGGCCAGGGCCCGCTCCGCCTGCAGGATCCCGCGCTGCAGCAGCATCGCCCGCTCGCTCTCCACGAGCGCCAGTTCCGCGCACCGCTGCCGGGTGAGGTCCTGGACGAAGCCGTGCACCTCGACGGTGGTGCCGTCCGACGCCGTGACGGCCTCCGCGACCAGCCGCAGATGCCGGACCCCCTCGGGCGTGTCGATGCGGAACGGCACGTCGAACCGCCGGGCGTGGCGGACGAGTTCGGCGATCGCGTGGGTGAGCGGGCCCGCGTCGTCCGGCAGGGCGATGTCCGGGAGCCGTTCCAGAGCGAGCGGCGGCTCGGCCTGCGAGCGGCCGAGCACGGTGTACGTCTGCTCGGACCAGGAGACCTCCCGGGTGACCAGGTTCCAGTTGGCCCAGCCGAGGTTGCCGAGCCGCTGCACATCGGCCAGGCGCTGCTCCTGCCGCTCGGCCGGATCATGCCGCAGCCAGGTGACCAGCAGTCCCTCGCCCAGCGGGGCGGCCCGCACCGAGTAGATGGCGGTCACGGGCAGCTCGCCGACCACCTCCTGGTGGACGAACGGCTCGCTCTCGAACGGCACCCCCGCCTCCAGCGCCTGCAGACAGCCCTGCCACAGCGGCTCGTACGCGAGGGCCGGACAACTCTCCAGGACCTGTCTGCCGGCCAGCTCCCGGGCGGACCGGCCGAGCACGTCGACCGCCTCGGAGGTGGCGGCCTCGATGCGGTAGTCCGCCACCTCGCCGGAGGCGGCGCGCAGCGGAGTCAGCAGGATCGCCGCGCCCGGCAGCGCCTCGAACACCGCCTGCACGGTCAGGGCGACGGCGTCGCCGGTGTGTTCCTGCGGGGAGTCGAAGGCGCGCAGCCGGCCCGCGCACAGCCTGGCCACTGCCCGCAGCAGCCGCCGCTCGCGCGGTTCGAACGGCCCGCCGCGGCTGCGCCACACGCCGAGGGCGACACACGCGCTGTCCCCGGCCGGCATGGGCAGCCAGGCCCGGCTGGGCCAGCGCGCCGGCGCCTCCCCGATCATCAGGTACCGGTCGTGGTCCCCGGAGAGGTCCTCCAGCCACTGCGGCTCGCCGGAGCGCAGGGCGTCGAGCGGGGCCATTCCGGTCACGGGGGGTAGGTACCGCCACTGCGCGGCGAAGGTCGTGTCGACGCCGGCGTGCCCGATCAGTTCGAGCCCGCCCTCGGGCCGCCGCGCGTACAGCATCACGACATCGGCGTCCGTCTCGGGCGCGAGGTGGTCCAGCAGGCACCAGGCCAGCTCGTGCGGCGTGCCGACCCGGACCAGGTCCCGGCCGATGTGCCCGAGTGTCTTCGCGAGGTCCACCGTGCCGGTGGGCGCGACCTTCCAGGGGCCGGCGGCCGGCGGTTCTTCGGGCGACGTGCCGTCCGGCTGCGCCTTCGGCGGCGGCAGGGCGCCGAGCGTGAGCCAGCACTGTTCGAGGAGCGTGCGGTTGCCGTCCGCGGCGCGCCGCAGCAGCTCCTCGTGCGCGGCTTCCGGGGAACATCCGGTGACGGCCATGAGTACGCCTTTGGCCCGCTCCTGGACCGCCGAGGTGGCGGCCAGGTCCCGCAGCCGTTCCATCTCCGCGCGCTGCCGGGCCACCAGTCTGGCCAGTGCGGCCGGGTCGCCACCGGCGGGATTCGCCGGGTGAACGGGCTCGCTCGTCACGCGACGAGCATGGCACATCGGGGCCCGCTCGATCACTCTTCTGGCGGGTCGGGTTTCGTATGAGCTTCACACAAGCTTCGTACGATCGCCCGGAGGCACGCGCGAGTCGTCCGCGCGAACCCCGCACGACGAGGGCGGGTGGTGCGCCGTCGACCGACGGAGCCGGTGGAGGCCTGCGGATCAGCGGCCGGTGCCGCGTCCGGCCAGGGCCTCGCTGACCGCGCGGACGCTGCGGGCGATGTGCTGCAGCTGCAGGACCTCGGCGGCGTACAGCTTGATCGTGTGCTCGATGACCGACTCGGGCAGGCCGAGCATCGGCAGCTCGGCCCGCGCGGTCTGCAGTGCCGTCCGGGCCACCCGGATCTCCTGCTGGACCTGCAGCTGGGCGTGCCGGGCCAGTAGGACGGGGTGGCGGATGAGGGCCGGGTAGCTGGCGTAACGCGCGGGGATCAGCTCACGCAGCCACTTGGCCGCCGAGCGCTCCCAGTCGTACGAGCCCGGCGTCTTGACCTGGCAGGGCCAGTCGGGGCTGATACGGGTGCTGGTCAGGGGCATGGTCTTCGCTTCCGGTGTGCGGCGTCGTGAGGGTGGTCCGACGGGTGCGGGGCGGCCCCGGCCTAGGGGATGGCCGGGGCCGCCACGGGCGCGTCGCGCAGACGGCGCGCCCCGGTACACCCCGGGCGCCGACGTGGGTAGGGGACGGCGGCTGGGGGTGTCCGTGCGGGGCCCCGGGCGTCGGGAAACCGGCGCTGCGCGGTGACTGGCATACGCATGGGCGGTCCGTCGGCTTTCTCGGGGCGGTGTGCGAGCGGTGAGTCCGCGGGTGCGGAACGTGCCCGGAGCGGGCCGGGCGCGATCCGTGAGCAGTATTTATATATGCCGTCCGGTTTGCAAGACGTATGAAAACATTCATGCGTGATTTGTCGTGGATGATCCCCGTCCATGGCAGGGGAGACCGCAGGATCTTCACCGCATCCGGCCCCGCGGCGCATAAATACGCCGGATTCAGTCCTTCATGAAGAACTGGTGCTGGTCGGAGAGCTGCTCGTACTTCTCCAGCCGGGCCTGGGTGCGCTCCGGATCGGCGTCGGTCATGGCCTGCAGCAACGCGGCCGCCATCACACCCGGCGCGGCGTAGGAGTCGAACACCAGCCGGGAGCCGGTGCCGGTGGCGAAGGTGACGTCGGCCTCGTCGGCCACCGGCCCGAGCGCCAGGTCGGTCACCAGGGCGACCTTCAGACCCGCGCCGCGGGCCACCCGGACGGCCTGCAGCGTCTCCTGGGAGTGCCTCGGCATCGCGAAGGCCAGCACCCAGGTGCCGCCCGCCTCACGGCACTGCAGCAGTGCGTCGTAGGCCACGCTGCCGCCCCGGGTGACCAGCCGCACGTCGGGATGGATGCGCCGGGCGGCGTAGCCGAAGTACTCGGCGAGCGACTCCGAGATGCGCAGGCCCAGCACCGTCAGCGGGGTGGAGCGGGACAGCTCGCGGCCGACGCGGATGATCTGGTCGGGGTCGGCGAAGTCGCGCCGCAGGTTCTCCAGGTTCTCGATCTCGGCGTCGACGGCCGCCTGCAGCTCGTTGGCCCGGTTCTCCTCGCCCGGTCCGCCGGCCAGCGTGCTCAGAGCGATCGACTGCAGCCTCTCGCGCAGCGCGGGGTAGCCGCTGAAGCCGACGGCGCCGGCGAAACGGGTCACCGAGGGCTGGCTGACCCCGACCCGGTCGGCCAGCTCGGTGATGGACAGGAACGCGGCCTCGGTGATGTGCTCGATCAGGTACTGCGCGATGCGCCGCTGCCCCGGCGACAGACGGGGGCCGTCGAAGAGTTCCCTGAGCTGCGAGGTCGGGGCGGCCTCGGCCGCAGGCACGGTCTTGCCGGACGTGATCGCTGATGCCTGTGCGCGTGCCTGCTGCGGCGAGGGCACCGGTCCGCCTCCTTTGTCTGCCACAAGCACTCAACATAGCTCACCCACCGTCAGGAACAGGGGGGTGAGCAGGAGGTTTCAGCGCCGGAAGAGGCTGATCGAATGGCCCACCTCACCGGCCGGCCGGCTGCTTACGACCAGCTCGGCGAGCCGTCCGCGCGCTTTGGCGAGCGCGGAGTCCGAGACCGCCAGCAGCCCGTGCACCTGCTCCGGCGGCACGGTGCGCGGATCGGCCGCGTGGATGCCGTAGTACGACGGCACGCCGCTGCCCTTGTACACCAGCCACACCCGCTCGCCCGGGTACCGCTGCCGGAGCCGGTCGGCGAGCCGGCCCAGGTCCTGTCCCCAGTCCACGTTCGAGTCGTGCAGCAGCCGGTGGGTGTGGGCGGGGCCGCCGAAGGCCTCGTTGGAGTACGGCAGGTAGTACGGGAACGTCCGCAGCGAGCTCACGGCCGTGCACAGCACCAGCGCGGCCGTCGCGGCGGCCGTCCACCGCCGGCCGGGCCGGGGCACACAGGCCGCCGCCACCGCGAGGGACATCGGCACGAACAGCGCGTACCGAGTGCCGAAGTCCCGCGACCCCGTCATGGCCGCCGCGAGCAGCACCCCGGGCGGCAGCAGCACATACGGCGCCGCGGGCCGCAGCCGCCGCACGGCCACGACCGCCGCCGCGCCCGCCGCGCCGAGCGCCAGCAGCCCGAGCGGCGTCTTCACCAGCAGGGCGGCCGGCAGGTAGTACCAGAGCGAGCCGGTGTACAGGTGCCCGAACAGAAAGCCCTGCCACGGTTGGTCCTCCAGCCCGAACTGCACCCGCATCCCCGCCCGGTAGGCATCGGGCACCGGCAGCAGGTCCACCAGCCGGCCGCGCAGCCCGTGCAGTGCCGGGACCGGTTCGGCGGGGGAGAACCGCAGACCGGGATCTACGGCCAGATACGCGGCCCACACGACAGCGACCGCCACCACCGTCACGACGACCGCACCGCCCAGCGCCGACAGCGCTTCCCGGCGTCGCTCTGCCGGGCCCGTGAACGCGGACAGGACCCGCTGGAACCGGCCTGTACTCATGTACCGCCCATCGGTCGGATGGGTGTCCCGTTCCGGACCGACGTCCGCGTCCGGCCGCGCGTCGGCCGGGTGCGTGGCCCGTTCCCGGTCGATGTCCGTGTGCGGGCCGCCCGTTGGGCGCTTGGCCCGTACCCGGCCCGTGCCCGCCTCGGGCCGGCCCCCCGGCGGCGGCGCCGCTCCCCGGCGCGCCACCAGGACCGACGCCGCGGCCAGCGCCATCAGCACCGGGACCGCCGGAAGTGCGCTCATCTTGGTCGCCACGGCCGCGCCGAGAGCCACCCCGGCGAGCGGCAGGTACAGCCGGGGCCGGCGCCGAGCCCGCCACACCAGCCAGGCCGACGTCAGCACGAACCCGGCCATCGGCACGTCCAGCGTGGCCAGCGAGCCGTGGGCGATCAGATCGGGCGAGAAGGCGTACAGCGCGAGCGCCACCAGGCCGCCCGCCGTGCCCGTCAGGTCGCGGGCGAACGCGAAGGCGACCAGGCCGAACAGCAGCGTCAGCAGGATCACCGGAAGCCGTGCCCACAGCATCACTCGCCAGGGGTCGTTGCCCGACTCGTACAGCAGATGCCGGCCCACATCCCCCTGGGTGCCGGTGTACGACGGGTGGTAGTGCGGGTTCGCCACCGCCACACCCGGTGCGATCAGCAGTTTGCCGAGCGGCGGGTGCTCGGGGTTGTAGCGGATCCGGTGCTCGTGCAGATAGTCGGTGGCGGTCGCGACGTACACCGGCTCGTCGATGGTCGGGGTCTGCTGGACGGCCGTGGTGACCATCGCCGCGGCCATCTGGGCGAGCAACAGCGCGGCCACCAGCGGCACCAGCCACCGCCGATGGCGGCGCAGCCGGGCGTGAAGGCGGGCGGGAGCCGCCCGTCGCGGGCCCTCGGCGGCAGCCGCACGGGTGAGGAGCAAGTGCTGTTCGCGCGCCATCATCCGCCCCGCGGTGGCACCGGCCGAGGCGCGGCGGAAACGGTCGTGGGCCGGATCATGGCCCTACTGTCGCACCGTTCCCGCCGCCGGAGGCGTCACCGCTTCACGAGTCGTACCGACAGACCTTCTGCCGTGTACACGGGTACGGCCCGCAGCCGGTCGGAGTTCACCTCTGTCCGAGTGAACCGGCCGCGCAGCCGGGGCACGTCGACGACCGGCAGGGTGCTGCCCTCGGCGGGCGGCCGCCCGTTGTCCAGCCGCAGCGACAGCACCGCCGAGCCGCCGAGCACGGCGAGGTGCCCGACCGTCACCGGTGCCTTGCGGCCGGCCCGCAGGGTGACCTCCAGCGTGCCCGCGTCCTGGGCGTAGGCGCCCCGCACCCGCAGCCGTTCGGCCACCTGCAGGGTGCCGCCCGCGACCCGCACGTCCCCGTGGCCGAGGGCGTCCTCGGAACCCGCGACCAGCGTGCCCTCGGCCAGCACCGTCCCGCCCGTGTAGCGGTTGCGGCCGGTCAGCGTCAGTGAGCCGGTGCCGCGCTTGGTCAGGCCGCCGCGCCCGTCGATGTCGTTGCGCCAGGCGTCGGCCGCCGAGAAACCGCCCGCCGCCGCGTCCAGTGTGACCGACACGTCCGCGTCGAAGGCGCCGTAACCGTCCGCCGCGGCGAACAGGTTCAGCCGCCCCCACTGCTCGAAGCCGTCGAGGAGGACGTACCCGGAGGGCAGACCGGTGGTGCGCAGCACCTCGCGGCGCTGATCGGCCGTCAGATACGGCAGCCGGGTCTCCAGCAGCACCTCCGCGCCCTTCGGCACGGCCAGCGGCAGATCGCGGCCCTGCCGGGTGAGGACGTACGTCAGCCGGGGCCGGACCGCGCGGGCGCCCGCGTCCCGGTCGGCGTACGGGTCGGTGCCGGTGTGGGCGTAGGCGTACAGCGTGTCGGCGGTGGTGCCGGTCTGCGCGGTGAAGAAGGCGAGAGCCTGGGCGCGGGCGGCGGCCTTCAGACCTGCGTTGGCCGGGTCGGCCAGGGTGGCCGCGGCGAGTGCGGTGGCCATGATCCGGCCGCCGATGACGTCGACGGGGTGGTGCATGCCCGCCACGATCCGGGTGTGGCTCAGCTCGAACGCGCGGGTCACCAGCTCCTGGAAGCGCTCGGGTACGGCGTAGGCGTAGGCCAGCGCGGCCAGGTGGAAGGCGTTGGTGTGGCCGCTCGGGAAGCCGCCGTCGTCGGCCGGGGAGGTGCCGCGCTGGCGCAGCAGCTGCGGGGCCACGACCACCGGCGAGTCGTACACGGGGCAGCCGAACGCGTCCGTCCGCCCCGTGTCGACGACCTCGCTGTCCTCGGTCAGGCGCCACGGACGCGGGTACTGATAGGCGTACTTGGCGGGGTTGCCGGAGGCGTAGGGGCCGCGCACGGTGTCCACCAGTTCGGCGACCTTGCCGAGGGCCGAGTCGTGGGCGCCGGCGCCGAGCGCCGAGCCGGCCGGGGCATCGGCGGGCACGGAGTCGCTGACGGTGGTCGCGGGTGTGCCGTCGGGCGCGCTCGTGATCGACGTGACCGCCTTCGCGCCCGCCTGGTAGAGGCCGGCGAGCGGGCCGAGGCCGGCGATCAGCGCATAGCTCTGGTGCTGGCGGTCGTAGACGAACGCCTCCTTCGCCTGTGCGTCGGTGCGCGTCTGCGTGACGCGGACGCAGTAGTCCAGGTCGGCGCGCAGCACCTCGGGGCGCAGCGGGGCGCCGGTGTTCCAGGCGGAGCCGGTCTTCCACACCTGGGCGAAGCCGCCGAGGATCCGGACCACCGCGTTGGTCTCGGGCGTGAGGTTGGCGATGACGTTGGTCTTGTAGTCGTCCACGAACGCGGCCGGTGCGGTGGCGGCCTTCGCGTCGGCCGCCGGCAGCCAGGCGGCGACGGCCGGGGCGGCGAGCATGCCCGCCGAGGCGGCCAGCGAGGTCTTGAGGAACCCGCGCCGGTTCGGCACGGAGGAGGGGTGCCCGGCAGGTGACGGCATGCCTGTGCCTCTCAGGAGTCGGCCACGGGGGGTGGCCGGCGGGATGTGCCGACTTGTGCGATCCCGTGGAGAAGAAGGGAGAAGAAGTTGAACTGCTGAATATCTAGGGCTGCGGTGTGTCTCACGGGGGAGGCCCCGGTGATCTCCGCGTGGTCGGCGGGTGAACGCGCCTTCTGCGGTGCGATGTTCGCCATGTCGACACTCGCGCTCGCCCCGACGCTCATCTGCTTCCTCGTCTTCCGGAAGAGACTGGTGCAAGGCCTGGCCACCACCGGAACGAAGGGCTGAACAGCGTGCATCTGCCCTACCAGCGCGGCCCGCTGCACGACCTGCCGGATACCGGGGACGCGTACGACGCCGTCCTCGCCGACGTCACCGAGCAGGCCCTCGCCCGGATGACCCCCGAGGGCAGCCTCGAACACCCCCACGCCCACGACGACATCGGTGACACCTCCCTCGGCATCACCTCACTGCTCGCCCTCGCCTGGCAGCGCGGCAAGGACGCCCGGCTGCCGGAGGCCGTCCGCCGCAGCCTCACCTTCCATCTGCGTGAGCGCGTCTACCATACGGACAACCCCGGATACCCGAATCTCAGGGTCACCAACTCTGGCCTGCCGTATGCCCGTTACGTGCTCGAGGCGGGCGCCCACCCGATCGGCGACTGGCCCAGCACGGTCTGGGCGCTGCTCCAGGCGGTCAACATCCTCGACGCCGCCGACGGCCTCCTGGACGACGAACAGCGCACGGCACTGCGGGAGGTGGCGCGCGGCTACTGGCGGTGGCTCACCGAGGCCACCTTCTTCAACCCGCAGATGGCGGGGAACCAGGCCATCGGCTGCGTGGTCGGCGGCCTGATGCTCGCCCGTCATCTCCCGGACGGTCAGGGCGAGTCGGTCCGGGCGCGAGCACTGAGCCTGTACGCCGACGAGATCCGCGCCCACCGCGTACGCGACCGCGGTGCCCTCCTGCCCCCCGAGCACGGCGGACCCTACGACAACAACTACGGCCCGATCTCCCTGTCCTTCCTGGCCCAGGCGCACCGGGTCAGCGCAGAGCAGATGTTCGCCGAGGACGGCGACACCCTCGCCCGCTACATCGACGCCCGGCTGACGTCCGGCGGCTACGACAAGGGCGGCCCCCGCTACAGCGAACAGCACTCCGGCTTCGAATCCGTCCTGGGACTGCGCTACTTCGGCGCACGCATCGGCTCCGACCTCGGCCGCTACCGGGGTGACACCCGCTGGGGCCGGCACGCCGTCCAGCGGGACGGCCGGATCGACGGGCACTTCGCGTTCATGCTGGTCTGGCAGATCCACGACACCACTCCGTGGCACCGCGCGCCATCGGAAACCCCCCACCGGCACCAACTGCGCTCCGGCACGGTGTCCGTGGCCTTCGACGGCCGGATGACCCCCTCGCTCATCGAGGCGGGCGGCACCTACTACCTGCCCGCGGCCGTGCGCCGCCGGCACGGGTTCGGGCCGGTCACGGACGGCTTCCTGCTGTGCCGCCCCATGGGCGAGGTCCGGGTCGCGGACGTCCGCGCCGACGGGCTCACGGCGAAACTGGTGACCAAGCCCGTCGTCGGCAACGACCACGTCCTGCGCCATGTCCGCTCACTGTACGTCACCGACGGTACGAGCCTGTGGGTGACGGTCGCCGTGGAGCGGCTCGACGGGGCGCCGTACCTGCTGTCCGGGCTGCCGTACGCCGCCGACGACGGCGACCGGGTGCGCCGTACCGCCGAGGGCGAGGTCACCTCGGCGGGGGGCCTGCGCCTCACGCACCCCACCGACCCGGGGCCCGACCACTTCGACGCCCGCGCCGAACTCACCCAGGAACAGGCCGCGTTCGCGCTCGCCGCCGACCCGCGCGGCTATGGCGACCCCGACGAGGGCTGGCGCCACCTGGTCTCCTCCAGCGCCCTGGAGGCCGAACCGGCGCCGGGCGCGCCGGAGGGACTGCATGTGTTCGCCGTGCGGTACGGGCCCGGGCGGCCCCTTCGCACCCGCGTTCGAGGAGGGTCCGGACGGTTCATCGTCCGCACGGAGGCGTTCAGGGCGGTGGTCGGCGCGGTGGCGGGCGACAGCCGTGGGGAGCCGTCCCTCACCCTCCACCGCTGAGCCTCGTCAGCGCTCGGGGAGAACCGGCGCCGGCAGCGTGCCCGCCGGCACCACCAGGTCCGCCCGCCCCCGCGTCGTCGCCACCAGGTCGGCGTTGCGCTGATCAGTGCCCAGCACCCAGGCCACGGCCCTCCCGTGGTCCTTGCCGAACTCCTCGTGCCGGGCGATCAGCCGGCGGATCCGCTGGTCCTCGTCCGTCTCGCAGAACCACACCTCGTCCAGACACGGCCGCACCCGCGCCCACGAACCCTCCGTCACCAGAAGGTAGTTGCCCTCGGTCACCACCAGCCGGGCGGCGGGCGGGACCGGGATCGCGCCGGCGATCGGCTGCTCCAGCACCCGCTCGAACCCGGGCGCGTACACCACCTCGTCGGTCTCCTCGCGCAGCCGCCGCAGCAGCGCCGCGTACCCGGCCGCGTCGAAGGTGTCCGGCGCGCCCTTGCGGTCCCGGCGGCCGAGCCGGTCCAGTTCGGCGTCGGCGAGGTGGAAGCCGTCCATGGGCACGTGCGCGGCCCAGGGCGGCCCGTCGGCGTTCAGGGCGCGCACCAGGCGCTCGGCGAGGGTGGTCTTGCCCGCCCCGGGGCTGCCGGCGATGCCCAGCACGGCACGCCGGTCGACCCGGACGAGGCCACGGGCACGGTCGAGGAGGTCGTCGAAGGTCAGCGGCACACTGCAGAGTGTCTCACCAGGAGTTCGCGCAGTGTGTGGCGTGTGCCACTCACTGGACCGCGTCCCATGGGGAACAGTGCTGGGTATGACTCAGCTCGGTCTGCCCGACACCATCCAGGCCTGTCTGTTCGACCTCGACGGGGTCGTCACCAAGACGGCCGTCGTACACGCCGCCGCCTGGAAGGAGACGTTCGACGCGTTCCTGCGGGACTACGCGGGAGAGCAGGGGCGGCCGTTCGACGCGGTCGCCGACTACGACGAGTACGTCGACGGGCGCCCCCGCGCCGACGGCGTCCGCGCCTTCCTCGACTCGCGCGGCATCCACCTGCCCGAGGGCACCCCGGAGGACCCGCCGGACGCACCCACCGTGCACGGCCTCGGCAACCGCAAGAACGTCCTGCTGCTGGAGCGGATCCGCACCGGTGGCGTGGAGGCCTACGAGGGCACCCTGCGCTATCTGGAGGCGGTCCGTGCCGCAGGGCTGCGCACGGCGATCGTCTCCTCCAGCGCCAACTGCCGTGACGTGCTGCGCGCCGTCGGCGCCGAGCACTTCTTCGACGTACGGATCGACGGTGTCGTGGCTGCCGAGCGGCATCTGCCGGGCAAGCCGCACCCCGACACCTTCCTCGCCGCCGCCCACGACCTGGACGTCGAGCCGTCCCGGGCGGCCGTCTTCGAGGACGCGCTGGCCGGCATGGACGCGGGCCGCGCGGGCGGCTTCGGATATGTCGTCGGCGTGGACCGCGTCGGCCAGGCCGAGGCCCTGTACGCGCACGGCGCGAGCATCGTGGTGCAGGATCTGGCCGAGCTGGGAGGCAAGCAGTGATCACCGACCGGTCGTACAGCGTGGAGCCGTGGGCGGTCCGGGAGACGGCCCTCGATCTCGATGTGCTCGCACAGAGCGAGTCGGTGTTCGCGCTGTCCAACGGGCATATCGGCTGGCGCGGCAACCTCGACGAGGGCGAACCGCACGGCCTGCCCGGCAGCTACCTCAACGGCGTGCACGAAGTGCACCCGCTGCCATATGCGGAGGCCGGCTACGGCTACCCGGAGTCCGGCCAGACGGTCATCAACGTCACCAACGGCAAGATCCTTCGGCTGCTGGTGGACGACGAGCCGTTCGACCTGCGCTACGGCCGGCTCGTCTCCCACGAGCGGGTCCTGGACCTGCGGCGCGGGGTGCTGGAGCGGACCTGCGAGTGGACCTCCCCGGCGGGCTCCACGGTCCGGGTGCGCTCCACCCGGCTGGTGTCGCTGACCCAGCGCGCGGTGGCCGCGGTGGCCTACGAGGTGGAGGCCGTCGGCGGCCGCAGCCGGGTGGTGATCCAGTCCGAGCTGGTCGCCAACGAGACCCTGCCCGGGTCGAACGGCGATCCGCGGGCGGCCATGGCGCTGCAGGCACCGCTGGAGCAGGAGGACCACTTCGCCTCCGGCAGCCGGCTGCGGCTGGTGCACCGCACCAGGCGCAGCGGCCTGCGGGTGGCGGTGGCCGCCGACCATGTCGTCAGCGGCCCCGAGCGCACCACCACCCGCGGCGAGAGCGGCGCCGACGTGGCCCGGCTGACGGTCACCTCCGTGCTGGAGCCAGGGCAGATCCTGCGGGTGGAGAAGCTGGTCGCGCACGGCTGGTCCGGCACCCGTTCGCTGCCCGCGATGGCCGACCAGGTCGACGCCGCGCTCGCCGCCGCCGCGCACGACGGCTGGCAGGGCCTGCTGGCGGACCAGCGGGCCTGCCTCGACGACTTCTGGGCCCGCGCCGACGTCGAGGCGGAGGGCGACGAGCAGGTCCAACAGGCCGTACGCTTCGCCCTGTTCCACGTCCTGCAGGCCGGGGCCCGTGCCGAGCAGCGCGCCATCCCGGCGAAGGGCCTGACCGGCTCGGGCTACGACGGGCACGCCTTCTGGGACACCGAGATGTTCGTGCTGCCCGTGCTCGTCCACACCGCGCCCGCGGCGGTCGCCGAGGCGCTGCGCTGGCGGTACAACACCCTGGACGAGGCCCGCGAACGCGCGGCCCAACTCGGGCTCGGCGGCGCCGCGTTCCCGTGGCGGACCATCGCGGGACCGGAGGGCTCGGCGTACTGGCCGGCCGGCACCGCCGCCTTCCACGTGAACGCCGGCATAGCCGACGCGGTGGTCCGGTACGTCGAGGCCACCGGCGACACCCTGTTCGAGCGCGAGGCCGGCGTGGAACTGCTGGTGGAGACGGCCCGGCTGTGGCGCTCGCTGGGACACCACGACGGGCACGGCGTCTTCCACATCGACGGCGTCACCGGCCCCGACGAGTACAGCGCGGTCGCCGACGACAACACCTACACCAACCTCATGGCCCGGCAGAACCTGCTCGCCGCGGCCGACGCCGCCGAACGCCATCCGCGTGAGGCGGCCCGGCTCGGCGTGGACGAGGAGGAGAGCGCGGCCTGGCGGGACGCCGCCGAGGCCATGCACGTCCCCTACAACGACGAACTCCGCGTCCACGAGCAGCACGCCGGGTTCACCCGCTACCAGCGCTGGGACTTCGCCGGCACCCGCCCCGAGCAGTACCCGCTGCTGCTGAACTTCCCCTATTTCGACCTCTACCGCAAGCAGGTCGTCAAGCAGGCCGACCTCGTGCTGGCCATGTACACCTGCGGGGACTTCTTCGACACCGGACACGCCGAGGAGGACGCCGAGCAGGTCGCCCGGAACTTCGCCTACTACGAGCCGCTGACCGTGCGGGACTCCTCCCTGTCGGCGTGCTGCCAGGCCGTGATCGCCGCCCAGACGGGCCATCTGGACCTCGCCTGGGCCTACACCGCCGAGGCAGCCCTGATGGATCTGCAGGACCTGGAGCACAACACGCGCGACGGGCTGCACATCGCCTCACTGGCCGGTACCTGGATGGCGCTGGTGGCGGGCTTCGGCGGAATGCGTCGCGACGGCGAGCGCCTGCGGTTCGCGCCGCGCCTGCCCGAGCGGCTGAGCCGGCTGGCCTTCAACGTCGAGTTCCGCGGCCGGCGACTGCGCGTGGACATCGGCGCGGACAAGGCGACGTACGCGCTGCTGGACGGGCCGCCGTTGACCCTGCGGCACCATGGCGAGCGGCTCACCGTGAGCACCGATGAGCCGGCGGTGCGGGCGGTGCCACCGGCCGGCCGCCGACCGACGCCCGAGCAGCCGCTGCACCGGGCGCCGAACGGGGGTTGAGCCAGGCGCCCCGCAGGGCCGCGGGGAACCGCGCGACCAGCCACGACGGCGCGGCAGACGACCGACGGCACATCCCGGCACCTCGGGCGGTTCGGTGGCCCTCTCAGTTCAGCACGCCCGACAGCTGCCGCAGCAAGTCACCCGTCGCGTCGGCCGCGAGCAGCGCGGACAGGGTGCCCAGGAGGAGGACGGCCGCCGCGGCCGGCCACAGCCGTGGGGGCGGGCTGGTCTGCAGGGCCGCGATCCGGCGGGTGACGGCGCGGTCGGTGAAGTGCAGGGCGCAGGCGGTGCGGGCCCGGCCGGCGGTGAGCGCGGCCCGGGCCAGCGCCCGGGCGGTGGTCCCCCGGTCGCCGACCGTGGCCGCCGCCTGCTCGTCCGCCCACCGCTCCACGAGGAAGCCGACGGCCTTGCGCACCGGACCGAGCAGCGGGTCGGCGGCCGCCGCGAGCGTCGCCGCCGCGACCAATGGCCCGTGCCGGTGGGCGAGATGGGCGCGCTCGTGCGCGAGGAGCACCCGCCGCTCGGCGGGCTGGAGCGCGCGCAGCATCGCCGAGGTGACCAGGATCCGGCCCGGCCGGCCCGGGATCGCGAACGCCTGCGGCACCTCGGAGGCGGCGACGATCAGCTCGGTGCCCGCCGGATGTCCCGCGCACAGCCGGCGCAGGGCGCGGCGGGTGCGGCGCTCGGCGCGCAGGGCCCGGTACACCCGTACCGCGATCGCCACCAGCGCCAGGCAGGCGGCGAGGCCGATCGCCTCGGGCACCGGGTCCGTCACCGGATGCCCGTCCTCGCGGGCCTCGCGGATGACCGGCGGCGCGTCCCCGAGGAGCGCTGCGGCCAGCAGGACCAGTGACCAGGTGGTGGCCGCGGCCGTCAGTACGGCCGCCGAGGTGAGCACCCGCGCGGCCAGCGCCGGAGCGACCCGGCGGGCGACCAGCGGGCCGGCCACGGACAGCAGTAGGGACAGCA
This sequence comes from Streptomyces sp. NPDC030820, assembly GCF_055572075.1. Classification (NCBI taxonomy): domain Bacteria; kingdom Bacillati; phylum Actinomycetota; class Actinomycetes; order Kitasatosporales; family Streptomycetaceae; genus Streptomyces; species Streptomyces sp. NPDC030820. The sequence goes on from NZ_JBVIEB010000018.1 coordinate 39,822, forward strand.
CCAGCGGGGTGTACACGTCGAACCTCATGTGCCGCCTCCGGCGAGCAGTTCGCGCAGCGCCCGTTCCTCCTCGGGACTCAGCCCGGTGACGAACTGCTGGAGCGCGGCGATCGGGTCCGGGCCCCGGTCCAGGGCCTCGTGCATCGCCTCGGCGGTCAGCTCGGCCGCGTTCTTCGCCGGCCGGTACGCGCCGCGCCGCCCGTCGGCGTCCCGCAGCACCAGCCCCTTGTCGTACAGGCGTTTGAGAATGGTGTGCACCGTGTTGTAGGCGAGCGCCCCGTCGATCTCGGCCTGGATCTCGGCCGGGGTCAGCGGCCGCTCGGTGGCCCAGAGTGCGGCCAGTACCTCGCTCTCCAGCTCACCGGCGCTGCGCCGCTCCGCCCTGCCGCGGGACCCTGTGCCAGCCATGTCCCAACCTTACAGCGCGTAGTGCCGTCGGCCGGATGGCCCCATCCTCCCGGCGCGAGGCCCGGGTTCGGGGTAGTTTGGCGGTGTTTTCCCCGACTCCCGTTCGCGACCCCTACAGGTTGTAGGGTGACAAGGGTCCCCACACGCCGCGGGGGCAGAGGGGTGATGATGGCCGGCAGCGCGCATGCCACACTCGCCGGAATCCGGCGCTCGCGCTCGTTCCGCACGTCCGGCGGCCGCCGATCGGTCCGTGCCACCGCCCCGCTCGCGGCCGTCGCCGTGGCCTTCACCCTGGCCCAACTCCTCCTCGTCCGGCCCGGCATGGGCCTCGGCTGGGACGAGACGGTGTACGTCAGCCAGGTCAGTCCCCAGGCCCCCGCCGCCTTCTTCAGCGCACCCCGTGCGCGGGGCGTCCCGCTGCTCGTCGCGCCCGTCGCCTCCTGGTCCACCTCCACGGCACTGCTGCGGGTCTACCTCGCCGTCCTGTCCGGCCTCGCCCTGTATCTGGCCCTGCGCGCCTGGCGCGGCCTGTTCCCGATGCACGTGCTCGCCCTCGCCGGCGCCCTGTTCGCCTCCCTGTGGGTCACCCTGTTCTACGGCCCGCAGGCCATGCCCAACTACTGGGTCGCCGTCGGCGCCCTGGCCGCCGTGGCCTGCTTCCTGCGCGCCCGCGCCGACCGGGCCGACCGGGCCGCCCTGTGGGGCCTGGCGGCGAGTGCCGCGCTCATGGCCCTGATGCGGCCCATGGACGCCGTCTGGGCGGTGCTGCCGCTCCTCGTCCTCGGCCTCGCACGCCGCCACTGGCGGGCGCTCGCGGTGCTGCTCGCCGGGCTCGCGGCCGGCAGCGCCGAGTGGGTCATAGAGGCGTACGCCGGTTACGGCGGCCCGGAGCGCCGGCTGTCCGAGGGCTCGGAGATCCAGGGCGGTCTCGGCTGGCATTCCGCCGTCGTCGACCAGCTGCGCAGCCTCGGCGGCCGGGCGCTGTGCCGGCCGTGCACCGGTCACGTCCCCAACCCGGTGGTCACCCTCTGGTGGTTCGTCCTGCCCCTGCTCGCCGTGCTCGGGCTCGTCGTCGCCGTCCGCGCCGGGCGTACGACGGCCACGCTGCTGCCGCTCGCCTGCGCGGCCACCGCCGCCTTCCCCTATCTGTTCATGATCGGCTACGCCGCCCCGCGCTTCCTGCTGCCGGCCTACGCCCTGCTGGCACTCCCGGTCGCCGGCGCCCTGGCGTACCTGTTCGCCGCGCCACCCCGGCCCTGGCGCCCGGTCGTCGCCACACTGCTCTGCCTCGCACTCGCCGCCCATCTCGCGGTGCAACTGGCCGTCCTGGAGAACACGGTCCGCAACGCCACTGCGGACCACCGCGGCTGGTCCCGCACCGCCGCCTCCCTGCACCGGCTCGGCGTCCGCCCGCCCTGCCTGCTCACCGGGGACGGGGCGATCCCCGTCGCGTTCTACACCGGCTGTGCCTCGGCCGCGACGGCCGGGCACAACGCCAACAGCACCGAGGAGGCCATCATCGGGACCGCCCGCCGGATCCCGGTCGCCGTGCTCGTGCCCGACGGCACCAGGCCGCCGGGATACGCCCGCGACTGGCCGTCCGAACCGGTCGACGGACAGCGGCTGTACTACTCCGTACCCAGGGGCGGCCGATGACGTCCCCGCTCCCTACCGGGGAACGGCCGATGGAGTCCCCGCCGGAACTCGCCACGTCCCTGGGACGTCGGCACGCCTTCTGGCACGCGGGCGTCCTGCTCGCCGTCCTGCTCGGCGGGCTCTACCTGGCCCGCCGGCACTGGCCCGCCCTGGAGAGCGGGGCAGGGCGGCTGGCCGGCGCCGACCAGGGCTGGCTCCTGGTCGGCGCGACGGCGGCCGTCGGCACCTGGGCGGCCTCGGCGCTCGCCCAGCAGGGCGCGGTGCTCCGACGGCTGCCGGGACACCGGCTGGTCGCCGCCCAGTTCGCCGCCTCCGCCGCCAACCATCTGCTGCCCGCCGGGCTCGGCGCGGGCGCGGTGAACCTCAGGTTCCTGATGCGCTGCGGACTGCCCGCGGGCCGCTCGGCCAGCGCCCTCGCCGTCAAGGCCACCGCAGGTGCCACCGTCCGCCTGGCACTGATCGCGCTGCTCGCCCCCGCCTGCCCGGGACTGCTGCATCCGCCGCACCTCACCCCGACGACCCTCGCCGTCGCCCTCGGCGGACTCGTGCTCCTCATGGCCCTGCCGGCCACCCCCTGGTGGGCGCGCTGCCGACGGGCCCTCACGGCCGTCCTGGCCGACATCCGTGCCCTGCACACCTGCCCGGCGCGAGCGGCGGCCCTGTGGGGCGGCTCCCTCGCCTTCGCCGCGCTGCACTCGCTGGTCCTCATCGCCGTCACCCAGGCGGTCGAACTGCCGTTGCCCGCGCTCCAGGTGGCCCTGCTGTACCTCGCCGCCAGCAGCGCCGCCGCCCTGCTGCCCACCCCGGGCGGCCTCGGCTCCCTGGACGCGGCGCTCGCCCTCGCCCTCACCGTCTCCGGCGCCCCCGGCGCGGCCGCCGCCTCCGCCGTGCTCGGGTACCGGCTGCTGACCGTGTGGCTGCCCCTGCTTCCGGGGCTGCTGGTGCTCGGCGTGCTGGTGCGGCGCAAGGCCCTGTGAGGGACGGGGAGTTTCCCGCACGCCCGCCACAGGTAGGAGTCGGGTGTCGATGCCGTACAGGAGGGGGAGAGCCATGTCGGGGAACGACACAGCGGGGCTGCCGGGCGAGGCGTTCTTCCTGATCGTGACCCGCAAGGACGTCACCGACGAGCGTCCGGCCGAGCAGGGCGTCTGACGGCGGTCGTCCCGCGGGCGGGGTGACCACGCACCTCGCCGCGGGCGGAGCGGGCCGGGCGGGGCGCGGCGTGCGTGGCCGTCGTACGGCCGTAGCGCACAGTCGGCTGCCGCTCGTGCCGCAGCACCGCGCCGCCTGGTCCGTCATCCACCGCACGCAACTCCTCGCCCAAGGCGGACCGCCTCGGGCCGTTGCGCCACCGCCTCATGTCAGGCGGTGGCCGATCCCGCGTGCCGTGGCGATGGTCCGCTCGCTGCCCGCTGTGCGCAGCTTGCGGCGCAGCCGGGTCAGATACTGGTCCAGCGTGTTGTCGCTGACCTGTGCCCCCTCCGGCCAGCCCGCGCGGAGCAGCTCGCGGCGGCGCACCAGCTCGCCGCCGGCCGCGCTGAGCGCCGCCAGCAGCCGGAACTCCGTCGGTGTGAGATCGACGCGCCTGCCGGACACGGTGGCGCTGTGCCGGACGGCGTCCAGCACCAGTCCGCCACCGTCGGCGGCGGACGCCACCGGGCGCGCGGCCCGGCGCAGGGCCGCGCGCAGCCGGGCGGCCAGCTCGGCGAGGTGGAACGGCTTGGGGAGATAGTCGTCCCCGCCGGCCGAGAAGCCGGACAGGCGGTCCGTGAGTCCCTGCCGCGCGGTCAGGAAGAGGACCGGGGCCAGGAAGCCGTTGGCCCGCATCGCCTGGCAGACGTCGCGGCCGTCGGCGTCGGGCAGCCCGACGTCCAGCACGACGGCGGACACGTCCGGTGTCGCCAGCCGCAGTGCGGTGGCGCCGTCGCCGGCGCAGACCGTGTCGAAATCCTCGTCCTGCAGACCACGGCGCAGCACGTCACGCAGGGCGTGATCGTCCTCGACGATGAGGATCCTGGGGCGCATGTCTCTCCACCGGCCCGTCGGCCGCGTTGTTCGGGTGGGATATGCCCCGCTCCGGGGCACGGGGGAGGTATCGCCCGGGCAGCCACCGGGCCACCACGCAGACGAAGACACCGAGCCAGCCGACGGCGAGCAGCCAGCCGCCGACCACGTCGGTGAACCAGTGCACGCCCAGGAAGACACGGGTCAGCCCGACCCCCGCCCCCCAGCACGCGACCAGCAGACACAGCACGGTCCGGCCGCGCGGGGCCCGCAGGCACAGGGCCGTGATCAGCAGGCCTGCCGTCAGCGCGGCCGTGGTGGTGTGACCGGAGGGGAACGACCAGCCGGAGGCCTGGGTCTGCCAGTCGTACTGCGGCGGCCGGGCCCTGGCGACCAGCTCCATCACGCCGTACCGCACCGCCTGGCCCGCGCCCAGGCAGACCGCGGCGAGCGGCACGGTCACCAGCCGCTGCCGCCCGGTGCGTCCCACGATCAGCCCGGCCAGGACCACCAGGACGTACGGCACGACACCCGTGCCCGTGTCGGTCAGGCCGCGGGCCACCGCCACCGCGACCGGCGGGCGATGCCCGACGGACCAGGACAGCAGGCCCCGGTCCGGGGCGAGCGGGCCGCCCTGGTCGCTCACCACCACGGCGGCCAGCACCGCGAACGCCATCCAGGCGCCCAGGGCCACCGTGCCCGCCGACTCCGCGAGCCTTCCGGGCTTCATAGGGGTGTCGCCACCAGCAGCGGGCGCAGCCGGGTCCTCGCCGGATGGTGCACCCCGACCCACACCCCGGAGGCCGCCATGGCGAGTGCGCACACCGAGACGAGGGGGCCCGGTCGCCGGGAGGCGAAGAGCAGGGCGACCGCTGCGGCGAAGGCCACGACCACCGCCACCGCCACCGGCACGGTCAGCGCCGTCATCACGGCTGCGTTCGCCCCGTCGCGGCGGGCCCGCCACCAGCCCGCCGCGTCGCGGCAGCACGACCCGTCGGCCGAGGAGGCGGACAGAGCGGACGTCATCAGCGGGTCTCCCTGGCCGCCCTGCGGGAGCGCAGCACCTCGGCCGCGAGCGGGAGAAGGGACACGACGACGATCAGCGCGATCAGCGGAAGCAGGTACTTGTCGATGCTCGGGATCGAGGAGCCCAGCGCGTATCCGGCGAGCGTGACGCCGAGGCTCCACACGAGCCCGCCCGCCACCTGCCAGAGGGTGAAGGTCCGGGCCGGCACCTCGAGCGCGCCCGCCAGCGGGTTCAGCACCGTGCGCACCACCGGGATGAAGCGGGCCAGCACGATCGCCTTCGCGTGGCCGTACCGCTCCAGGAGCTCCTCGGCGCGCTGTGCGCCCTCGCGCAGCTTCGCCGACCGGCTGCGGGCCAGCAGCGCGCCGCCCGCCTTCCGGCCGAGCAGGAACCCGCACTGCGCGCCGGCCAGCGCGCCGACGGCCGCCGTGACGAGCAGCGGCCCGAGCGAGAGGTGCACCCCGCTGTCGGACCTGCCCGTGCACAGCAGCCCCGCCGTGAACAGCAGGGAGTCTCCGGGCAGGAAGAACCCGATCAGCAGGCCCGTCTCCGCGAAGAGCACCACGCCGACGCCGAGCACACCGAAGGCGGCGAGCAGCGAATGGGCGTCGAGCACGTTGACCGCGAGCTGCGACGCCAGGTGTGGGGGAGTGGCCATTCGCCGTACGCCCTTTCCTTCGACTGTGACTTCGACTGTGACTGTGCGACTTCGACTTCGACTTCGGCAAGATCCGACTACACATTTGTAGACGGTCTACCGACCTGTCGACGAACGGAGAGTGGCGAACGTTCCCGGACTTTGCCTGTCCATTGCCGCTTTATGACCGGCCGACTACATGACCATGGTCATGATGGTCCGCGAAGGTAAGGTATGCCTTCACTAACTAGCAGGGAGGGCAGCAGGGCATGTGGGACGACGCGTTTCCGAGTTTCCTGATCGGACTCAGGGAGGGACTGGAAGCCGGACTCATCGTCTCCATCCTGGTCGCCACCCTGGTGCGGGCCGAGGCTCGCTCGCGGCTGCCCCAGGTGTGGACCGGCGTCCTGGCCGCCGTCGCCGTGGCGATGAGCTTCGGCGCGGTGCTCACCTTCACCGCGGCCTCCATGCCGCAGACCGCCCAGGAGGCGTTCGGCGGCACCCTCAGCGTGATCGCGGTCGCGTTCGTCACCGCCATGGTCTTCTGGATGCGCCGCTCGGCCCGCAGCCTCTCCGGCGAGCTGAAGGAGAAGGTGACCGGCGCCCTCGCCATGGGCTCGGGTGTGCTGGTCCTCACCTCGTTCCTCGCGGTCGGCCGTGAGGGCCTGGAGACCGCCCTGTTCCTGTGGACCACCGCGCAGGCGGCCGGCGAGTCGGCCGGACCGCTGACCGGCGCCGCCATCGGCCTGGTCCTCGCGGCGGGCCTGTGCTGGGGCCTGTACCGGCGCGTGCTGAAGATCAACCTGACGAAGTTCTTCACCGCCACCGGCGCCGTGCTGATCGTCATCGCGGCCGGTGTCCTCGGCTACGGCCTGCGCGATCTCCAGGAGGGCGGCGTGCTGCCCGGGAAGACGGCCTTCGCGGTCGACCTCGCGAGCAGCGTCGACGCCGGTTCCTGGTACAGCACCCTGATCCAGGGCGTGCTCAACCTCACCCCGACCATGACCTGGCTCCAGGCCGTGGCCTACGTCGCCTACCTGGCGGCCGTGATGACCCTGTTCGTGCGCGGCGTGCGGACCACGGCTCCGAAGCAGGCGCAGGAACGCCCCGAGCGCGAGCCGCAGGCCGTCCGGCCGCAGCGGCGCCGGCCGGTCTGGGTGGTGCCCGCCGCGGTGGTGGCCGTACCCGCCGTGATCGCCGGATTCGTCGTCGCCCTCTCCCGGCCCAAGCCCGCCGGGGACCAGACCGTCGCCGTCTCCGAGACCGAGTGCGGCAAGGGCTTCACCGCGCCGAAGCCCGGCCGGCAGACCTTCCAGATGCAGAACACCGGCAGCAAGACCTCCGAGGTGTATCTGATCGACCCGTCGACCAGCGCGGTCTACGGCGAGATCGAGGGCCTCGCCCCCGGCACCACCCGCGACCTCGTCGCCACCGTCGCCGGCGGCACCTACGCCTGGCGCTGTGTCCCCACCGGCGGCAAGGCCGTCACCTCCAAGTCGGTCACCGTCAGCGGCGGCGGCGCGGCCAAGCCGGTCGTCCCCGTCTCCGAACAGGACCTCGCCGCGCCCCTGAAGGCGTACAAGGCGTACGTCGGCCAGGGCCTGGCCACCCTCGTCGGCCAGACCAGGACCCTCGCCGACGACATCCGGGCCAACCACCTGGACAAGGCCCGCACCGACTGGCTCACCGCACACCTGACCTACTCCTCGCTCGGCGCCGCCTACGGCACCTTCGAGGACTTCGACAAGAAGATCAACGGCCGGGCCGACGGACTGACCGACGGCGTGAACGACAAGGACTTCAGCGGCTTCCACCGCATCGAGTACGGCCTGTGGCACGGCCAGTCGGCCAAGGAGCTGACCGGCCCCGCCCAGCAGCTCGCCACCGACTCCGCCGGACTGCAGAAGGCGTTCCCGAGCCAGGACTTCGACCCGGGCGACCTGCCGCTGCGCGCACACGAGATCCTGGAGAACACCCTCCAGTTCGAGCTGACCGGCGACACCGACGAGGGCAGCGGCACGGGCCTCGCCACCGCCGACGCCAACCTCGCCGGCACCCGCGAGCTGCTCACCGTCCTCAAGCCGCTGCTCACCAGCCGCGCGCCGAAGCTGCTCCCGACGGTCGACGCCGACATCGCCCGTGTGCAGAAACTCCTGGACGCCGCCCACGACGGCAGCCACTGGACCCCCGTCGACCGGCTCGCCCAGGCCGACCGGCAGCACCTCAACGGCGCCACCGGCCAGCTGCTGGAAGACCTCGCCCCGATCCCGGACCTGCTCGAGATCCGGAAGTCCGCCTGATGTCCGAAGCCCGCCCGATGATGTCCGCGCACCCGCACCCCGAAGGGAACCCTGCGATGTCCACTGCCGAACCGTCGGCCTGCCCCGTCGGCCCCGCCCGCCGCTCCTTCGTGCGGACCGCGCTGGGCGCCGGTGCCGCCGGAGCGGTGCTGGCCGGCGGCGGCTTCGCCCTCGGCGAGAGCGGCGGCACCGCGCAGGCGCAGTCGGCGAACGCCGACGGCACGGCCAAGGTCCCCTTCCACGGGGCCCACCAGGCCGGCATCGTCACCCCGGCACCGGCCGCCGCCACCTTTGTCTCGCTGGACGTCATAGCCGACGACCGCAAGGGCCTGACCGACCTGCTGAAGACCATCACCGAGCGGGCCCGCTTCCTCACCTCCGGGGGCGCCCCCGCCGACCTGGGCGTCGGCGCGCCGCCCTCCGACAACGGCATCCTCGGCCCCGAGGTCCCCTCCGACGGTCTCACCGTCACCGTCGGCGTCGGCGCCTCCCTGTTCGACGACCGCTACGGCCTCGCCAAGGCCAGGCCCGCCCGGCTCACCCCGATGCGGACCTTCCCCAACGACAACCTGAACGCGGCCGAGTGCCACGGCGACCTGTCCCTGCAGATCTGCGCCCAGAGCCAGGACACCGTGCTGCACGCGCTGCGCGACATCGCCCGGCACACCCGCGGCGCCATGCAGATCAAGTGGCGCATCGACGGCTTCCAGAACGCACCGCGCCGCACCGGCGCCCAGCGCAACCTGCTCGGCTTCAAGGACGGCATCGCCAACCCGGACGTCACCTCCGCCCGCGAGACGGACAAGCTGATCTGGGTCGGCGACGGCCAGGGCGAGCCCGCCTGGACCAAGGGCGGCAGCTACCAGGTCATCCGGATCATCCGGATGCTGGTCGAGTTCTGGGACCGGGTCTCGCTCACCGAGCAGGAGAAGATGTTCGGCCGCCGCAAGGACACCGGCGCGCCTCTCGACGGGGCCAAGGAGACCGACATCCCCAACTACGCCAAGGACCCGCACGGCACCGCGATCCCGCTCGACGCCCACATCCGCCTCGCCAACCCGCGCAAGGCACAGACCGACAGCTCCCGCATCCTGCGCCGCGGCTACAACTACGACCGGGGCGTGGACAGCGTCGGCAACCTCGACATGGGCCTGGTCTTCTGCTGCTACAACCAGGACGTCAAGCGCCAGTTCGAGGCGGTGCAGACCCGGCTGATCGACGAGCCCCTGGTGGACTACATCTCCCCGACGGGCGGCGGCTACTTCTTCGCCCTGCCCGGCGTCCGGGACACCAAGGACTGGCTGGGCCGGGGCATGCTCTCCGCCTGACGGGCACCCGGCGACCTTATTGCACATCTGTTGCAGGTGCGGTTTGATGGCGCACGGCTGTGCTGTGCAGCCGTACCCGCACCACAGAAGGATGCCCCTCCTGATGACGGCCGCCCCTGGTTCCGCTCCGTCCCTCCCCGCCCAGGCCGACGCCAAGCGCTCGGCCTGGCAGCGTGTCCGCGGCTCCATGACGCGGCAGGAGTGGATCAGGGTCGGTTCGATGGCCGCCTTCGTGCTCGCCCTGCACATCATCGGCTGGGGCACCCTGGTCGGGATCATCGCCCCGCAGCACTTCAGCGTCGGCACCCAGTCCTTCGGCATCGGCATCGGCGTCACCGCCTACACCCTCGGCATGCGGCATGCCTTCGACGCCGACCACATCGCGGCGATCGACAACACCACCCGCAAGCTGATGGGCGAGGGACAGCGCCCGCTGTCGGTCGGCTTCTGGTTCTCCCTCGGCCACTCCAGCATCGTCTTCGGCTTCTGTCTGCTGCTCTCGCTCGGCATGAAGACCCTGGCCGGCCCGGTCCGCGCCGACAACTCGCACCTCCACGAGGTCACCGGCCTCATCGGTACGACGGTCTCCGGCACCTTCCTCTACCTCATCGCCGGCATCAACCTCGTCATCCTGGCCGGCATCTGGAAGGTCTTCCGACAGATGCGCTCCGGCGCCTACGACGAGGCCGCGCTGGAGACGCAGCTGAACAACCGCGGCTTCATGAACCGCCTGCTCGGCCGGGTCACCGGCTCGATCAGCAAGCCGTGGCAGATGTACCCGCTGGGCCTGCTGTTCGGCCTCGGCTTCGACACCGTCACGGAGATCGCCCTGCTGGTCCTCGCCGGCTCCGGCGCCGCCTCCGGCCTGCCCTGGTACGCGATCCTCTGCCTGCCCGTCCTCTTCGCGGCCGGCATGTCCCTGCTGGACACCATCGACGGCTCGTTCATGAACTTCGCCTACGAGTGGGCGTTCTCCAAGCCGGTCCGCAAGGTCTACTACAACCTCACCATCACCGGCCTGTCCGTCGCCGTCGCCCTGATCATCGGCACCGTCGAACTCCTCGGCCTCCTCGCCGACAAGCTCGGCCTGCACGGCGCCTTCTGGGACTGGATCTCCGGCCTCGACCTCAACACCGTCGGCTTCGTCATCGTCGGCCTGTTCATCGCCACCTGGGCCGTCGCCCTGCTGGTGTGGAAGGCGGGCCGCATCGAGGAGAAGTGGACGGACGGCCTGGCCACGGCGGAGCAGTCGGGGTCCTGACCGGGGGTTAGCCACCCGCCTGGCGGGAAACGCGGACCGGGACCGCCCGCGAGTCCAGAGGGAGGCGACCATGAGCGACCAGCAGTCCGAGCAGAGCCCGATGGCGGACGACGCCTACCAGCCCACCGGAACCAACGAGGAACAGCAGGACGCCGGTCCCCTGGACCTCCAGGACGCGGTCGACGAGCGCACCTACGACGACGTCCTCGACGAGGGCTACTCCCCGCCGGAACGCCCCCTGGCCGTCACCAAGCACGGCACCACCGCCGCCGAGCAGCACGCCGGGGAGACCCTGGACGAACGCCTCGCCCAGGAGGTACCGGACGTGACCGCACCACCGGGCGACGACATCGGCGACCTCCCCGGCGGCGAGGGCGAACCGGTCGACCCCGAGGCCGGCGAGTCCCGCGCAGGCCGCCTGGTCGCCCCGGACGAGGGCGCGCACACCGACACCGTCAAGGAAGAGATCGCCCGGGACGTGGGCATCGACGGCGGAGCGGCGGGCGCCGAGGAAGCGGCCGTTCACGTGGTGGAGGAGGAAACCTGAGCCTCTGGGCGGACGGGACTGGTCCCACCCAGGGGCGCGGGGGTGTATCGATATGCGGCTCCGCCGCGTGGGGGCGACCAGCCACGCACCACCCGCACCCGGCGACGAATCCGCACCTCCAACGGCGCTACCCCAACCGGTCAACCTGGCGGAGCCGATTCGTCGCGTCCAGCGCAGCGACCTTGTACGACTCGGCCAGCGTCGGATAGTTGAACACCGCGTTGACCAGGTAGTCCACGGTCCCCCCGCAGCCCATCACCGACTGCCCGATGTGAATCAGCTCCGTCGCGCCGGAGCCGAAGCAGTGCACCCCGAGCAGTGTGCGGTCGACCGGGGAGACCAGCAGCTTCAGCATGCCGTGCGAGTCCCCGATGATCTGCCCGCGGGCCAGCTCCCGGTACCGGGCCACACCCACCTCGAACGGCACCCGGTCCTCGGTCAGCTGGTCCTCGGTCCGCCCGACGAAGCTGATCTCCGGGATCGTGTAGATCCCGATCGGCTGCAGATGGTGCATCCGCGCCACCGGCTCCCCGCACGCGTGGTACGCCGCCGCCCGGCCCTGCTCCATCGAGGTCGCCGCGAGCGCGGGGAAGCCGATGACGTCACCGACGGCGTAGATGTGCCCCACCTCGGTGCGGTAGTGCTCGTCCACCTCGATCCGGCCTCGCGCGTCCGCCGCCAACCCGGCCCTGTCCAGGTCGAGTTCGTCGGTGAGGCCCTGCCGGCCCGCCGAGTACATCACCGTGTCCGCGGGGATCTTCTTGCCGCTCTCCAGCACGGTCAGCGTGCCCCGCGGATGGCGTTCGACGGCGGCGACCGTCTCGCCGAACCGGAAGGTCACGGCCAGGTCCCGCAGGTGGTACTTGAGCGACTCCACGATCTCGACGTCGCACAGGTCCAGCATCCCGGGCCGCTTCTCCACCACCGTCACCTTGCTGCCCAGCGCGGCGAACATGGAGGCGTACTCCATGCCGATCACGCCGGCACCCACGATCACCATGGACCGCGGCACCCGCTCCAGCGAGAGCACGTTGTCGGAGTCCATGATCGTCCGCCCGTCGAACTCGACCGTGTCCGGGCGGGCCGGCCGGGTGCCGGTGGCGATGACGATGTGTCCGGCGCTCAGCCGCCGTTCCCGGCCGGAGACCTCGGACAGCGCGACGGTGTGCGGGTCGGCGAAGCGGGCCGTGCCGGCGTACACGGTCACCTGGTTGCGGGCGAGCTGGCTGCGCACGACGTCCACCTCGCGGCCGACCACGTGCCGGGTGCGCGCGGTCAGATCGGCGACGGTGATGTCGTCCTTCAGCCGGTAGCTCTGCCCGTACATATCGCGCTGGGTGAGACCGGTCAGGTACAGCACCGCCTCGCGCAGGGTCTTGGAAGGGATGGTTCCGGTGTGCAGGGAGACCCCGCCGAGCATGTCGGGGCGGTCGACGACGGCGACCCGGCGGCCCAGCTTGGCCGCGGCGATGGCGGCCTTCTGACCGCCGGGTCCGGATCCGATGACGAGCATGTCGAAGTCGAAGTCGGGCACCTTCGGGAGTCTGTCAGCCCTCCGGCCCGCTCCGGAAGGGATCGCCGCCGTCGAAATCCCCGGAGCCGCGGGGGAGTTGCCGCCGGTGCCGGCTTCTGTCGCCGCGCCGGTGCCCCGGGAGGACAATGACGCCATGGGCCAGCGATCCGGCGACGTGAGCTGCCCCGCCCGGCTGGCCGGTCCCGACGAGGGGATCGGTGCCGACGAACTCGCGCTCGCCACCCGCAACCACGGTCTGCCCCTGGAGGCGCTGCGGCACGACGTCACCCCGCCCGGACTGCACTACGTCCTCACGCACTACGACATCCCCTACGTGCCGGACGCCGGTGCCTGGCGGCTGACCGTCGACGGCCAGGTGCGCACCCCGCTCGACCTGTCCCTCGCCGACCTGCTCTCCTTCCCGCAGGTGACCACCCGGGTGACCATGGAGTGCGCGGGCAACGGCCGGGCCCTGCTCACCCCCCGGCCGGTCAGCCAGCCCTGGCTGGTGGAGGCGGTCGGCACCGCCGACTGGACCGGCGTGCCGCTCAGGCTGCTGCTCGCCGAGGCGGGCGCGGACCCGGCGGCCGCCGACGTCGTCTTCACCGGCGCCGATCACGGAGTCGAGCGCGGTGTCGAGCAGGACTACCAGCGCGCCCTCCCCCTGGCCGTCGCCGCCGGAGACGATCCGGCGGTGCTGGTCGCCACCGCGATGAACGGCGCGCCGCTGCCGCCCCAGCACGGCCGGCCGCTACGGCTGATCGTGCCCGGCTGGTACGGCATGGCCCAGGTGAAGTGGCTGCGCTCGGTCACGGTGAGTGCCGTACCGTTCACAGGCTTCCAGCAGTCGGTCGCGTATCGGATCAGGCGTACCGCCGACGAGCAGGGCGAGCCGGTCACGCGGATCGCGCCGCGCGCGCTGCTGGTCCCGCCGGGGTTTCCCGACTTCATGTCCCGGACGCGGGTGCTGCGGCCGGGGCCGGTGCGGCTCTTCGGCCGGGCCTGGTCCGGGCGGGCGCCCGTTTCCGCGGTGGAGGCCAGCACGGACGGTGGTGCCCACTGGGCGCCGGCCCACCTTGAGCCGGCGGCGGACGGGCACAGGTGGGCGTGGCGCCGCTGGCATCACGACTGGGTCGCGGTGCCCGGCGAATACGCGGTGGGCGCGCGGGCGACCGACGCCGGTGGTCGCAGCCAGCCACTCGACCAGTGCTGGAACCGGGGTGGTTTCGGCAACAACGCGGTGTGCTGGGTGCGGGTGGTGTGCGTGGCCGACGACCACTCGCCGTAGGGGGATCGCGGCCCGCGGCGGGGCCGCACATGAATACGGCCCCGCGCGTCGGCTGACGTGCCCCCGTTGGCAATGAGCCCTCTGTTTCCCCGGACCGCCCTACGGCATCAGCCTCTCGATGGCTGTCGGGCCCTCCTTCTCCATCTTGCGGCGTGCCCAGTCGAGGTTCTTCGGTGTGACGTCCCTGCCCGCCGCCATCACCAGATCCTCCGGGGTGACATCCCTGGAGGGTGCGGAGTGGAGCAGGGCGTCCGGGGTGCAGTGGTCGTCGGACGACCGGGACTCGTCGGGTGTGATCGTCGACATGATGCCTCCTCCTCGGTCCGGATGACCGCATCCGTGCCGGTGCCGCCGAACGGGGCACACTCTCACCATTCCCCGCAGCGCCTTCCCACGCCACCCGAGAGCACTCGCACCTAAGCTGGAAAACATCTCGCACCGCCCACCGGGAGGCCGCAGATGGCCGAGACCCCGTTTCCCGAGGACGTCCGCTCCCACCCCCGCTACCTGCCGATCGCCGAGCACGGACTCATCGGCGACCTGCGCAGTGTGGCCCTGGTCGGCACGAACGGCACGATCGACTGGTACTGCTGTCCGTCCTTCGACTCCCCGAGCGTCTTCGCGGCCGTCCTCGACGCCGAGCGCGGCGGCTGCTTCGAGCTGGCCGCCGCCGTACCCGCGCGGACCAAGCAGTTCTACTTCCCCGACACCAACGTACTGATCACCCGGTTCTTCACCGAGGACGGCGTCGGCGAGGTGCAGGACTTCATGCCGGTCACCTCCGACGACGCGGCCGGCCCGGGCGAGGAGGGCCGGCACCGGCTGATCCGGCGCGTGGTCTGTGTCCGCGGCACCGTACCCTTCCGGGTGCTGGTCGCCCCGCGGTTCGACTACGGCGCGGCCCCGCACACCCTGCTCACCATGGGCGGCACCATCGTCTTCGAGTCCGCCGAGCGGTCCCTGGCGCTGATCTCCACGGTCGAGCTGGAGTGCGACGACCGGGACGCGCGCGGCGACTTCAAGCTCGGCGAAGGCGAGTCGGCGGTGTTCGCCCTCGACCAGGTGGGCGACGCGGTGGCCCCCCGCGGCTGCGCCCACGCCGAGGCCGAGCACCAGTTCAACGCCACGGTCGCCTACTGGCGGCACTGGCTGCACCAGTCCCGCTACCGGGGCCGCTGGCGCGAGATGGTGCACCGCTCCGCCCTGACCCTGAAGCTGCTCACCTACGCCCCCACCGGCGCCATCGTCGCCGCCCCCACCACCAGCCTGCCCGAGCAGCTCGGCGGCGAGCGGAACTGGGACTACCGGTATGTGTGGGTGCGGGACGCCGCCTTCGCCGTGTACGCGCTGCTGCGGCTCGGTTTCGCCGGGGAGGCGGAGGCGTTCATGCGCTTCCTGACCACGCACGTCAGCCCCTGCGACACGGACAGCCCCGCGCCGCCGCTGCAGATCATGTACGGCATCGACGGCCGCACCGACCTGCCCGAGCGCGAGCTGCCGCACCTGGAGGGTCATCTGGGCTCCGCCCCGGTCCGGGTCGGCAACGACGCCGCCGGCCAGCTCCAGCTGGACATCTACGGCGCCTTGATCGACTCGATCTACCTGTACGACAAGTGGGCGCAGCCGATCTCCAGCCGCCAGTGGGACGACGTGTGCCGCCTGGTCGACTGGGTCTGCGCCCACTGGGACCAGCCCGACGAGGGCGTGTGGGAGACCCGTGGCGGCCGCAAGAACTTCCTGTACTCGCGGCTGATGTGCTGGGTCGCGATCGAGCGGGCCATCCGCCTCGCCACCCACCGCGGGCTGCCCGCCGACCATCGCCGCTGGCGCCAGGCCCGGGACACCATATACCGGCGGATCATGGACCGCGGCTGGTCCGAGCGCCGGGGCGCCTTCGTCCAGCACGAGGACGGCGATGTGCTGGACGCCTCGCTGCTGATGATGCCGCTCGCCAAGTTCATCGCGCCCACCGACCCCAAGTGGCTGTCCACCCTGGACGCCCTCACCGAGGACCTGGTCTCCGACTCCCTGGTCTACCGCTACGACCCGCAGGCCAGCCCCGACGGACTGCGCGGCGACGAGGGCACCTTCTCCATCTGCTCCTTCTGGTACGTGGAGGCGCTGGTGCGGGCCGGCCGGCTCGACGAGGCCCGGCTGGCCTTCGAGAAGATGCTCACCTACGCCAACCACCTCGGGCTGTACGCGGAGGAGATCGGCCGTACCGGCGAGCAACAGGGGAACTTCCCGCAGGCGTTCACCCACCTGTCCCTGATCAGCGCCGCCTTCAACCTCGACCGCGCCCTCGGCTGACCATCGGGGCGGTGTGTCCGCAGGTCGTACGGGTACCCGTCAGTCTCCGAAAGGAGAACGCCGCAGGGTCGACAGAAGGAGGAGACCCCGTATGACCAGCTCCAGTGAGACAGGTGGCATCACCGGTACCCGCGACAAGAACTACGACCTCATCTGGTACGTCGAAGCGTGCCTGGACAACGCCCTGCGCCTGGAGACGTACATCCAGGACGCCGAACGCGACAACGACCGCGAGCTCATGGACCTGTTCCACAAGGCTCAGGCCGACAGCCGCAAGGGCGCCGAGATGGGCAAGGAGCTGCTGCGCGAGCGGCTCAGCGGCTGACCGCCTCCTCCGCTCAGGCGAAGCGGGAACTCGGGACGGGCCCGGCGGAGGCCACGCGCGCCCGGTCGCCGCGCAGCCAGGTGCCCTTGACGGCGCCGGCGAACGCGGCGAACGGCGCGTCGTCGTCCGCCGGGCCCTCGCCGTCCCCCGGATCGGCGGCGGAGTCGGCGGCCGTCACCTCGGCGGCGAGCTCCGCCTCCGGGCGGTCGTCCGCGGGGCCACGCTCGACGCCGCCGTCGGCGCCCGCGCGCAGCCGCTCACCCCAGGGCGGCACCACCGACTGGGGCAGCAGGCCCACGCTGTCCGGGGTGATCGCGGGCGGGTCCGTCCAGCAGCTCGCGTGCGCGTGCAGCACCTGTCCAGGTACGCGCTCGAAGAGCTGCCCGACGATCTCCGGGCCGCCGTCGTGCGCCGCCAGCCCGTCGAGGTCGTAGGCGACGACCACTGTGTCCGTCCGGCCGGGCGCGAACGGCTCGGCCGGCAGGTCCAGCACCTCGGCCGCGGCGAGACCGAGGATCCGCGAGTCCCGGTCGGGCAGCAGCGACACCGACCGGGGCCGCAGCTCGGTGGCCTCCAGCAGGGTGCGCAGCCGCAGCAGACCGCGCAGACAGCCGCCCGGGGTGTCCTGCAGCCACGCGTAGCGGCCGTGCATGCCCGCGTCGAAGCCGTACGGCGACAGGGTGCCGAGGACCGTGCCGGCGATCACGTACTGCCAGCCGCGCAGATCGGTCAGGTCCAGCGAGGACACCCGCTCGGCGTCGGCCGCGCGCTCCAGCACCCGGCTCTGCCGGTCCCGCGCCGGCTGCCACTGCGCGTCCTCGGGGTCGGTCAAGAGTGCGTGCTGGCGCCGGGCCAGCTCCAGGTCGCCCGCCAGCACGGCGTTGAACACCAGCAGATAGCGGTCCGGCCAGTCCTTGAACGTCCCTTCGTGCCGGACGAGTTCGGTGACCGCCTCGCGGTGCCGGCCCTCGTCCTCGTACGCCGACACCAGTTCCCGCAGCACGACCGGTGAACCGTCGCTGCGGCGCAGTGCCTCGCGGAGCGGCGGGATCGCCAGGTAGGACACGCCGCGTTCGACGCACGCGTACCCGAAGTCGAAGAGCGCCCTGGGGCGTCCGGGGTCGGCGACGAGAGCCGCGGCGGCCTCCGAGAGGTCGTCGAAGCCCGCCGCTGCCGCGGCTCGCCGCACCACCAGGGCCACCTCCGCGAGCGGCTGCTCCTCACCGGCCGCCCGCAACTGCCGCAGCGCACCGGGCACATCCCCCGAGTCCAGGGACTCCCAGGCCTTGACGAGATCGGGCGACTTCGGGCGGCGATTCCTGCGTGAGAACATGCCGGAGATCATCACCCGTCGGCTGACGTGTCCTCAACACAATTCCCGAACACCGTTCCGCGGAGGTCTACGGCACCGGCTGCTCCGCCCAGATGATCTTGCCTTCGGGGGTGTAACGGGTGCCCCAGCGCTCGGCGAGCTGCGCGACCAGGAACAGACCCCGGCCGCCCTCGTCGGTGGTCGCCGCGTACCGCAGATGCGGCGAGGTCGTGCTGCGGTCGGACACCTCGCAGATCAGCGTGCGGTCGCGCAGCAGCCGTACCCCGATCGGACCGCGCCCGTAGCGGATGGCGTTGGTGACCAGCTCGCTCAGGATCAGCTCCGTGGTGAAGTCCAGCTCCTCCAGGCCCCAGTCCGCGAGCTTCCGGGTCACCGCTGACCGCACCTCGGACACCGCCGCCGGGTCGGACGGCACCTGCCACTCGGCGACCCGGTCGGCGCCCAGCACCCGGGTCCGGGCGACGATCAGCGCGACATCGTCGTTCGGCCGGGGCGGCAGCCGGTCCAGCACGGCGCGGCAGGTCTCCTCCGGTGAGGCGCCCGGCGTGTCGCGCAGGGCGCCGCTCAGCAGTTCGAGACCGACGTCGATGTCCCGCTCACGGTCCTCCACCAGGCCGTCGGTGTACAGCACCAGCCTGCTGCCCTCCGACAGCTCCAGCTCGGCCGTCTCGAACGGCAGCCCGCCCAGACCCAGCGGTGGCCCGGCCGGCACCTCCGGGAACTCCACCCGGCCGTCGGAGTGCACCAGCGCGGGCGGCGGATGGCCGGCCCGGGCCAGGCTGCAGTGCCCTGCGACCGGGTCGTACACCGCGTACAGACAGGTCGCGCCGGCGATCGACGCGAAGCCGTCCGCGGCGGCCTCGTCCTGGTCGATTCGGGCCACCAGCTCGTCCAGCAGACCGAGGAGTTCGTCGGGCGGCAGATCCAGCGCGGAGAAGTTGTGCACCGCCGTGCGCAGCCGGCCCATGGTGGCCGCCGCGTGCAGCCCGTGCCCCACCACGTCCCCCACCACCAGCGCCACCCGGGCACCGGACAGCGGCAGCACGTCGAACCAGTCGCCGCCCACCCCGGACTGCGCCGGCAGATAGCGGTAGGCGATCTCCAGCGTGTCCTGCTCCGGCAGCGAGCGCGGCAGCAGACTGCGCTGCAGCGTGACCGCCATGCTGTGCTCGCGGGTGTACCGGCGGGCGTTGTCGATGGACACCGCCGCCCGCGCCACCAGCTCCTCGGCGAGCGCCAGTTCCTCCGAGTCGAACGGCTGCGGCTTCTCCGCACGCCAGAAGTTCGCCACGCCCAGCACCAGACTGCCCGCCCGGAGCGGCACCGTGATCAGCGAATGGATGCCGTACGCCAGGACCCGACCGGTGCGCTCCGGGTTCTGCGCGCGCCAGCCGGGCGCCTCGCGCAGCACGGGCTCCAGGACCGACTGCCCGCTGGTCAGGCTGCGCGCCTGCGGCGAGGTGGCCACGAACCGGATCCGCTCGCCGACCGGATACAGCGGGGAGTCCTCGCGGATGCCGGCACAGGCGGCGCGGCGCAGTGCGGTGCCCGGCTTGGGCTCCTCGCCGTGCAGCACCGCGTCGAACAGGTCCACGGTCGCGAAGTCCGCGAACCGCGGGACCGCCAGCTCGGCCAGTTCCTCGGCGGTACGGGACACGTCCAGGCTGGTGCCGATGCCCACCCCGGCGTCGTACAGCATGTTCAGCCGCTCGCGCGCCACCTCCGCCCGGCCGGACAGGGCGCGCAGCTCGGTGGAGTCGCGCAGCGTGGTGACGCTGCCGGCCGGGCCGCCGCGCAGATCGGTGGGCCGCTGGTTGATGGCCAGCAGCCGGTCCTTGACCAGGTGCACCTCGTCCGTGGCCACCCGGCCCGAGGCCAGCAGCGCCGCCGTCTCGTCGTCCAGGCCCAGCTCCAGCACGCTGCGCCGCTCGGCGTCCTCGGGCAGGTCCAGCAGGCGGTGCGCCTCGTCGTTCGCGAGCAGCAGCCGGCCTTCGTCGCCGACGATCAGCACACCCTCCCGGACCGCGTGCAGCACCGCGTCGTGGTGCTCGTACATCCGGGTCATCTCGTACGGCCCGAGGCCGTGCGTCTGGCGCAGCAGCCGTCTGCTGACCAGGGCCGTGCCCGCGGTGGCCAGCGCGAGCGCCGCCGCTGCCGCCGTGAGCAGCAGGGGCAGCTGCTGCTTGGCGGCACCGCCCACGTGCGCGGTGGTGATGCCCGCCGACACCAGGCCCACCACCTTGCCGGCGGAGTCCTTCACGGGCACCACCACCTGAACCAGCGGCCCTATGGTGCCGTTGACGTGCTCCACGACCGTGCCGCCGGCCTGCGCGGGGCCGATGGTGCCGACGAACTTCTTGCCGATGCGGTTGGGTTTGGGGTGCGTGTAGCGGATCCCGTCGGTGTTCATCACGACGACGAAGTCCACGCCGGTCGCCTTGCGCGTGGCCTCGGCCTTGGGCTGGAGGATGGCCGTCGGGTCCGGGGCGCGCAGCGCGGCCGCCGTGCCCGGCGCGTTCGCGAACGACTGGGCCACGGCGAGCGACCGGTTCTCGGCATCCATGTCGCTGTCGCGCCGCACCTGGAGCACCTGTGCCACCACGGCCGCGACGATCAGCAGCAGCACGATCACCACCTGGAGTACGAACACCTGCCCGGCGACGCTGCGCCCGGTCACCACCGACCGCAGCGCCCCGGGACCGCCGCCGTTCCCGCCCGAGCCCTGCGGCCCCGGGCTCTGCGATGCGCGCGGGGGCCCGGAAGGTCGGGGCGGCCGGGTCGCACTTCGGCCGGGCAGTCGCACCATGTGCCCATGTCTACACTGCCCGGCCCGCTCCGGCGAGACCATCACCCGAGGTGGCTACGGCCGTTCGGCGTCGCGCGGTCCGCTCACCGCACGCGTACGGGGCTCGAACGGCGGGCTGCGAGCAGCAGCGCGACATCGTCGGGGCGGTCGGTGGCATGCCGGGCCGTGGCCGTGAGCCGGTCGGCGACTCCGGCCAGCGACCGCCCGCCCTGGCGCCCGGCGGCGGCCCCGGCCCTGGCGAGCGCCAGCCGCAGCGCCTCGATGCCGTCGTCGATGTCCGCGCCCGGCCGCTCCACCAGCCCGTCCGTGTACAGCGCGAGGATCGCGTCCGGCTCCAGCAGCAGCTCGGCCACCGGGTACCGGGCCTGCGGATCCACCCCGAGAACGACACCGCCGGGGACGTGAAGCAGCCGGGTCCGCCCGTCGGGAGAGCGCAGCAGCGGCGGCGGATGTCCCGCCCGCGCGATCCTGGCTCGGCCGGTGGCGGGGTCCAGCCGCAGATAGCAGCAACTGGCGAACTGACCGGGATCGAGATCGATCAGCAGGTGGTTGGTTCCGCTGAGCACTTCGTCGGGCGGCCGGTCGCCCAGCGCGAACGCCCGTACGGCACTGCGCAGCTGCCCCATGGTGGCCGCCGCCTGCACCCCGTGCCCCTGCACATCACCGATCACCAGCGCGAGCCCGCCGCCCGCCTCGACCACGTCGTACCAGTCGCCGCCCACGTCCATGCCCTGAGTGCCCGGCAGGTACCGGCCTGCGGTCTCCACCTGCGGATGCGTCGACAGCCGGCGGGGCAGCAGCGCCTGCTGCAGGCCACGGGCGAGGGCCGCCTCGCTGTCGTAGCGCTGGGCGCGCTCCATGGCGTGCGCGATCAGCCCGGCGAGCGCGGTGAGGACCGTGCGCTCCTCGGCGCTGAAGCCGCGCGAGCGGTCGAAGCCGAGGATGCACGAGCCGACCGGCCGGCCGGAGGCGATCAGCGGCAGGAAGGCCCGGGCGCCCTCGTCCGCGTCCAGCGGGATGCCCGGGTAGGCGGCCGCCATCTGCTGCATCGACTCGAAGAACAGCGGCCGGCCCGTGGTCAGGCACTCCACACCCGGCAGCCGCGCGTCGAGGCCGATCCCCTCGAACGGATCGAGGAACCCCTGCGGGAAGCCCGTCTCCCAGGCGAGATAGAAATGCCGTTCCTGGAGCAGATAGATGGCGAGGCACCCGCCGCCGAACGCGGGCAGCAGCTCCCGCACCACCACCGCCGACACCTGCCGGGCGGTCACCGCGTCCGTCAGCGCGATGGCCAGGGCGATCGGCCGGTACAGCGGCGCCATCGAGCCGCCGACCGTCACCGTGTCCTCCAGGACGTGCTCCTCGACGGCCGGCCCGGCCGGTGGGTCCATCCTGCTGGCCGGGACGAGCGTGCAGCTCAGCAGGTCCTCGCTGCAGTGCACCGACACGGCGAGCCAGTCGTCCGCACCGGGCTCGCCGCGTCCCCCGGCCGGCCGGCGCACATGGAAGTGCACCGGGCCCGGGGACAACAGCGCGCCGCGCAGATGGTCGTCGTACGGCGCACCGGCCAGCCACGGCATCGCCTCCCAGAGCGAGCGCCCGAGCAGCCACTCCCGGTCCCGGCCGGCGAGCCGGGCCGCGGCCTCGTTGGCGTACACGATCAGCCCCAGCCGGTCCAGGCACAACACGCCCTGCGGCAGCAGGTCGGCCGCGCCGTCCGCGGACTCGGCGCGCCCCGGGGCGACCACCACCCCGCCGACCTGCTCCCCGGCCCCGCCCTCGGTGGCCGGCCACAGGTCCAGCAGCCGCGGCGTGCCGTCCCGGGCCCGCAGGTACAGCGGCGCGGCGGGCGGCTTCCCGGCCGCGGTGTCGCGCAGCGCGGCCAGGACCAGGTGCGCGTCGTGCGGGGCCAGTGCCTGCGCGAGCGCCGTGTCCGTCCCCTCGAAGCCGCCGGGGGACAGCCCGAGAAGGGCATGCAGCCGGTCGTCCGCGCGCACCGCCGAGGTCACGGGATCCCAGTCGAACCGCGCCACGACGGCCTGCGCGGGGCGGCTCGCGGGCGGCCGGACACACAGCGGCTCACGGTCCCAGACCACCGCACCCGGGTCGCCGTCGGCGAGCCCGAGCAGCTCGGCGCCCAGGCCTTCGGCGAGCCTGTCGAGCAGCTCCTGGTCCAGCAACTCGTCCGCGGTGTCCGTCACCGCCGGGCGCAACACCATGAGCACCCCGAGCGGCTCGCTCCCGCCCGGCACCGGCACATGCACCGATCCGAACGGGAAGGGCAGGGCCGCCGCGAACTGCGGATACCGGCGCACCGTCTCGGCGGCGTTCGCCAGCACCACGGGTACGCCGAGGCGGTAGGCGTCGGCGACGGGGAAGGGGCGGTGCACGTGCAGTCGCCACCAGGGCCGGAACAGCGGGCCGGGCAGCCCCGCGAGGGCCGCGAGACGCAGCAGGCCCGGGGTGCCGGAGCGCAGATACACGGCCGCCACCCGGCCGCCGGCCGCACCGAGCGCGCCGGTCGAGGTGTCGGCCAGCAGCGCGGCCAGCCGGGCCCGCGTGCGGACCGCCTGCTCGCCACCGCTCCCAGTCATCGCCCCTACCTCGTCCCGTGCGCCTTCGGGTGGATGACACAGCAAGAATGCGCCTGGAGGACCGTGCGACGCACCTGGTAGGAGCGGGAAACAGGGAGAGAACCGGGGGGAAGGGACGGGGACGGTCGAGGTGTGCCGCCGTGGAGCCACCCGACCGGGCCCGTCGCGGCTGCGGGACGCGCCCTGGCCCGCCGCCGCCCGCCGTCACGGCGCGCGGCCTGGGCGCGCCCGCGGCGGCGATGCCGCTCCGCACCCAGGCCGCGCGCCGGCTCAGCCGGCCGGTCGTGCCGGTCCCGCACGGTCCGGCCCCGGGCGCCCGGTGTCCACCGGACGCAGCACCAGACGACCGTCCACCCGGGCGGCCGACATGGCGAACGGGAAGGCGTCCGCCTCCAGACACATCGCCACGTCGTCGGGATGGACACCGGTCCAGCCCCGGCGCACGCCGTCGGCGAGCCGGGCGGCGGCGTCGGAGCGCCGGGCCCGTTCGAGGTAGGGGGCGGGGTCCGCGTCGGCCGCCCGGACGCGGTCCGCGATGTACTCGGCGCAGGCGAGATCCTCCTCGGCCCGGCCGCCGTCCCCGGTGACGACGAAGGTCACCGTCCCCGGCCGGGCCCGGCGCAGCACCTCGGCGGTCGCACCGGCCACCACGAAGCTCGCGCACAGCAGCAGGCCGGCGTCCGCCACGGCGAGCGCCCAGGCCGTTCCGGCGGTGGTCTTCTGTACGACCGTACGGCCCCGCACGTCCAGCGAACGCAGCCGCGCGGGCGAGTTGGCCAGGTCGAACCCCGGCACCGGCTCGCCGTCCTGGAAGGCGAGCCAGCCCGGGTGACGCGCCTTCAGCTCCAGGGCCTCCCGCTGCGTACCGGCGAAGACGATCCGCTCGGCACCGCGCCGGAACGCCCAGGCGGCCACGGTGAACGCCCGCATGACATCGACGACCACGGCCACGTCCGGGGCCTTCGGCGTACCGGGTATACCGGTGAACTCGGTCTGCATCACTCCATGATCAGGCCCGCGGCGGCCGTTCAGGGCACGTCCGGACCGGGCGGTAGCGGCCGGGCGGCGCGCAGGCTGCGCAGCGCGAGCAGCAGGACGGCGATGTCGTCCAGGTAGACGGGGTCGGGCAGCAGGTCGGTGGGGAGCAGCAGATAGGCGACCGCGCCCCAGAACACCCAGCGCGGGCCCGTCGGCAGCCCGGCCCGCCGCAGCGTGCGCCGGGCGCGCACCAGCCGTACCAGCAGGCCGAGGGCGACCGCGAGCAGCACCGCCGCGACGACGGCGCCGATCACCAGCAGGGCGGTGGTGGAATCCATGTGGCCTCCCTCCGGGTTCCGACTGGACGGCTACGACGACCGGTCCGTGCCGTCGGCCGGCTCCAGGCTGCCGCTCTCCGCCGCGGGCGGCGAGTGTCGCGGGCCCTTGGCCGTGAACCTCAGCCGCTCGAACGTCCGGGTCAGCTGCTGCAGCGCACCGGGCGCCCGGGACGCGGGCTGCTGTTGCGGAAGGGTGGGCGCGGGGACGTCACGGTAGGCGGCGAGGGCCTCCAGGGCCTGCTCGGCGGCCTCCTTGTACAGGTCACGGGACTTGGTCATCGCCTCCAGCGCCTCGGCGTACCGGGCGACCTGCAGCCGTTCACGCTCCAGCTCCTCCTGGAGGGTCATCAGGGTCCAGTTGTCCCGCAGATCGGTCAGCGCCTCCTCGATCTCCCGCGGCAGCGGCCGGGGCAGGGCGGCGAAGTGCCGCAGGGCCGCGAGGAGTTCGACGGGCTCGGAACCGTCCAGGAAGACGCTGCGGACCGTGTGCTCGCGGCTGTCGTAACCCTCCGGAGCCGGGTCCGGGGGCAGCAGCACCGCGCCGCCGCGCGGCACCTCGACGCCGAGGTCCTTCAGTGCCCAGTTGACGGCACGGAACTGGTGCGGCGCGGCACGGTGCTCCACCACCCGGTGCCTGAGGCCCGGCGGCAGCAGCCGGGCCAGCGGCAGTGTGCCCTGCTCGTCCGGGGTCATCGCCTCGTGCACGACGACATTGAGGCACCACGCCTCGCGCGCCGCGTCCCGCAGCCTGCGCCGCATCTCCTTGTCGTCCGCGGGCAGCGCGTTGACCTGCCTCAGGCGCACTCCGGTCACCGTGGCGTGGTGGTCCCAGGAACCGTCCTCGCCCGCTGCGCCCTCCGGCCAGAACAGCGTCGCCGGCGAGGGCCATGCCTCGTCCCACGGGCGCTCCGCCTCCGCGACGAGCCGCCACTCGTGCCCCGGCCGCCTGCCCTCCCCTGTCCCGAGGGTGAGCCGGGCCCGCACGGTCACCGTGCCGGCGACCCGCCAGCGCGCCTCGAACACGCGCCGGGCCGCGTCCTCGGGTACGGGGGGCTCGGCGAAGTCGTCGATGTCGCCGCTCTCCTTGTGCCGGCACAGGGTGCGGCGGACGACCTCCTCGGGGACAGGACCGGTGTGGCGGCCACGGGCCGCCCAGAAGGTCTGCGGGCTGGCGGCGCGGTCGGCGATGGAGTTCGACATGAGCCAATCTGCTGATGGGGGCGGGTGCGCCTTCCAGTATCACCGCTCCGCGGGGCGCCACGTCGTCCGGGGCCGGGAGGCGGCGCGTCGCGACGGACGGACGCCCCCGCGCACGGGACGCGCGCCCTGCACCCGGGGCGCTCGGGGCACGCGTCGGACGGCCGTCGTTCACACGTGGTCGCGCCCTCGCACGGCTTCCACAATGGTCCGGCGAACGGGGTCCGCCCACCCATCCGCTTAGGGGCGGACCCCGTTCTCGCAGTTTTCAGGAGCAGCGCTCGATATATATCGGCAGGCGATATATCCTGGCCGCATGACAGCGAAGAGCATGACCCGGGCGGCGTTCTTCGTCCTCACGGCGCTCGCGGACCAGCCTCGCCACGGCTACGGCATCCTGCGCGAGGTGGAGGAACTCTCCGGCGGAGAGGTGCAGTTGCGGGTCGGCACGCTCTACGGAGTGCTGGACCGGCTCACCGCGGACGGCCTGATCGTGCTGGACCGGGAAGAGGTCCAGCAGGGCCGGCTGCGGCGCTACTACCGGCTCACCGACGACGGAGTGGCCGCCCTGGACGCGGAGGCCGAGCGGATGGCCGCAGGCGCCGGGGCGGCCAAGCGGCGCATCGCCGAGGGCCGCCGCGCCGGCACGCCCGCCCGCCCCGCCGCGGGCCCGGCCGGGCTCGAACCCCCCACCGCACCCGGACTGGCGGGAGGCTACGCATGACCACACTGCTGGAGACCCGCTACCGCACCGTCCTGCGCCTGCTCCCCGCCTACTACCGGCGGGAACGGGAGGAAGAGATGGTCGAGACGTATCTGGAGGACCTCGACCGCGAGACCCAGGACCAGAGCCGGCCCACGCTCGGCGAGGTGGCGAGCATCGCCGCCCTGGCGGTGCGCAGCCGCCTCGGCGCCGCCGGGGCACCCCGGCGCTACGTCCTGCTCGGATCGGGCGCACGGCTCTTCGCGCTGGCCGCCGTCCTGCTCCTGGCGGCCTCCGCGGTCGTCGCACCGATCCTGCGGCTGACCTGGTCCTTCACCCGGGGCGGCGCAGAACGGCGGCTGTTCCTGGCGGACTTCACCGACCACGGCCTGCTCGCCGCGACGGTCGCCGTCGCCCAGTGGATCCTGCCGCTCGGCTGGGCGGTCGCCTATTTCGCCCTCCTGTACGACCGTCGTCGCCTCGCCCGGATCGGCGCCCTGGTGGCCGCGGTGCCCAGCCTGTGGCCGCTGGTCCGCTCGCTGACCGGGGCGACGGTCATCACGGAGCCGGCGTTCGTCGTGACGCTGGCGCTGCTCGCCTGGCTGCCCGCCCTCGCGCTGTGCGCCGCCCACCACCGCGACGCACCCCCGGCCCGGCTGCCCGCCGGCACCCCCGGTCTGGTCTTCATGGCGGCGTGCGTGGTGACGGGCGCGTCCCTGGTGCTCATGCCCGTCGCCGACGACCTGGTGTGGGGGCCCGCCAACTGCTTCGCCGTCGCCGCCCTCGGCCGGCTGCTGTGGAGCGCGCGCCGCGCGGCGAGCGTCGCGCCCGGTGGTGCCCTCGCCCTCGCCGCGCTCGGTCTGCTCCTGCTGGCCGTGCGCGTCGCCGCCGTCTACCCCTGGCTCCGGCTGCCCGGGGCCGCCGCGTACACCGGCGGCGGCCTCGCCCAGACGGCCGTGCTCGCCCTGCTGACCGTGCTCCTGACGGTGGCGGGCCGCCGCGAACTCGCGGCACGCTGAGCCGCTCGGGGGCGTCGGCGGCCCGTCACGGGTGCCGCCCCGCGGTGGCGCGGACTGCAACGGGCCCGAGCCGCCGGGGTTTTCGCCACCGGCGCGCACAGGCGGAACCCGAGGCGGTGCGCTCCGGCGACACGGGCGGGCCCGCGCCGGACGCAGCGCGTTCATGCGTGACACGGCGAGGGGCCGGCGCATCGGCGCCGGCCCCTCGCGAGCCTTGCGGAGTCCCGGACTTACGCCCCGCTCTCCCGCAGCATGTCCTCGCGCTCGACGATCTTCACGCGCTCACGGCCCTGCGGCTCGCCCAGGGCGCGCTCGGCGGCGTCCAGCTTGTACCAGCCCTCCCAGGTGGTGAAGCGGACCTCGCGCTCGGCGAGGAAGGCGTCCACCGCCTCCGGGTCCGGCGAGGCCGGGGTGTGCAGCCGGCCGCCCGCGTAGTCGTCCAGCAGGTTGGCGACGGTCTCGTTGGCGTCGCCCTTGGTGTGGCCGATCAGACCGACGGGACCGCGCCGGATCCAGCCGGTGACGTAGGTGGACTGAAGATGGGCGCCGCCCTCCTCGATGACCCGGCCGCCCTCGTCCGGGACGGTGCCCGAGTCGATGTCCCAGGGCAGCTTGGGCAGCTTCTCGGAGAGGTAGCCGACCGCGCGGTAGACCGCGGTGACGTCCCAGTCCTTGAACTCGCCGGTGCCCTTGACGTTGCCGGTGCCGTCGAGGGCGGTGCGCTCGGTGCGCAGGCCGACGACCCTGCCGTCCTCGCCGAGGATCTCCGTGGGGGACTCGAAGAAGTGCAGGAAAAGCTTGTGCGGGCGGTCGCCGACGTCGCGGATCGCCCAGTTCTCCAGGGTCTTGGCCACCATGTCGGCCTGTTTGTTGCCGCGCCGGGTCTCGATCGAGCCCTCGTCGTAGTCGATGTCCTCGGGGTCGACGATGACCTCGATGTTCGGCGAGTGGTCCAGTTCGCGCAGCTCCATCGGGCTGAACTTCGCCTGGGCGGGGCCGCGCCGGCCGAAGACATGGATCTCCACGGCCTTGTTGGCCTTCAGGCCGTCGTAGACGTTCGGTGGGATCTCGGTCGGCAGCAGCTCGTCGGCCGTCTTGGCGAGGACGCGGGCCACGTCGAGGGCGACGTTGCCGACACCGAGGACGGCGACCTTCTCGGCCTGAAGCGGCCAGGTGCGCGGGACGTCCGGGTGGCCGTCGTACCAGGAGACGAAGTCGGCGGCGCCGTAGGAGCCGTCCAGGTCGATGCCGGGTATGGACAGTTCGCGGTCGGCCATGGCGCCGGTGGAGAAGATCACCGCGTCGTAGAAGGCGCGCAGGTCGTCCAGGCTGATGTCGGTCGGGTAGTCGACGTTGCCGAACAGCCGGATCTGCGGCTTGTCGAGCACCTGGTGCAGGGCGGTGACGATGCCCTTGATGCGCGGGTGGTCGGGGGCGACGCCGTACCGGATCAGGCCGAACGGGGCGGGCATCCGCTCGAAGAGGTCGATGGACACACCGGGGTCGGCGGCCACCTCGGACTTGAGCAGGGCGTCGGCGGCGTAGATCCCGGCGGGGCCGGCTCCGACGATGGCTACCCGCAGGGGGCGCGGCATGATCAGGTTCCCTTCGCGTCTGAATGGGCGACTTGATCAGGAAGCCTAAGCTAAGGCAGACCTAAGTTGGTACGCGGGTCCTGTCTATGACCCCATAAGTGGATCTTATGACTTGCCCAGCGTCGCCTTATGGTCCGGGGTGTTCCCCTGGAGCGGCCGGTGCCCGACCCTGTCCTCGGACGGCGGGAAGGGGAGGGCGGGCGTGGGTGGACACGCGGGAACGAGCGTAGCGGTGACGGGCGGCAGCGGCTTCGTCGGCAGCCATCTGGTGCGACGCCTGCTGGAACGGGGCTACCAGGTCCACGCCACCGTGCGGAACAGGGCCGACGCGGCCAAGGTCCGGCCGCTGTGGGAGCTGCAGGAAGCGTTCCCCGGCCGACTCCGGCTGTTCGAGGCCGACTTGATCGAGGACGGCACCTTCGATGCGGCGTTCCGTGACTGCGCGGTCGTCTTCCATGTGGCCGCACCGTTCCTGATGCCGGAGCGGATCAAGGACGGCCGACGGGACGTCGTGGACCCGGCGCTGCTGGGCACCCGCAACGTACTGGGGGCGATCGAGCGGACCCCGGAGGTGCACACGCTGGTGTTCACGTCCACCGTGGGCGCGATCTTCGGCGACTACGCCGACGTGCTCGCGATGGACGGCCAGGTCCTCTCCGAGCGGTACTTCAACACCACCAGCACCGTCGAGAACAATCCGTACCACTACGCCAAGACGGTGGCGGAACGCGCCGCGTGGGCGGCCGAGGCGGCGCAGGACCGCTGGCGCATGGTGTCGGTCAACCCCGGGCTGATCCTCGGGCCCTCGTTCACCCCCGCGTCCGACTCCGGCAGCCTCTTCCTGCTGGACGAGCTGTTCCAGGGCTACTTCTGTTACGGCGCACCGGACTTCAGCTTCACCACGGCGGACGTCCGGGACGTGGCCGACGCGCACATCGCCGCCGCCGAGAACCCGGCCGCGCAAGGGCGGTACATCGTGGCGGCCGACACCATGACGTCGTTCCACGAGATGGCCCGCATCCTCCTCGCCCGCCACCCCCGAGACCTCCGGCTGCCGCGCACCAGGCTTCCGC
The DNA here is from genome assembly GCF_055572075.1 of Streptomyces sp. NPDC030820. Taxonomy (NCBI): domain Bacteria; kingdom Bacillati; phylum Actinomycetota; class Actinomycetes; order Kitasatosporales; family Streptomycetaceae; genus Streptomyces; species Streptomyces sp. NPDC030820. The sequence goes on from NZ_JBVIEB010000018.1 coordinate 70,062, forward strand.
ACTGGCCGGTCCGAGTCCTGGGCCCCGCCTTCGGTCTCACCCAGGACTACATCCGCAGGCACCTCGGCATCCGCTTCCGCGTCGACAACAGCCGCAGCATCGAGGAACTGGGCCTGACCTACCGCCCGTTGGCGCAGACCCTGCTCGACCACTACGAGAGCCGGCGCGCACACCGGCGCCGGGGCTGACCCCGGTTCCGGTCGTCCCGGCCCGCGGACCGCTCAGGCGGGCCGCACGATCCGGTGGATCGCCGACTCCCCGGCGCCGTAGATCGACTCCTCGCGTATCGACGATCCCGGGCCCGGCGCGTGCACCATCATGCCGCCGCCGACATGGAGGCCCACGTGCCGGTCGTCGTCGAAGAAGAGGACCAGGTCGCCGGGCTCGATCCCGGCGAGCGTGACCGGCGCACCGGCGAGCGCCTGCTGGTACGCGGCCCGCGGCAGCGGGACCCCGGCGGCCTTCCAGGCGGCCTGGGTGAGGCTGGAGCAGTCGTACGAGTCCGGCCCGGTCGCACCCCACACACAGGGCTTGCCGATCTGCGCCCGGGCAAACGCGATGGCCTTGGCGGCCCGCACGGCCCGGGGCGACTCGGCGAGCGCGGCGAGGGAAGCGGTGTCGGTCCCGGAGGCCGGGGTGGCGGTCGAGGCGTCCACGACCGGCATCGCGGTCACCGCCGCACCGGGCGTGGTGACTGCCGCCCATTCCGGCTGCTGCCACGGGGTGGTTGCGGGGTCTGGGGAGGTGGGTGGTGTGGGTGGTTGGGCTGTGGTGGGTGCGGTGGGTGCTGCCCATTCCTGCTGCTGCCACGGGCTGGGTGCGGGGGCGGGGGAGGCAGGCTGCGTGGGTGGTGCGGCTGTGACGGGCTCGGTGGGTGTCGCCGTGACGGGAGCCGACGGTGCGGCCGTCGTCGGCGTGAGGGGTGCGGCCGTAACGGGCATGGATGGTGCGGCCGTCATGGGCGGGGAGGATGCGGGCGTGACCGACGCGGGGGATGGCGCCGTGAAGGATGCCGGCGGTGTGGCCGTGAAGGATGCCGGCGGTGCGGCCGTGAAGGACGCCGGCGGTGTGGCCGTCGTCGGCGCGGACTGAGCGGTCGCGGTGGCTGTGGTGAGCCGCGCGGTGTACCGGGTGATCAGGTCGCTCGCCGCGGCCAGCTTGCGCTGGTTGTTCGCCTTGGACGCGGCGGGGGAGGGGCGCCCCGGCGCGGTGGGGCCGGGGCGTGTCCTCGGTTCCTCTACCGGGGTGCTCTGCGCGACCACCGGAAGGACGGCGGTCTCGACGGGACCGGGGTCGGCCATCGGCGCGGTACCGAGGCCGGCCGGGTCCACCGGATCGAGACCGGCCGGTACTCCACGCGTGTCGGGCCCCGCCGGGGCTGCCGCGCCGGGCAGTGCCAGGTACGCGGTGCTCGCGCCGGACGCACCTGTTCCGTCGGGAGCAGGCAACTCGGCCTGGCCGCTCGGCAGTTCAAGCCGCCGAGACCCGTTCAGGGCAGCGCGTGCGCTTTCGCGTGCCGCCAGGGCGAGACTCTCCGGATCCGTCGCCCGGCCGGCCGTCAGCTCGGCCACCACGCGGTCGGCGGCGCGCTCAAGGGCATCGGGCCGTCGAGCCGGCAGGCCCACGCCCAGGGCGTCCGATGTGCCGCCCATCCGGCCCCGGGAGCGGCCCGCAGCCGCTGCCGGTCGGTCGGGCATCCGGTCGGCGGGCAGCGCGGCGGGGACGGTCGGGCCGAGCTTGGCGCGTGCCCCGTCGAACCACCGCCGGGCGATCTCGTCGAGAGCGGGATCCGGTCGCCGCCCCGAGCGCTTGGCCGGCGGGACGCCCCGGGAGCGCGTCACCGAGGCCATGGCCCGGGTCGCGTTGTAGTTCCCGGTCTCGTTCTCGGCCCGGTCGTAGAGGGAGTCGATCCGCTGCCGAACCTCGTCCTGCGCAGCCTCGTCGCGGCTCTCCGGCGCCATGGAAGACACGCTCCTTCCTTGCCCCGTAGGGCAGTTGGGCCGATGCGTCCGGTCCGTCGAGGGCCGGGCGGCCTCGCGTCAACCTAGCCAACGTGTGTACCTCGTGTGAAGATTGACGCGTGAAATGTCCGATACGTATTTGTGATGTTCGTGGCAGTGTTCGAAGGGGAAAGGGCGAGTTCCGCGTTTTCCTGTGAGGTCCCGGTGAATTCGCGATTCTGTTGAACACATCCGTGCCGCCCTCCGTATGACGCCGGGGAGCTCCATGCCCGACCGGCGCACACACCACACAGGGGACGACCTTGGCACGCAACCGGCGCAGACGCCCGACCGGCGCACGACGCGCGACCTTCGCAGCGATGGCCCTGATGCTGGGCGGAGGCGGCCTCGTGGCGGCCAACGTCTACGCCTCGGCGACCGAGGGCTGGGGTGACGGATCCGGCACGAACGGAACCGGACACGTCCTGTCCGCGGGCATGGCCACGATCGACTGCCCCGACATCGGCAGCCGGCTCACCGCCGTACCGGACGCGGCCCGGTCCGACGTGGACCGCGAACTCGCCCTGCTGGACCGGCAGACGGCCGATGCCTACCGGCAGCTCCAGCAGTCGGGACAGGCCGGCGGACAGGACTCCGGCTCGGTCGACGACACGATCATGAGCCCGCTGAAGGAGCAGCGGGCCGCGGCGATCGGCCGGATCACCGACGCGATCGACCAGGCGGGGGAGCGCCCGCAGGGCCTGGACGCCCTGGCGGCCTGCACATTGCGCCCCGGCGGCGACGGCGCGGGCGAAGGCGCCCAGTCCTCCGCCACCCCGACCTCGGGTGCCCAGCCGACCGGCGCCGGCCAGGGCGGCAACGGACCCGTCGTCTCCGACTACGCCGACATCACCTCCGTACCGCCTGCTGCGCCGAACCCGCCGCAGCAGGCCGACGCCTCGCGCGGCACCTTCAGCTCCGACTGCGGGGTCAACGCGAACGGCCTGTTCAACTCCGACAACGTCATCGTCGCCCCCGGCGTCTCCAACGGCGCCCACCACTTCCACGACTACGTCGGCAACCAGGGCAACAACGCCTTCGCGAGCGACGACGACCTCGCGAAGGCCGGGACGAGCTGTGTCGACCAGGGCGACAAGTCCTCGTACTACTGGCCGGTGCTGCGCCTGCAGAACGGCACCCAGGAGCGGGACGCCGGATCCCCGGGCGGCGGCACGGAGGGCAACGCGGGCCAGATCGTCACGCCCAAGCAGGTCACCCTGACCTTCACGGGCAACCCGCTCGGCAAGGTCACCGCCATGCCCCGCCTGCTGCGCATCATCACCGGCGACGCGAAGGCCTTCGTCAACGGGCCCGGCAACGCCAACGCGTCCTGGAGCTGCACCGGTTACGAGGACCGGCAGCTGAAGGACAAGTACCCGCTGTGCCCGCCGGGCAGTGACGTGGTGCGCAGCTTCCGGTTCCAGAGCTGCTGGGACGGCCGCAACATCGACAGCGCCAACCACCGCACCCACGTGGCCTTCACCGCCCCCGACGGCTCCTGCCCGGCCGGCTTCCGCGCCATCCCGCAGCTGGTGGAGCGGATCGTCTACGACGTCAAGGCACCCAGTCTCCAGGACGGCGGCCGTACCGTCCCGCTCTTCGCGGTCGACTCCTTCCCCGAGCAGCTGCACAAGCCCGTCACCGACCACGGCGACTTCATCAACGTCTTCGACGAGGACCTGATGCGCCAGATGGTCGACTGCATCAACTCCGGCCGCACCTGCGGCCCCGACGGCGACAACTCGGGTACGACGGCGTCGCCCACGGCGGGCTCCGGCTCCGGTACGACGGCCGCCCCGGGCGGCGGTGCGACGCAACAGCCCGGCGCCACCGCCACCGCCACCGCCACGCCGGCGCCCTCAGCCACACAGGAACCGAGGACCGACGCGACGACCACACCGGCCCGCACGACCGCACCGGCCCGCACGACCGCACCGGCCGACACGACCGCACCGGCCCGCACGACCGGGCACCACCGTTCGACCAAGGCGGACAGGTCCACCGAGCCGGCACGGCACACGCCCACGCCCACGCCCTCGCTCACCCGGCCCGCGCCCACTCGGTCCGTTCCCGCTCAGTCCGCACCCGCCCAGGCCACGGCCGCCGGATATGCTCCGCCCACCACCGCACAGCCCCAACCGCAGGGCAAGCAGGGGGCACTCGCGGAGACCGGCGCGCACCTGTGGCCCGCCGCACTCGGCACCCTGCTCGCGCTGTCCGGCCTGATCATGCTGCTCAGGGCCCGGCGCCTCCGTTACTGAGAGGCGCACCCCGGGGTGGAGGGGACCGGTCGCGGCCGCCGGCCCCTCACCCACCTGGGCCGGTCCGCGACCGTGGGCTGAGCGCGCCCGAGGGTGCCGCTCAGGCCAACTCGAGAGTCTGCTTGGCGAGTTCGTAGGCGGGCCGCATCGCCTCGTGCTCCTCGGTGTCCATCCCGCCGAGGTGCAGGACGACCGGGCCGTCGGGCGTGCTGACCGCGAGCGCGGTCTCTTTCTTCGTCTCGTCCAGGAGCTTGTCGGTGTAGAGGTACTCCACCTCCACGCCGGTCAGGCCGCCGCCGGTCCGGAAGGAGTGGTACTTCGCCTTGCTGACATGGTCCTCCGCGGCGACGAACTCCCGCAGCACGCCGCCCGCGTCGGCCTTGCCCGCCGTGCCCGTCCACACGCGCAGGAAGCCGATGTGGCCCGCCGGCTTGGCGTCGATCTCGCAGGCCGCGGTGACCGGCCCCTGGCGCAGGAAGGCGTCGGCCAGCGCCCCGCTCAGATCGCCGTCGGACCCCTTGGACGCCTTCGACAGCTCCGCCTCGGCGTCCACCGCCTTGGCCTTCCAGTGCTTGGCGAGGTCGAAGCGGACGGGCAGTTCGCAGTCCGAACCGGCCGCGCCGATCGAACCCCCGCTCGCCGTCGCCGTCCCCCCGGCCTCTTCGCTCCTGGCGTTCGGGGACGCGCCCGAGGTTTTCTTCCCGTCGCCGTCCCCCGACTTCGCGCACCCGCAGAGCACCGCCGCGAGCGCCACCGCCATGACCACCGCGCCCCGCACGGACCCCACCCTGACCTGCACTTCCGGCTCCCCTCCTGTTCAGGGGCGCAACTGTAGCCGGGGGCAGGTCAGCCGGTGACGAGCGGCTTGCCGTAGACGGTGGAGCTGCGCTGGACCGTCATGCCGAGGCGCTCGTACAGCCCGAGCGCACCGGTGCCGGAGTGCGTCCACAGGGTGCAGGCCGGCCTGCCGAGGCGGTGGAAGGTGCGGAACGCCTCGCGCAGCAGCGTGCGGGCGATGCCCCGGCCGCGGTGGTCGCGCCGTACCGCGACCCGCTCCACGTATCCCTCGTCGTTGCCCGGAACGTCCAGCGACAGCACTGCCCCGACGAGCCGGCCGCCGGCGAAGGCGAGCGGTGACGCCGCCGGCCGGAACGTGGCGCGTTCGACGGTGTGCCGCGCCCATTCCGGATAGCTCTTCCGCCGCGGCTGCCACTCGTCGAACGCGTCCTCGGTGAGCTGGTACGCAGCCTGTTCGTCGCCGTGCCGGAACGGCCGTACGGTGATGCCCGCCGGCGGATCGGGCACCTCCGGTTCGTGCGGCAGCGCGATCTGCAGCAGCCACTCGGTGACCAGCCGCGAGTACCCACCGGCCCGCAGGAGCGCGGCCGCGGCGCCGTCGCCGTCGGGGACCGTCTGCGCGAGCCGGTCGCCACCCGCGCACCGGGCCCTGGTCTCGGTCCAGGCCAGCAGCGCGCCACCGAGGCCCCGGCCCCGGTGACCGGGGTGCACATGAACCCTCGCCCGCCGCCCCTTCACCCAGCCGTAGCCGGCCGGCGTGCCCGTGCCGTCGTGCACGAGCAGCGTGTCGTCCTCCGGCCGCAGACCGGGCAGGGTGAGCTCGGCGGTGATGCGGTCGGCGCCGGTCACGACGCGGCCGTGCACCTCGTGTTCGTACGCGGTGACCAGGCGGTGGATCGCGTCGACATCGGCGGTGGTCGCCGGCCGCCACCGATAGCCGGCCGGCAGCCGGTCCGGGCGGAAATCGGCCTCCCGCGCACCCGCTCCGGTCACGGCAGCCCCTCCCGTCCTCCCCGTGCACAGGCTCTACCCCACCGCGGCGCCCGCCACGCCCGCCGTTTGCGAGGCGCCGCAGGGGCACGGCAGGGTGCGGGGTGTGCCTACCTTGCTGATCGTCCATCACACCCCGTCGCCCAACTGCCAAGCTCTGTTCGAGGCCGTCGTCGCCGGCGCCACGACACCGGAGATCGAGGGCGTCCGGGTCGTCCGCCGGGCCGCCCTGTCCGCGACGGCCTCCGACGTCCTGGAGGCCGACGGCTACCTCCTCGGCACACCGGCGAACCTCGGATACATGTCCGGCGCGCTGAAACATTTCTTCGACCAGATCTACTACCCCTGCCTGGACGAGACCCGGGGCCGGCCGTTCGGCTACTACGTGCACGGCGGCAACGACGTCACCGGCGCCGTCCGGGCCATCGAGGCCATCACCACCGGCCTCGGCTGGCGCCGCGCGGCCGACGCGGTGACGGTCACCGGCGAACCCGGCAAGGCCGACACGGAGGCGTGCTGGGAACTCGGGGCCACGGTCGCGGCGGGCTTGATGCCCGGGGCGTGAGCGCCGGGTGAGGCACCGGTGGCCCGCGGGCGGCCACCGGAGCGATCTTCGTACGGTCGGGCGCGGTGACCGGCGTGGGCCGAGGCCCGCCCGTGGACCGCTCCGCACTCCTCCGGGCACGGCGGGCGTCCGCTACCTGGACGGATGAAGGTGCGGCCGCGGTGTCCCTGGCCGACGATGGGACCGGGGTCGCGCCCTCCGGCGCGGCTGAACCCTGTCATGTGTCGTCGTACGTCGTCGAACGAGGGAGCGTCGGATGCGAGCGGACGGCCAGGCACCCGGACCGCCCGTGCCGGACGGTCAGGACGCCAGAAAGCTGCTGCGCCGGTGCGCACGGGACGTGGTGGACGTCGCCGAGGGCATCCGCGCGGTGTCCGCGCGCACCAGCACCGCACTGTTCGCGCCGCCCCTGACCGCCTCCGCGCGCCGCCGTCCCCGTACCGGCCTCGCCGCCCAGTGGGCGCTGCTGCGGGCCCTGACGAACAAGGAGGGCCTCGGCGGCTCGGCGGTCACCGCGCCGAACGGCATGGGCCAGGTGCTCGGCGCTGCCGGTGCGGTGCTCGGCCGGGAGAGCCTGGCCGCGCTGGTCGCCGTCACCTCGCTGCGGCTGAGGATCGCCGCCGTGCTCGTCGACCACCCCGAGTTAGAGCGCGACCCGGGCATGCGCCGGCTGCTGGAGGCTGTCACCGCCGACCGCGACCTGGAGGCCGTACGGGCCCTGCGCGCGCTGTTCCGGGACCGGGGCGCCCAGCGGGCCCTGTCCGGGCTGACCCCGCTGATGACCGAACTGCTCGCCATCCGTGCCCTGCTGGGCGAGGACCCGAAGCACGACGAGACCGGCTGGGCGCTCGCTACGGGGCGCGCGTCGTCCGCCGATCCGCCGCACCATCCGCTGCACGGGATCAGCGCCTCGCACCGCGCCGGCCTGGACCAGGGGGCGGCCGAGGCAGTCGACCTCACCGACCAGGAGAAGCAGTTCATCGCCATCGAGGGCTCGTTCCTCGGGTTTCTGCGCAACATCGAGGTGCTGTCCACCGACGGGCGGATCCTCGTGCAGAACGTGCGGGGTCCCGACGGCGTCGTCCGCTATGTCGTCCAGGCGCCCGGCATGACGCCGGGCCGGCCGCGCAACCATTCCCCGCAGGACGTCGTCGGCGCCTGGCGGAACCTGTTCACGACCGACTCGCCCTACACCCGCTCGGTCCTGCTCGCCCTGGCTGACTACGGCATCCCGCGCGGCGCCGACCTCGCGCTGATCGGGCACGGCGAGGGCGGGACCGCGCTGCTGAACCTGGCCCAGGACGAGGAGTTCTGCCGCACCTACCGGGTCACCCACGTCGTCACCGTCGGCTCCCCGGCCGGCGGCGAGAAGCCCGCCGACCCGCGCACCTGGGTCGCCGGTGTCACCAACCAGCACGACATCGCGGCCGTCCAGGACGGCCGGGGCGCGGGCTCCCTGTTCGACCCGCACCCGCACTGGTACCAGGTCGACTACGCCGGGCCCATCCACGAGTTCCCGCTGTGCCACATGCTCCGCGAGTACATCGAGCATCTGCGCACGGTGATCCCCGAGGCCCGCGAGGACATCGACGCGGCGCTCACGCCGTACCGCGGCCCGATCGTGCGCACCCAGGCCTACCAGCTCAAGGACCGCGCCCACCCGCCCGAGGGCTACCCCTTCCTCACCCTGCCGACCACCTCGATCCCGACGACGGCCGGCCCGGTCGAGGTGCCGGTGCGCTACTACGACTCCGCCGCCGCCCACCTCTGCTACCCCGTCTCCGCCGACGCGGCGCGCGGACTGCTGCCCGGCGCCACCTGGCTGACCCCGAGCCGACTGGGCCGACGGGCCCTCGCCGTGCTGTCGCTCTACGAGCACCGCTGCTCCACCATCGGCCCGTACATCGAGATCGCCCTGACCGTCCTGGTCGACGACCTGTGGCGGCCGCGCCCGTACGACGTCGCCGCGGACCTGCTGCGCCGCGTCGACCTGCGCCGCAGCGGGCGCCACGTCCTCTCCCTCGCCGTCACCAGCGACGAGGCCCGTGTGGTCGCCCGGGAGATCTGGGGCCAGCCAGCGATGCGGACGACCGCCGAGGCCGACCTGACCGGCCGGCAGATCGCCGTCCGGTCCCGGGACCTCGGGCTCACCGTCGAGGGCCGGCTCGGACCGGGCATCCGCTGCCCGGAGGCCGACTGGATCCTCTACGGCCGCCGGAAGGAGAGCACCGTACGCACCCTGGTCCGGGCGCACGGCAGGCTGCGGCTGCACCGCGGCACCGGCGTGCGGCTGCGGCTGGACACCGCGGCGGCCGAACCCCTGGCCGGACAGCTGCGCCGGCTCGGCATCGACCGGGCCCGGCCCCGGTTCGTCCTGAGCTGCCCCCAGTTCATGCTCCACCGCAGCGCCGGCGCCGTCCTGCCGCGCTGAAGCCCCAGCCCTTACCCCAGTCGAGTGGGAGCCGCCATGGTGACCGAGTCCCCCCGAGCGATCACGGCCTCGGCCGACGAACTCCTCGCGCACGCCGACACCTTGCGGGCCGACGCCGGTCTCATGGACGGCTACGCCCGTCAGCTGCTCGCCACCGCGGCCACCCTGAGCGGCTGCCCGGCGGCACCCGACTGGAGCCGTCCCACCCTTGAGCAACAGGCCGCCGCCTGCACCACGGCGGCGGAGCAACTGCGCACCGCGGCCGAGGCGTTGGCCACCCATGCGCGAGCCGGAGCCTGAGCCGTCCCGCACTGGCCCGGGGGAGGTCCGCCACGCCTACGACTTGAGCCGGCTGCACCGGCCCGGACCGGCGCCGGGCTCAGCGCACCCGTGCGGCCGCCGCCCGGGTGAGGTGGCGGCGCATCAACCCGGCCCGAGGCGGTGTTGCGCCGTCTCAGGGCTTGCGGGCCACCCCGACATACACCGGCTGCTCCTCGAGGACCCGCATCCCCGGCTCGGGATGCCAGTGCGTGGCCGGTACGACACCCGGCTCGCACAGGTCCAGGCCCTCGAAGAACCGGCTCACCTCGGCGTGCGAGCGCGCCTGGACCTGGGTGCCACCGGAGCGGTAGACGGCCGTGATCCGCTCCCAGACCTCCGGGTCGAACTCGGCGCTGACGTGGGAGAGCGTCAGAAAGCTGCCGGACGGCAGCGGCTCCAGCAGGGTCCGGACGACACCATGGGGATCCTGCTCGTCGGTGACGAACGGCAGCAGCGCGATCAGCGAAAGGCCCACGGGCCGGCCGAGATCCAGATGCTCCCGGGCGTACTCCACGATCCGCTCCGGCTCTCGGACATCGGCGTGCAGATAGGCGGTACGGCCCTCGGGCCTGCCCTGGAGCAGGGCTTCGGCGTGCCGCAGCACGATCGGGTCGTTGTCGACGTACACCACCCGGGCGCTCGGGGTGACCGCCTGGACGACCTGGTGCAGATTCGGCTCGGTGGGGATCCCGGTGCCCACGTCCAGGAACTGGTCCACACCCCGGCGGGCGACGAAGCGGGCGGCCCGGTGCATGAACTCGCGGTTGGCCCAGGCCGTGTCCTTGACGCCCGGGAAGAGCTCCAGCACCTTGCTCGCCGCCTCGGCGTCCACGACGTAGTGGTCCTTGCCGTCCAGGAACCAGTCGTACATCCGCGCCGAGTGCGGCTTGCCGGTGTCGATCCGGTCCGTGCTGAATCCGGTGTCTGTCACGTCGGCTCTCCGTGAAGGGGTGGGGGGTAACGGGTGGTCGTCAGCGGCAGCGGGAGGCCGCCGCGCTGTCGTGCCGGTGCCAGACGGCCTCGACCACACGGCCGTCGGGCAGGGTGTGCCGGGGCGGACCCTCGTCCGGTACGAAGCCCGCCCGGGCCAGGGCCCGCCGGCTCGCGGTGTTCCCGGGCTCCGCGCCCGCCCGGACCGTGCTCAGTCCGGCATGCCCGTGCGCGAGAGCCGCCCCGGCGCGGAACAGCTCCGCGCCCAGTCCCTGACCACGGCAGGCCGGCGCCAGCCAGCCGCCCATCTCGCCCGTGCGGTGCTCCAGTTCGAGGGCGCCGGCATAGCCGAGGTCCGACCTGCGCACACAGACGAGCAGCAGTGGATCGTCCGGGCCTGGTGCGTACGGCTGGGCCAGCGTCCGGGGCATCCGACGGCCGTCGTCGCCGGCCGGCCGCCAGGCGAGCAGGGCCCTGCGGATGCCGGGATCGGGCAGGACCAGATCGGCCTGGGTGCCGAGCCAGCGCTGCGCCTCGGCATCGGCACAGGCGGCGAGAGCCGCGGCCACGTCCAGCCGGGTCCGGGGTGTGAACAGCAACAGCCGCTCGGTGGCCAGGACATGCCGGCCGGCCTCCGGCCCGCACCGCCCGGGCACGGGAAGCCCGGCCGTCGCCGCCCGCCTCCGGCGGATGACCGACCAGACCATGCACACCCCCGACCGAACGGTCCGCGCGACGACCACGGGACTCGTACGGACGCCGAGCCCCGAGGGATGCGGACGACCCGCACCGGCGGCGAATGTACCGGGGTTCGGGGGTGGGTGGCGTGTGGGTGGGGGTGGTTTTGGGACGGGAGGGTGAAGTGGGGGAGCGATGGGGCGGCCGGGGTCAGCCGGCCTGTTCCTGGGAGCCGGGCTTGGGGCGGGTACGGGTCCAGGACGGGTCGGCGGACGGGACCGGAGCGGGGGTGACGATGTGCATGGGCATCCTTCGGACTGGTGGGGGATGGTCCGTGGGTGGTCGAGTGGGGGCGTGGCGGGCCTGGCGTCAGTCGTGGTCGGACGGCAGCTCGGCCCAGACGACTCGGGCGGGCCGGCCGGACACCGGCGTCACGCCCCAGTCCCGGCTCAGCGCGGCGACCAGCAGGAGCCCGCGCCCGTGCTGGTCGTCGGGTCCGGGGCAGAGCGCGGCCGGCAGCGTGGGGCCGCCGTCCTGGTCCTCGACCTCGATCCGTATCCGGTCCGCCGTACCGTGCAGCCGGCAGGCGATGCGCTCACCGGCCGTGTGCACGAACGCGTTCGTGACCAGCTCCGAGGTCACCAGGACCGCGTCGTTCCGGGGGCCTTCGGACACGCCCCAGGCGGTCAGCAGGTCCCGTACGACACGCCGGGCCGTGCCGACGGCCGCCGGCTGCGCGGGCAGGTCGAACGCGGCGGCGCAGCGGGGGAGCGGGTCCCCGGAGGCGAGCCGGTCGGGGCCGAGGGGCCCAGGGAGTCGACCGAGGCGCCCGCCTCCGGGTGGTCTCAGGGCACCGGCCGCGATCGGCGGCCGGTACGGGTGATTCAGGGTGTCCGGGGCGGGGTGCGGGCCCGCCTCGGGGTCGTCCGCGGCGCGATGTGGGCGGTCTTCGGCGTCGTCCGGGGCTCGGTCCGGGGCGTCGGCCGTGTCCGAGCACCGGCGCGGTCCGGCTACGGGGGCCGCCCAGCCGTCTCGCCGTTCCGCGCTGTCCGGCGCCGGGCGTGTCCGGTCCGTGCTGTCCGGGATTCGGGTTGGCTGGTTTGTGCTGTTCAGCGACGGGTGCGGCTGGTGCACGTTGTCCCGTGCCCGATCCGACCGGCTCTCGCTGTCCGGAGCCCGGTCTGACGGGCTCGCCCCGTTCGGCATCGGGTGTGGTCGGTCGGCGTCGGTGGGGGACCGGTGCGGGTGCTGCCCGGAGGCGGAGGTGGGGTCCGGGCGGTCCGAGGACCTGTTCTGGCGAGGTACCGCCGGCAGGCGTGACGGGCCGGGCGGCAGGGGTGTCCGGGCGGGGCTCCGGGTCTCGGGTGGGTGGTGAAGCGGTCGGGGGAGGGAGGGCGGAGCCATCGCCGTGCGCCTTTCGTCCGGCCTCGCGTGGGGGGTTGCGGTGTCGGGCCGACCGTGCGCAGCGGACGACACGCCTCCCACGAGGCCGTAATGCGGCCCGGTCTCCCCCAACCCGGCCGCGCCGCCCGCTCCTTGGGTCGGCCGGAGCAGTGGATCCACTCTCGCACCGGCCAACAACGCTCCGCAACCGGCAAGTTGAAATTTGCAAATGGCGAAGCGCATGCTGGCCGGAACGTGATCGAATGGGCCGGGAGAGCGACCATGTGCGACGGTGTCCCTTGACCTGGTGAGGGGGTGTGGGGCATGACCGCGGAGACCGACTGGGGCGGCGCCCCCTCCGTCCTGCGCATGATCCTCGGCCGGCAACTGGAGGAGCTGCGGACCCGGGCCGGCCTCAGCTACGCCGAGGCGGGCGCCGCCATCGGCGTCAGCCACTCCACCATCCGCCGCATGGAGGCCGCCAAGGTGGCCCGGCTGCGCCTCGCGGACGCCGAGAAGCTGCTCCAGGTCTACGGCGTCACCGACCGGGACGAGATCGACACCTTCCTGAAGTCCGTGCGCGAGGCCAACAAGCGCGGCTGGTGGCACACCTACCGCGATGTGATGCCCGACTGGTTCGCCGCGTATCTCAGCCTGGAACAGGCCGCGTTGCAGATCCGCGCGTACGAGAACCAGTTCGTGCACGGCCTGTTGCAGACCGAGGACTATGCCCGGGCCCTGCTCGGCGCGGACAGTCCGCACGCCTGCGCCGAGGCCACCGAGCGCCGGGTCGCGCTGCGCATGCGCCGCCAGGAGCTGCTGGAGCGCGAGGCGCCGCCGCGGGTGTGGGTGGTGATGGACGAGACGGCGCTGCGCTGGCCGGTCGGCGGACCGGAGGTGATGCGGGCGCAGATCGATCACCTCGTCGAGATCAACCGGCTGCCCCATGTGACCCTGCAGCTCATGCCGTTCGCCAACGGCCCGCACCCGGCGATGCGGGCGGGCGCCTACCATCTCTTCCGGTTCAGGGCCCGCGAACTGCCCGACATCGTGTACCTCAACGGCCTGGTCGGGGCCGTCTACCTCGACAAGGCCGACGACGTCGTGGTGTACCGGGAGGCGCTGGACCGGCTCGGCGCCCAGGCCGCGCCCGCCAGAAAGACCGAGGCCCTGCTCGCCGCGATCCGCAGGGAGTTGTGACGCACACCCGCACCGCCCCCCGTACGCGAGCCCCTGACCCCCCGACCGAATGGAGACACGGCGTTGCCCGACAACGGATGGCCGGCCGACCGCATCGACACCGAGAACGCCCACTCCGCCCGCATCTACGACTACATCCTCGGCGGCAAGGACTACTACCCCGCCGACCAGGAGGCCGGTGACGCCATGTCCCGGGAGTGGCCCGCGCTCCCGGTCCACATGCGCGCCAACCGCGACTGGATGAACCGCGCCGTGCGCTGGCTCGCCGAGGAGGCGGGCATGCGCCAGTTCCTGGACATCGGCACCGGCATCCCCACCTCGCCCAACCTGCACGAGATCGCCCAGGCCGTGGCGCCCGAGTCCCGGGTCGTCTACGTGGACAACGACCCGATCGTCCTGACCCTCTCCCAGGGCCTGCTGGCCAGCGCGCCCGAGGGCCGTACCTCGTACATCGAGGCCGACTTCCGCGATCCGGCGGCCATCCTGCACGCCCCGGAACTGCGCGAGACCCTGGACCTGGACAAGCCCGTGGCGCTCACCGTGATCGCCATCGTCCACTTCATGCTCGACGCGGACGACGCGGTCGGTGTCGTACGCCGGCTGCTGGAGCCGCTGCCGTCGGGCAGCTATCTGGCGATGTCCATCGGCACCGCCGAGTTCGCGCCCGAGGAGGTGGGCCGGGTCGCCCGCGAGTACGCGGCCCGCAACATGCCGATGCGGCTGCGCACGATCGATGAGGCCCATGAGTTCTTCGAGGGCCTTGAGCTGGTCGAGCCGGGCATCGTCCAGGTCCACAAGTGGCATCCCGACGGCACCGGAGAGCCGAACATCCGCGACGAGGACATCGCGATGTACGGCGCGGTCGCCCGCAAGCCCTGACAAACCGGCTGCAGGCCCCCGCAGAGCAGGGGCCGGGGTCCGCACCCACCTCCCGGATCCCGGCCCCGCCCCTTTCATACGGCGGGTCCGGCGGCTTCCCGGCCGGTAGCGTGGGCCCATGTACGCCACCCGAGTCTCCCGGCGCGTGCAGGCGCCCCCGCACGCCGTCTACCGGGCCCTGACCGACGCCGACGCCATCGCGGCCTGGCGCGTCCCGGCCGGTATGACCGCCCGTGTCCACACCTTCGAGGCCCGGGAGGGCGGTACCTTCCGGGTCTCCCTGACCTACGGCGACACGTCCGCCACGGGCAAGTCGGGCGGGCGCACGGACACCTACCACGGCCATTTCGCCAGGCTCGTGCCCGATGCGCTGGTGGTGGAGGTGTTCGAGTTCGAGACCGACGACGACGCCGTGCGCGGCACCATGACCATGACGACCACGCTCACCGCGGCCAACGGCGGCACGGACGTGGCGATCCTGCACGAGGGCGTCCCCGACGACATCCCCCGCGAGGACAACGAACTGGGCACCCGCATGGCCCTCGACAACCTCGCCCGGCTCGTCGAGGGACCGCACACCCGTCGGCCGTCCGAGGCGGAATGACCGAAACAACGCGGAAAGGCGACCGGAATTCGGCACAACCATCCGGCTGCCTCATATTCCGGGAACGGAGTGGGAAAAAGCCGAGAGAAAGCGGAACCGGTGCGAGGGAAATGAGGTCTTAAAGTGCGTCGACGGCCGGGATCAGCCCGGTCGTACCGAAACCGGGGGAATAAGACCTATGTCCGTCCGCAGCCGCAAGACCCTCGTCACCGCCGCCGCCCTCACCGGCGGCCTCACGCTGGCCGCCGTGACGCCCGCCCTCGCGGGCACCGGCGCGAGCCACACCAGCCGTGCCGCCGCCGTGTCCTCCGCCCAGGGCGACCCGCGCAACGTCACCCAGCACGTGGCCGACTTCTACGGCGCCTACATCGACGCCGTCTGGTCCACCGACGACAAGTCCGCCGGTGACGCGGCCAAGGCGCTGCGTGCCTTCTACCTCTCCGCCGCCGCGCAGAAGAAGGTCGCTGCCTTCGAGAAGAAGGAGCACGCCGACGGCATCCTCTTCGCGCAGAACGTGCCGGTGAAGTGGAAGGTGACCTACACCGGTTCCGGCGCCGGCCACGCCACCAGCCGGGTCACGCTCACCTGGAGCGACGGGTCGCACGCCGAGGTCAGCAAGATCGACGTCCAGTCCGACCTGAAGACCCTGAAGATCACCGACCTCAAGTCGGTCCGCTGACCGGGGGGCGTGCGGTCCCGCCCCGCCCCCACTCGGGGCGGGGCTCACGCCTGCCGTGACGGTCGGCTGCACCGCCGCTACGCGCGCAAGCCCGAGCGCTTCCCGGCCTGGTCTCTGCCAAGTCACACCACCGCTGCCAAGTCACACCACCGCTCCCGCAGCGCGGCAACGCCCTTGAGGCCGGCCGTCAGTTGGCTGCCGGCTCGGGGATGGGGATGCGTGCGGCGACCTTCGTGCCGCGGCCGAGGGGTGACGCGATCGAGAGGTCGCCGCCGAACGCGGCGACCCGGTCCCGCAGGCCCAGGAGCCCCGATCCGACCGGGTTGTCGGGGACGCCGCCCACTCCGTTGTCCGTGACGGTGATCTCCAGGGCGGTTCCGAAACTCACGGTGATGCCGATCCGGGTCGCCTTGGCGTGCTTCACGGCGTTGGTGAGGGATTCGGCGACGACGAAGTAGGCGTTCGACTCGAGTGCGGCGGGCAGGCGCCGGTCGGAGTTGCTGACCACCTCGGCGGGGATGGGGCTGCGGGCCGCGAGGCCATGCACCGCGGCAGTGAGGCCGCGCGCTGTGAGGGCCGGCGGGTAGATGCCGGCGGCCAGGTTCCTGAGGTCGTCGATCGCCCCTTGCGCATCGTCGAGGGACTGGTCGAGCAGTTCCATGGCCCCCGGAGGGCCTTCCGGGAGGATCTGCCTGGCGAGGCGAAGGCCGATGACCAGGCTCACCAGTCGCTGCTGGGCCCCGTCGTGCAGATCACGCGCTGTCTGGCGGTGGATCGCGTCGATGCTCTCGACGATACGGCGCTGCGTCGCCTCGAACTCCGCGGCCCGGACCCGCGCGATGTCGCGCTCCCGTTTCGCTTCCTCGTACGCCCGCCGTTCGGTGAGATCGAAGAAGGAGTAGATGACACCGCGTCCACGGGGCAGATCGATGGGCGAGGCCCACCAGTAGGCCGGTATGAACGATCCGTCTCGGCGCATGAACCACTCGCTGTCGCCGTGCAGCGCCCGGCCGGTTCGAGCGGGGGCGAGCATCGGGCATTCGGAGGCCGGATACCGGGAGCCGTCCGGCCGGAAAGGGTGCAGGGTGTCATGGCTCGGCCGTCCGCGCAGTTCACTCTCGTCGTCGTATCCCAGCACCGCGACCGCGGAGGGGTTGGTGTAGAGGATGCGCCCGTCCGGATCCACGACCCAGATCGGCTGGGGCACGCGGTCCAAAATACGCGACAGCATCTCGTCGTTGGGCATGACATCCCCCTGTGCCGGCAAAGCTGTACCGATCGTCCCCATGTCCGGGACGCCGTTCTTGACCCTGGCAGGGAGCGGGGGAGCCGGGCATCCGTCATTCGACGCTGGATGACGCAGAGACGCGAGCGCGTCGTTGACGTGTGCCTGCATGCCAGTCGCGACGGCGGCATGTAGGGCTTTCCCCACAGCACAGGTGAGGGCTGCCCGAGCGAGGACTGTGCGGGCTCCCTGACAGCTCCGGAGAGCCGATCCCGGAAGACTCGTCACCGCAGCACACCAGCAGGGGCAGCCCGGGCGGACCAGGACCGCCTCACCGGCCCGGCCCCCAGCCCGACGAGAAAAGAGAGCGTCATGTCTCACCATCTGGACTCCCCGACCGCGCGGCAGGACCCCCGCCTGGACATCACCGACCTGTATGTGTTCCGCGGGGAGGTGGGCACCGTCCTGGTCACCAATCACAGCCATTCGCTGGCCGGTGAGGACATCCCCCGCGGGCTGCACCCGGAGGGCAAGTACGAGTTCAAGATCGACGGCAACGGGGACGCGGTCGAGGACGTCACCTACCGCTTCACCTTCGGCGAGGCGGAGGCCGACGGCGCTCAGCCGTTCCAGCTGCGTCGGCTGGCCGGCCCGGAGGCTCGGGACGACTTCGCCTCCGGCACCGTCGTGGCCCAGGGACGCACCGGCCGGACTGTCGAGTTCCGGGGTGGGCGGGCCTCGGTCGGCAAGGCGGGCGACCCGTTCTGGATCGAACCGGACGTCCTGCACGCGGTCGGCGCCGCGTTCGAGAACGGCACCACGGTCGACCTCGGTGGCTGGCACCCGGCCAAGGCGAAGAACCTGTTCGCCGGCCACACCGTCTACTCCATCGTCCTGGAGCTCACCGACGAGGAGCTCGTCCCGGTCGCCGGCCCGGACCGCCGGATCGGCGTGTGGGGGCTCGCCTCCCTCGCCACCGACGCCGGCGGCTGGCGGCCGATCAACCGGGCCGGGCTGCCGATGCTCCACCCGCTGTTCACCCAGCTGGACGAGCACCTGGGCGACCACCTCAACGAGGGGCACCCCTCCGAGGACCGCGAGGCCTACGGCAAGACGATCGCCGACAAGGTGGCGGGGGTGGTCCGCGCCTACGGCACGGCCGAGGACCCCGATGCCTACGGCCGCACGGTGGCCGAGAGGTTCCTGCCCAATGTCCTGCCCTACACCCTCGGCACCCCCGCCGCCTTCGGCTTCGCCGAATGGAACGGCCGCTCACTGATCGACAACGCCCCCGACGCGATGTTCTCCTTCGCCGCCAACCGGGCCATCACCCTCGGCATCGGCAAGGAGTCCGTCACCTCCAAGCCTCGCCCCGTGTTCCCCTACGTGCCCACCGCCTGACGCGCAGGCAGGTCACCTCTCCGACTCAGGCGCTCTCTCAAGTAAGCAGCACGACCGTACCCGTCGCGCACCGGCGCCCGGAACAGGACCTGGCAGCGGGTTTCGCCGCGTCGCGGCGACACGATCGCGGAACGCACGCCGGCCCTGCGCGCCGTCCCCCACAGGCGCTCCGACACGTCACGGCGACCACCACGCGCGCGGCCTGCACGACCACGTCGACGCGGAGGAGCCGTCCACCGCCGACCTGCTGCTCACCCTCATCGACACCTTCGAGAAGCACGCATAGATGGTCAGCGCCGTACCCGATGCAGTGCCAACCCCCGCAGCCGGCACCACAACCCGAAGGATTCCCGCCATGTCCAAGATCACCGTCGGCGAGCAGAACGGCCAGCCCATCGAGATCTACTTCGAGGACCACGGCACCGGGCAGCCCGTCGTGCTCATCCACGGCTACCCGCTCAACGGCCACTCCTGGGAGAAGCAGGAGCGCGCCCTGCTCCAGGCCGGCTACCGCGTCATCACCTACGACCGCCGCGGTTTCGGCCAGTCCAGCCAGCCCACCACCGGCTACGACTACGACACCTTCGCCGCCGACCTGAACACCCTGCTCACCCACCTGGACCTGAACGACGTCGTCCTGGTCGGCTTCTCCATGGGCACCGGCGAGGTCACCCGCTACCTGGGAACCTACGGCTCGGCCCGCGTCGGCAAGGCCGTCCTGATGGGTGCCATCCCCCCGTTCCTGTTCAAGACCGACGACAACCCCGAGGGCGTCGACGCCTCGGTGTTCGAGGGCATCAAGGCCGCCGTGATCGCCGACCGGCCCGCCTACTTCAAGGACTTCCTCGACAACTTCTACAACGTCGACGTCCTGGGCGGCACCCGCATCAGCGAGCAGGCCTGGAACAACAGCTTCAACGTCGCCGTGACGGCCTCCGCGTACGCCGCCTACGCGTGCGTGGACACCTGGCTCACCGACTTCCGCGCCGACCTGCCCAAGATCGACGTCCCGACCCTGCTCATCCACGGCGACGCCGACCGCATCCTGCCCTACGACGCCACCGCCAAGCGCCTCCCCGGCCTGATCAAGGACCTGGAGTTCGTCACCGTCGAAGGCGGCCCGCACAACGTCGCCTGGACCCATCCCGACATCGTCAACCCCGCGCTGCTGCGGTTCCTGTCCCGCTGACCGCAACCGGAGCGAACCACCAGAGGGGCCAGGCGCCATGCCTGGCCCCTCTCGCCGTGCCGAGACCGAACGGCGTACCCGGCGACGGTAGCCGCCGGGCCCGACTCACCTTAGGATCTTGAGCGATGACTGCAGCGCTTCGTGTCGTTCTCGGCGAGGACCACCCCATCGTCCGCGAGGGCATCTCCTCCATGCTCACCCGCCACGGGATCGAGGTCGTCGCCGCGGTGGGCGACGCCGTCGAGCTCGTCCAGGTTGCGCAGACCCACCGGCCGGACGTGGTGATCACCGACATCCAGATGCCTCCCGGCCTCGCCGACGACGGCCTGCAGGCCGCCTTGAAGATCAGGGAGACGCGGCCCGAGGCCGGCGTCATCGTGCTGTCTCAGTTCCTGGATGCGAGCTACGCCTTGGACCTGGTGCGCGACAACGCCAGCGGGGTGGGCTACCTGCTGAAGGAGAAGGTGGCCGGCGCGGAGGTCCTCACCGATGCCGTGCGCCGCGTGGCCGAGGGCGGTTCCGCACTGGATCCGGATGTCATCGCGAGCCTGGTGAACCGCAAGCGGGTCAGCGACCCCCTGGACGCACTGACCCCCAAGGAACGCGAGGTCCTCTCGCTGATGGCCGAGGGCCATTCGAACTCGGGTATCGCCGCGAAGCTGTTCGTCACGGTTCCCGCGGTCGAGCGGCACGTCACCGGCATCTTCATGAAGTTGGGCCTGCAGCAGGCCGAGAGCGGCCAGCACCGGCGCGTCCTCGCCGTGCTGCACTACCTCAAGAGCTGAACAGTGACGGCAGATCGGCGTCCAGCAGAGCCTCCTTGGCGATGAAGGCGCGCACGCCCGCGTCCGCCAGCTCCCGCTCCGACCAGGGGATGAGCTCGGTCGAGGTGAGGACGATGGAGATCGGCAGATCGGCGCCGCGCAGCTCCCGGGCCACGGCGAGACCGTCCCGGTCGGGAAGATTGACGTCCAGGAGCATGCCGTCCGGCGCCAGACGCCGTGCCGCCTCGATGCCCGACGCGCCGTCCGGAGCGGCTGCCACGACCGTGCAGCCGCTTCGGGTCAGCAGGGTGGTCGCCAGGCGACGGAATCGGGCATCGTCGTCGACGATCACCACGTCAATGCTCATGCCACCAGCATCGCGGCGCGCTCCCCGGGCGGCCATGGGGCCAACCCCACGAAAACCTCCCTGGACCGTCAGGAGGGGACCGGTAGCCGCGCCTGGACGCAGGTCCCGGATCCGGCTTCGGACGCCAGGCGGAAGGCGCCGCTGAACGCGGCGACGCGGTCGGCGATTCCGATCAGTCCGCTGCCGGCGGCATCCACGCTCACCCCGCCCACGCCGTCGTCCGCGACGCGCAGCAGCAGTGTCTCCCCGTCCTCGGTCACCTCGATGGAGACGGCGATGTGACCCTCGGCGTCGGCCAGGCACTGGTCCAGCAGGTCGAGCACCTCCGGGTTCGCCGCGGCGTCGATCGCCTCGCGGGCCGGGCGAAGGGAGAGCAGCAGGCTGACGAGCCGCTGCTGAGCGCCGTCGTGGAGGTCCCGCGCGGTCTGCCGGCGCACGGCCGCCACGTTCTCCATGATGCGGCGCTGCGACGCGCGGGACTCGTCGGCGCGGATGCGCGCCTGCGTCGCGCTCCAGGGGGCAGGCGGCGGGGTTGGTGTAAAGGATCATCGGCGCCAGCATCCCGGATTCCGGCTCGGGGAAGGGGCTGCCGTCGGGATGCCGCGGGTGGAGGGTGCCGTGGCTGGGCAGTCCCCGAGAAGTACTCGCTGCGGATCGCTGTCACCTGTCTGCCCTTCGACCTCGGTTCGTGGGTCCGCCCCGGCCGGTGTGTGGGGGCTTCCCCACAACCCCCGCTGGTGCGGCCTCGATTGATGGTGGCTCGGCCGGAGGAGAGGCTTGTCCCACCGGCGCGGTAAGGCGCCGACAGCCGATTGGGGGTAAGGCCTTGATGTCGCGTGCTCCTCCGAGAACGGCCCGGGCCTGCGGCGCCGGGCGGCGGTCAGTGCGCCTGCTCCGCCGCTGTGCCCCCGCCGGCGATCCGGTCCAGCCATTCGACCAGCAGCACGCGTTCGCCCGCAGTGAGGCTGCGCACGCCTTCGTCGAGCAGGGCCTTGAGGGCGATGGCGTGCACGGCTGCCTCGGTCGCGGGGGTGCCGCTCTCCTGGGCCTCCTGCGGTTGAGCCAGGACGGAGCCGAGCACCGCGTCCCGGACGCTCTCGGACAGCCCTTCGTAGCGGGACAGCTGTCCCGCGGCCTGGGCGGCGATCAGGGTGAGCGCGACCCCGACACCCGACGAGTGGATCATCGCGGCAGCGGACTCGACGCTCGTCGTCAGCCGGCCGCTCTTGGCGACGCCTTCCACCAGTCCGAGCAGGACCGCGTGTGCCTCTCCCACCAGAGGGGATTCCAGGTCGGGCCGGGGGTCGGCGTACAGCAGCCGGTAGACGGCGGGATTCGCGAGCGCGAAGGAGATGTGCAAGTCCCAACCCCGGCGCACCTGTTCCACCGGGTCGCCGACGCCGATCTGGGCGTGCTTGGCCGCGAGGTAGTCGGCATAGCCGCGCCTGGCGACCTCGTCGAGCAGTCCTTGCATGTCGCCGAAGTGGCGGTAGATCGTCTGCGCCTGGACGCCGGCCGCCGCACTGACGGCGCGGGTGGACACCGCCTCCCTTCCCCCTGCGGTGAGCAGGTCGGTGGCTGCCTGGAGGATCCGCTCGCGCGGCTGGGGGACGGTTGCACTCTCTGTCATGCATCGACGATAACACTTGACGGTGATCGGTGATGTGTTAGCGTTGCTGTATTAGATGCGTGATCGCTGATTCACTCAGGTGTCGCGCACGCCTCGTAACCCCTTGTCGCCTGGAGGTCCACCATGACCGCACCGCCCAGCCGAGTGCTGCTGACCGGCGCCGGCACCGGCATCGCCGCCCTGGCGGCGATCTCCCTCGCCAAAGCCGGCCACACTGTCTTCGCCTCGATGCGCGACCCCGAAGGCCGCAACGCGGCCAAGGCGCAAGCACTGCGGGACGCCACCGGTACCGCGGCAGGCTCCCTGCGCGTCCTCGAACTCGACGTCCTGTCCCAGGAGTCGGCCGAGCGGGCGGTCGCCGAGATGGTGCGGGACGGCGGGGGCCTGGACGTGGTCGTCCACAACGCCGCACACCTCCTCGTCGGTGTCACCGAGGCCTTCAGCCCCGAGGAGGTCCTGCGGGCCTTCGATGTGAACGCCGTCGGCGCTCTACGGGTGAACCGGGCCGTCCTTCCGGTGATGCGGCGTCAGGAGTCCGGGCTGCTGCTGTGGATCGGCTCGGGTACCACGCGGGCGATCCCGCCGTTCCTGGGCCCCTACACCGCGGCGAAGGCTGCCTTCGACGCCTTCGCCGACTCCACCGCCTGGGACGTGGCCGTATACGGGATCGAGACCACCGTCTTGATGCCCGGTGTCTTCACTCAGGGCACTGCGCACTTCACCGATGCCGGCTTCCCGGCCGACACCGAGCGCACTGCCGCCTACGACAAGATCGCCCCCTACCTGGCCTCCATGGCCGAGGACACCGAGCGCCTGATGGCAGGCGCCGTCTCCGCCGACCCGCAGATCGTCGCCGACGAGATCGTCCGCATCGTCAACCTGCCCCAGGGGCAGCGACCGCGGCGCGCGGTGGCCGACGCCTCCGACTACGGCGCCGAGATCGTCAATGGCGCCGCCGAGGAACTGCGCCTGCGCCTGGCCCGCCGCATGGGCATCACCGCGCTGCTCCAACGCGCATGACAGCTGCTCCACCAGGCCCCGTCCACCCTGAACTCCCCGAGGAGAACCACCATGACCCTCCCGTCCCGCACGCTCGGCACTCACGGCCCCCAGGTGTCCGTCATCGGCCTCGGCGCCATGGGAATGTCGGACCTCTACGGCCCCGCCGACAAGGCCGAGAGCATCGCCACGCTGCACGCCGCCTTCGACGCGGGCATGACCCTCCTCGACACCGCCGACTTCTACGGCTCGGGCGCCAACGAGCTGCTCATCGCCGAGGCCCTGAAGGGGCGCAAGCGCCAAGACGTCGTCCTCAGCGTGAAGTTCGGCTCCCGCCGTACCCCCGACGGCGCCTTCCAGCCCGTCCCGTACGACGTCTCCGCCGCGGCCGTCAAGGACCGTCTCGCCTATTCCCTGCGCCGCCTGGGCACCGACTACATCGACATCTACCGCCCGGCCCGGCTCAACCCGCAGATCCCGGTCGAGGAGACCGTCGGAGCCCTCGCCGAGGTGCAGCAGGCCGGCCACATCCGCCACATCGGCCTGTCGGAGGTCGGCCCCGACACCATCCGCCGCGCCGCCGCCGTCGCCCGCATCAGCGACGTTCAGATCGAGTACTCCCTGCTCTCCCGCGGCCCGGAGAAGGCAATCATCCCGACGTTGCGCGAACTGGGCATCGGACTGACCGCCTACGGCGTGCTCTCCCGCGGCCTGCTCAGCGGCCACTGGTCCCCCTCGCGGGAGCTGAGCGGCGACGACTTCCGCGCCCACAGCCCGCGCTTCCAGGGCGAGAACCTCGAGGCCAACCTGCGCCTGGTCCAGGCCCTGGGCCAGGTCGCCGAGCGCCTGGGTGCGACCACCAGCCAGGTCGCCATCGCCTGGGTCGCCGCCCAGGGCAGCGACGTCGTTCCGCTCGTCGGAGCCCGCCGACGCGAGCGCCTGGCCGAATCCCTCGGGGCAGCCGTCGTCAAGCTCGACGCCGACGCCCTGGCCGAGATCGAGGCAGCCATCCCCGCCGGGGCCGCTGCCGGCGAACGCTACGCCGCCCCGGCGATGGCCACGCTCGACAGCGAGCGCTGAGTCCACCTCATCCCGCACCATCACCCCGCTTCGAAAGGGCATCTGTCATGACCGACAACACCACCGACCGCGTCGCACTGGTCACCGGCGGCTCCGGAGGCATCGGACGCGCCGTCTGCGAGCGCCTCGCCCGCGAGGGCTACACGGTCGCCGTGCACTACGCCGGCAACAAGGCCCGAGCCCAGGAAGTCGTCGATGCGGTCACCGCCCTGGGGGCCAAGGCCGCCCTCGTCGGCGGCGATGTCGCCGACGAGAACGAGATGGCCGCCGCCTTCGACGCCGTCGAGAGCGAGTTCGGCGGCATCGATGTCGTCGTCAACACCGCCGGCATCATGCTGCTCGCCCCCATCGCCACCCTCGACCTCGACGACCTGGACCGGATGCACCGCACCAACATCCGCGGCACCTTCGTCGTCTCCCAGCAGGCAGCCCGCCGGCTGCGCAAGGGCGGCGCACTGATCAACTTCTCCACCTCCGTGACCCGCACGCACTTCCCCAACTACGGCGCCTACGTGGCCAGCAAGGCCGCGGTCGAGGGCATGACCCTGATCCTCGCCCGGGAGCTGCGCGGCAAGGACATCACCGTCAACGCGGTCGCCCCCGGCCCCGTCGCCACCCCGCTGTTCCTGGAGGGCAAGGACCAGGCCGCGATCGACAACCTGGCCAAGGCCGCTCCGCTGGAGCGGCTGGGCACCCCCGACGACATCGCCGAGGCCGTCGCGTTCCTGGCCGGCCCCGCCCGCTGGGTCAACGGCCAGGTCCTGTTCGCCAACGGCGGCCTGAGCTGAGCCGAGCCCCGGTACAGCAACACCACGGCACGCCGGGAGGCCACCGCTTCCTGGCCTCACCACCCGAGCGCCCCACCTGTCTCGAGGAGACTCCATGAGCAACATCATCCTGATCACCGGCGCCTCCAGCGGCTTCGGCGCCCTCACCGCCCGCGCCTTGGCCGACCAGGGCAACACCGTCTACGCGGGCATGCGCCGGACCACCACCCGTAACGCTCCCCAGGTCCAGGCAGCCGCCGACTACAGCCGCGAGCGCAACGTCGACCTGCGCTCCATCGAACTCGACGTCAACTCCCAGGAGTCGGTCGACGCCGCCGTCGGCCAGGTCATCGCCGAGCACGGTCGGATCGACGTCCTCATCCACAACGCCGGGCACATGGTCACCGGCCCCGTCGAGGCGTTCACCCCCGAGCAGCTCGCCGAGCTCTACAACGTCAACGTGCTCTCCACCCAGCGCGTCAACCGCGCCGCTCTCCCCCACCTGCGCGCCGCCGGCCGCGGGCTGGTCATCTGGGTCTCCAGCTCGAGCGTCAAGGGCGGCACCCCGCCCTACCTGGGCCCCTACTTCGCCGCCAAGGCGGGCATGGACTCCCTCGCCGTCAGCTACGCCGCCGAGCTGGCCCGCTGGGGCGTGGAGACCTCCATCGTGGTGCCCGGCTCCTTCACCAGCGGCACCAACCACTTCGCCCACTCCGGCCAGCCGGCCGACAGCGCGGTGGAGGCGGAGTACGAGAGCAAGTACCCCGGCCTGATGGACCAGGTCGCCAAGAAGCTCGCCGACCTCGCCCCGGCCGACGCCGATGCATCGATGGTCGCCGACGAGATCGCTCGCATCGTGGCCCTGCCCGCCGGCCGGCGCCCCTACCGGGTCCACATCGACCCGGCCGACGACGGCTCCGAGGAGGTCTCGCAGGTCGCCGACCGCATCCGCCGCGACTTCCTGACCCGGGTCGGGCTCGCCGACCTCCTCACCGTCACGCCCGCCGAGTAACACCCGCCCAGCGGCTCAGGGGACGTGCCATACGGCGTGGCGCCTCCCCTCAGCCGCGCGAGGCCCCGTGCACGTATCCAAGCCTCTCCCACCTCGTCCCGTAGCCCCCGACGCCGGGGCGTGACGCGCTGTCGATGTTGGGGCAACCTGCCGCGCCTATAATCCCCGCACAGGCCTGCGCGCCCGCACGCGGAGGGCAGGGGCCCGGGGGAGGTGGACGGTGTCGCTGGTCGGTCGGGACGGCGAGCTCCGGCGCATCGACGAGTTCCTGGGCAGGATCGACCAGCACGGCGGCGCGGTGCTCCTGCGGGGCCAAGCGGGAATCGGGAAGTCGGCGCTGCTCGCCGAACTCACCGCACGAGCCTCCGCCGCCGGCATCCGCATGCTGCGGACCGTGGGAATCGAATCCGAGTCCCAAGTGCAGTTCTCGGGCCTGCACCAGCTGCTGCGACCGCTACGGCAGGACATCAGGGTCGTCTCGCAAGCCCAGCGTGACATGCTCGACGCCGCACTCGGCCGCACCAAGAGCAGCATCCCGGACGCCTTCCTCGTCGCTCTCGCGACGCTCGACCTCCTTTCCGAGGTGGCCACGCGGACACCCCTGCTGCTGGTGGCCGAGGACGCCCACTGGCTGGACCGCTCCACCGCCGACGTCATCTCGTTCCTGGCCCGGAGGCTGGAGTCCGAGCGGATCCTGCTGGCCGCGGCGGTGCGGGACAGCCAACCGTCCCGGCTGGACGAGGCAGGACTGCCGGAGCTCACCCTGTCAGCGCTACCGCACGACGCCGCGGCGACCCTGCTCGACGCGCACGCGCCCGGCCTGCCCGATACCACGCGTCGCCGCATCCTGGCCGAGGCCGCCGGCAACCCACTCGCCCTGATCGAACTCCCCCGCAGTGCACTGGGCGGCGCGACGTCGGAGGCACTCGACACGCCGTGGCTGCCGCTCACCGAACGGCTCACCCGGGCCTTCGCCTCGCGAGTCACGCCCCTGCCCGAGCCGACCGGCACCGCTCTGCTCGTCGCCGCACTCGACGAGCGCGAGGACCTCGCGGAGATCGGCCACGCCGTCGAGATCCTCAGCGGACAGCGCATCACCAGAGCCGACCTGGCCCCCGCCGTCGACGCGCGGCTCATCGACGTGGACGGCGACGCCATCCGGTTCCGGCATCCCCTGATGCGCTCGGCGATTCACCAGCTCGCGAGCGAGGAGCGGCGGCGGGCGGTGCACGCCGCCCTGGCCACTGCGCTGGCCACCGAGCCGGACCGCAGCGTCCGGCACCGCGCTCTGGCCACGGATCCGCCGGACGAGGATCTGGCGACCGAACTCGAGGCGGTCGCCCTGGCCGCGCTGCGCCGCGGCGCCGTGGAGAGCGCGGTCAACGCGCTCGAGCACGCCGCGCGCCTGAGCGGCAGCCCGGACCTGCGCGCGGACCGACTTCTGCGCGCCGCCGATCGGGCCGTCGAGCTGGGCCGACGAGAGGTCGTGGAACGGTTGCTCGCGGGAGCCTCGCGCCATGATCTGCCGCAGGATCGCCGCGCCCGGCTGGTCTGGATCCGGGAAGGCTTTGAAGACGGCTTGCGGCACGGCGCCATGGACGCACGCACCCTCACCGAACTGGCCGAGAGCGTGGCCGCGGAGGGCCAGGTCGAGACGGCGATCCGGATCCTGTGGAGCGCGGCGCTTCGCTGCTTCTGGATGGCGCCTGCCCGAGCGGAGCGCGAGCGCATCGTCGCAGTCTCGGAGCAACTGCCGATCGACGACTACGATCCCCGGCTCCTGGCGATTCTGGCCTACGCGGCGCCCATCGACCGGGGCGCACTCGTCATCGAACGGTCCCGCAAGGCTGCTCAAGCCGCCATTCTCGACCCTCAGGCCGAGCGGCTCCTCGGCAGCGGCGCGGTACTGCTGGGCGACTTCGACTTCGCGAAGACCCATTCGGCATCCTCCGTCGCCGGCCTGCGCGCCGAGGGTCGTCTGCAGTTGCTCGCCCGGGCACTGGCAGCGCAGGCCTGGAGCGCGGCGCACCTGGTCGACCTGGCCGCCGCCATCCCGGCGGCCGAAGAGGCCGGCCGACTGGCCCAGGAGACCGGCCAGCCCTATCTCCACGCACTCGTGCGTGCCACCCAGGCCAAGATCGCCGCCCTGCGCGGCGACCTCGCCGGAGCCGAGGAATACGCGGCCGAGGCGGTGCGGACGGCGACTCCCGTCGGGGCCCGTCCTCCGCTGGCCACCGCCCAGGACGCCCGAGCGCTCGCCGCGCTGGCCGCCGGAGAGTTCGAGGAGGCCTTCGCCCGCTTCTCGCGCATGCACGACCCGGCCGATCCCTCGTACCAGATCGCCCTGCGCTGCCACACCGTGGCCGGACTGGCCGACGCCGCCGTGCGCAGCGGCGAACAGGAAGCGGCCGCGCGTATCGTCGCGGATCTGGAGGACGCGGGCACCCGGACGACCTCGCCCTCCTTGCATGCCGGGCTGCGCCTGGCCCGGGCACTGATCGCGCGCGACGTCCGGGAAGCCGAGGCTTACTTCGCCGAGGCCCTGCAAGCCGACCTGACGGCCCAGCCGTTCATGCGGGCGCACACAGAGCTGGTGCACGGGGAGTGGCTGCGACGCCGACGGCGCGTCGTGGAGGCACGGCAACCGCTGCGCTCGGCGCGCGATACCTTCGACGCGCTGGGCGCGATCCCCTGGGGTGACCGGGCCCGGCGGGAACTGCGGGCCGCCGGCGAGCAAAGCGGCTCCAGGCGCAGCTCCGCGCTCGATACCCTGACCCCGCAGGAGCTGCAGATCGCCCAACTTGCCGCCCAGGGACTGACGAACCGGGAGATCGGACAACGGCTCTACGTATCGCACCGCACCGCCGGCGCGCACTTGTCCCGGGTCTTCGCCAAGCTGGGGATCACCTCGAGGACCCAACTGCACGCCGCGCTCGATGGAACCCAGGCGCAGCCGGTCCCCCGGGTATGAGGGCTCGGTAGGGCGCCCTCATGACCGTGAAGCCGCCCGTCGCGCCGGAACCGGGGCCGGGCGAGGTCCGTCATGCGGTGGCCGGCCGCCCTCACCCGTGCCGGAAGCCGTTCGTGCCGGCGACCCGGCCGTGATGGCGACGTCGTTCGACTGTGGTGCGGTGCAGTGCGATGAGCGCGGCGTCGTCGTCCAGCCGGCCCCCGGCATGGCTGAGCAGGTCGCGCCGCACATGGTGCATCAGCGCCTCGGGGGCGTCGTCGGTCCAGAGCGCGGCCCGCTCGGTGAGCGGATAGAACCGGCCGCGGCTGTCCCGGGCCTCCACCACACCGTCTGTGTACAGGAGCAGGGTGTCACCGGGCTCGAAGGAGAAGACGTCCAGCGTGTGTTCGGTGTTGCTGCCGTGCACCCCGAGCGGCGGGGACGGGTGCAGGCTCGGAACCGTGACGGCGTGGCCGGGGCTCAGCAGCAGCGGCGGCGGATGGCCGCAGCTGGTCATCCGGGTCACCGGATCCCGGTCCGGGATCTCCACCAGCAGCGCGGTGGCGAACCGCTCGCCCGCCTCCTCCGGCGGGTCCAGATCCGCCGCGTAACGGGTGACGCTCTGCTCCAGCAGGTCGGCCAGTTCCTCGAGCGGGATGTGCCGGTGGGCGCTCTCCCGGAAGGCGCCGAGCAGCAGCGCGGCCTCGCCGATCGCGGGCAGCCCCTTGCCGCGCACGTCACCGATCAGGACCCGTACCGCGCCGTCGCAACGGGTCGCCGCGTACAGGTCGCCGCCGATCTGTGCCTCGTCCTCCGCCGCCAGATAGAGCGAGGCGATCCGCAGCGGGCCGATCTGCTCGGGCAGCGGCCACATCAGCACGTGCTGTGCGGCCTCGGCGACCGTGCGGACCTGGGCCAGCTGGGCCTGCCGGCGCTCCCGCAGCGCGCTGTAGATCACCAGCGTCACCGTCAGCACCGCCAGGGTGATGATCTGCACGATGTGGTTCATCGTGCCGATCCCGCCGTGGGTGAAGCCGAGGAGAACCTGCGCGGCCAGTGCCAGCGCTCCGACGGCCGCCGTGGTCCGTGGCCCGGCGAAGGAAGGGGTGATCGCGGGCGCGATCACCAGGGCCGGGCCCAGGTGGACGCTGGTGGGGGTCTGCATGTCCACCACCGTGATCACCACGATGAGCGCGACCGGGAGCAACAGCAGAGCGTGTACTGACTGCCAGGGCTGCCGCGGACCCACTCTGGGCCAGGGCGTCATCCTTCAAGCGTGCTCCAGAGCCGGACACGATGCACGCCCGTGCGGCCACAGGCCTCCGCATGATGTTCACGTCGGCGTCGCCGCAGCGCAGGGTGACATCCCCGACCCCGGCACCTCGGTGCTGGTCGGGGCGGACGAGGCGTCGCGAACGGCCCGACCGGGCGCCGTGTCGGTGCGATCGCGCCGGGTACCCGTACGCCCCGGGTCCGAACCGGCCGACCCGGGGCCGCGGGCCGCGAACGGAGATGCCATGACGCACAACGGGGAGGACGCCGCTCCCCTCCGGCGCCCGGAGGTCACCGAGCTCCGCCTCGCCGCGGGCGGACCGGACCGGCCTGCCGCGCCCGGACCGGACCTGCCGCAGGATCGCAGCCAGGCGATCCTGGAGGCCACCAAGGAGATCGGCGCCCTGCTCAAGCGCGCCGGTCACCGCTTCGCCCTCGCCGGCAGCGTGGCCGTCTATGCCCACGGCGGCAGCCGCTACCTCCAGCACGACGCCGACTTCTGCGTGCTGCCCGACGACGCGGAGGCGGTGGCCGCCACCCTGCGCGAGGCCGGCCTGCCCATCCGGACCCCGCCCGAGGACTGGCTGCTGAAGACCAGCTGCCGCGGGCAGAACATCGACATCATCTTCGCCCTCGCGCACCAGCCCGTCACCGAGGAGATGCTCGACCGCGCCCATGTCCTGCCGGTCGACTCGGTGCTGATGCCCGTCCTCTCCCCGACCGACCTGATCCACAGCCTGATCAGCGCCTTCTCGGAGCACTACTGCGATTTCGGGGCCGTCCTGCCGGTGGCCCGCGCCGTCCGCGAGAAGGTCGACTGGGACGAGCTCCGGGTGGCCTGCGGCGACCAGCCCATGCCGGCCGCCTTCCTCTTCCTCCTCGAACGGCTGAACGTGATCGACCCCCAGGAGGGGCACCCATGACCGAAACGAGCCCGCCGCCCCCGCCGGCGGCCGGCAACCTGGACTACCGCGTCGCCCATCTCGCCGAGCGCCTGGCCACCGGGGACCTCGGAGAGCTCGGCGTACGGCTGGAGCTGCGCGGCGACGCCATTTTGCTGACCGGCACCGTGCCGTCCAGCCAGTGCCGGGACGACATCTGCCACATGGCCCGCGAAGAACTGGCGGGGCACCCCGTCCACTGCGACATCCTCGTCGCCGGGACCTCCTCGCCCGACCACGGAGAGGACCTGACATGATCCGCGTCGCGGCCGTCGGGGACATCCACATGAGCCCCGAGAGCCAGGGCACGCTGCGCTCCTCCTTCGAGACGCTGCGCGAGTGCGCCGACGTCCTGCTGCTCGCCGGCGACCTCACCCGGCACGGCACGACCGAAGAGGCCGCGGTCGTCGCACGGGAGATCAAGGACCTGGGGGTGCCGGTCGTCGCCGTCCTCGGCAACCACGACCACCACGACGAACGGCCCGAGGAGGTCAGCATGATCCTGCGGGACGCCGGGGCCCACGTCCTGGAGGGACAGGCGGCCGTGGTGGGCGACGGCGAGACCCGGATCGGGGTCGCCGGGACCAAGGGCTTCGGCGGCGGATTCGTCGGACGCTGTGCCGGGGAGTTCGGCGAACCCCTCATGAAGGAGTTCGTCCGCTACAGCCGTCGGTGCGCCGACAGTCTGCACGCCGCCCTGAAGGACCTGGCCGACCGGAACTGCGACGTCCGGATCGCCCTGACCCACTTCTCGCCCGTTCCGGACACCCTCGCCGGGGAGCCGCAGGAGATCTATCCGTTCCTCGGCAGCTATCTGCTCGCGGAGGCGATCGACACCGCCGGCGCCGACCTCGCCGTCCACGGCCATGCGCACGCGGGCACCGAGCACGGCATGACCAGCGGCGGCGTCCGCGTACGGAACGTGGCCCAGCCGGTCATCGGCCAGGCCTTCCACGTCTACAACCTGTCGGGCCACGAGGAGCACGCGCCGGGGTGAGCCGGCCGGACCACGGGCTTCCCGGTCGGTCGGGGTGCAGGCAGCGCGTTTCCTGTGGACTGGTCAGGCGCACGTACCCAGCGCCTCCCGCGCTGTCACGTCGCCGTCCTTCGCGGTGACGGTCACCGGCATCATCCCACCGCGCCGCCGGACCAGCAGGCCCGCGCCGATCGATCCGGCGATGAGGAGACCGCCGGCGACCAGGGCGCCGCGCGCACCGGCCCACTCCATGAGCAGGCCCAGCAGGGGCGGCCCGCCGAGGCTCCACACGGTGCCGATGCTGCTCCACACCCCGAGCACCCGGCCGCGCAGATGGGCCGGCGGGTCGGTCTGCAGGACGGCCGTCCCAGCGGTGTCGGAGACGGACTCCACCACGGCCATGGGCAGCACCAGCACCATCAGCACGGCCAGCGAGGGCGACAGACCCGCGACGACCTGGAGGAGGGCGCCCGCCGCCGCGAGCAGCCCCACGGTCCGTACGGAGGGCTTGCGCAGCCGGGCGCCGAGGATCGCGCCGATGATGCCGCCGACCGCCAGCACCGTGGAGACGGTGCCGAACGACCCGGCGCCGCCCGCGAGCGGGCCGGTGACGAGGACGGCGAGGGTGAGGCCGTAGTTGCGGCCGAAGACCGAGCTGATGCCGGTGATCCCGGCGAGGGCCACCAGGCGGGGCCGGCGCACGAAGAAGCGCAGGCCTTCGCGCACGCTCATCTCCGCCTGTGCCGGGGCGGGGGCGCTCCGCGGCGCGGCCGCCGGCTCCGCCACCGCTCCGTGGACGGGCCGCAGGAAGGGCACGACCGACGCCACGAACAGGAAGGACAGCCCGTTGGCGGCGTAGGCGGCGCCCGTACCGAGGAACCCGACGGCCACACCGGCGAGCGCGGTGCCGGCCAGCCGCCCCGCGCTGTGCACGAGGGCACCCACACCGATCGCCGACGGCACGTCCTCCCGGGGCACCAGATCATTGCCGAGCAGCGCACACGCCGGCCCGTCGACGGTGGCGATGATGCCGGTCACGGCGGCCAGCACCAGCAGCGCGGTCATGTCGATCCGGTCCAGCGCCACCAGCAGAGCCGTGGTGAACGCGACCACGCCGAGCAGCGTCTGGCTCACGGCGACCGTCAGTTTCCGGGGCCAGCGGTCCACGGCCGCGCCGCCGAGCAGGCTCACGAACAGCGCCGGCGCCGCCTGCACCGAGATCGACAGGCCGGTCGCCGCGGCGGAACCGGTGATGTGCAGCACGAGCAGGTTCTGCACCGTGAGCTGCATCCAGGTGCCGGCGTTCGAGACAAAATTCGCGGCCGACCACCAGCGCATGCCGCGGTGTCGCAAGGACCGCCACGGCGAGCGGGAGACGGGCGCGGAACTGGGCACGGATGTGGGCAGGGCAGGGGCAGCAGACACAGGGGGGTACTCGACAACCAAGGGAGTCGGGGAGAGACCGGCGGAACCCGTCGGGCCGGCTGCGCTGCGCGGCTGGGCCGCCCGGTCGGGGCGCCCGCCCATCGTGGCAGACGGGAGGGCACAGTGGTCGGTGTGGTCTCTGCCGAGGGGTCGGCGGGAAGATCAAAGGGTTGTGCAGATAAGGCACTTGAGCCGCGCGTGGGGTTCCTCACAGGCCCCGGTTTGCCGGGCGCGGGTCCGGGCTACGCGGTCGGCGGCAGACCGTTGCGTCCCGTCGAAGGAGGCCCTCCATGCGTGACGAACACCACGGATGCACGGCGTCGCCGGAGCCCCGGTCACGCTCCGGAGCGTTCGCTCACCGCTTCCCGCGCACCGGCACCGAACCGGCCACCGCCCGCAGCGCACTTCGGCTGCGACAGCTGCTGTCCGCCGTCTTCCTGCCGCTGTTCGCCGCGGCGACGGCGGGCTTCGCCGTCTGGGCGGCGCACTCGGGTCCCGGCGCCGGCCCGGGCAGCGGTCCGCTGACCGTCCTCGCGGTGGTGTGCGGTGTCCTCGCGCTGACGGCGGCACTGGATCTCGCGGTGGTGACCGCGCGCAGGCGGCGGGAGCGCGGCGCGGACACGGCGGGGCCGGGCCCCCACCGGTGAGCCGGGCCTCGGCATGGCGATGAGCGCGCTGACCAGCGATCTGCGTCTGTCCACGGTGGTGGAGGACCTGGTCGGCCCTCCGCTGATCGGCATTTCCTGCGGCGGCGGCTACGCCATCGGTGCCCCGCTGCTCCCCGAGTACGCCCCGGCGAGGGCCGCGGCCGGCCGTCGGCCGACCTGGAGATCAGCTGGTACGTCGGCTTCGCCACCGCGACGAGCCGGGTCGGCGCGGCCGTCGGCACCGCCCGGTTCGCGCTGCGAGGGCGGCGCGCACCGGCGCCCCATGAGGGGCGCGGCGCTGACGAACCCGCAGCCGCCAGACGGCAGTTCCCCGCACGGTGCTTCAGCGGTTGACGGCCCGCATCCCCGCCTCGTCGTACCGCTCGCCCGCCACCTCGGGCAGCTCCGCGTCGATGCGGGCCAGGTCCTCCTTGCTCAGCTCGATGCCGACCGCGGCGGCGTTCTGCTCCAGGTAGGTGCGGCGCTTGGTGCCCGGGATCGGCACCAGGTCCTCACCCTGGGCCAGGACCCAGGCGATGGCCAGCTGGGCCGGCGTCACGTCCTTCTCGGCGGCGATCTCCTTCACCTTCGCCGCCAGCCGCAGGTTCGCCTCCAGATTGGCGTCCGTGAAGCGAGGGTTGTTGCGCCGGAAGTCGTTCTCGTCCAGCTCGTCCGGCGAGGTGAAGCGGCCCGCGAGGAAGCCGCGGCCGAGCGGGGAGTACGGCACGAAGCCGATGCCGAGCTCCCGGCAGGTCGGCAGCACCTCGGCCTCCACATCGCGCGTCCACAGCGAGTACTCGCTCTGCACGGCGGTGATCGGGTGCACCGCGTGCGCCCGCCGGATGGTCGCCGCGCTCGCCTCGCTCAGCCCGATGTGCCGCACCTTGCCCTCGGCGACCAGCTCGCCCAGCGCGCCGACCGTCTCCTCGATGGGCACGTTCGGGTCGACCCGGTGCTGGTAGTACAGGTCGATGTGGTCGGTGCCGAGCCGCTGCAGCGAGCCGTGGACCGACTCACGGACGTGCTCGGCGGAGCCGTCCTGCCGGCCGACGGTCGACATGTCGCCGGGTACGGCGTTGTCCATCCGGTAGTTGAACTTGGTTGCGAGTACGTACTCGTCGCGGTGCCCCCGGATCGCCTCGCCGACCAGCGACTCGTTGGTCAGCGGGCCGTACACCTGCGCGGTGTCGAGGAAGTTGATCCCCAGTTCGAGGGCCCGTCGGATGGTCGCGATGCCCTCCTCCTGGTCGGCGGAGCCGTAGAAGGCCGACATGCCCATACATCCAAGGCCGAGAGCCGATACTTCGAGATCCCGCAGACTGCGCTTCTGCATGTGATGTCCCAGCCTTTCCCGCACACTCGATGGTCGCTCCGTACGGCACACGGATGCGCACACCCACGGGCCGTACGTCTGCGACGCTACGAGTTGGAGCGCTCTCCAAGTCAAGCAACGCTCCGAGCACGGCCAGGAATCCAGCCGCACCGGCAGCTGGAACAGGTCGTTCTGGGTGACCACCGGCTTGTTGCGCAGCTCCGTCGCCGGATACACCGTGAAGAGGACGACTCGGCGCTTCGGGCCCGCGCGCCGCGCCGAGCCGTTCGAGGGGCCTGCATGGGAGGACGGATCCGAGGGGGTGGAGGTTGCCTCCCGGGCCCGGATTCCCCCGCTGCGGACCTGTGGGTCTTCCCACACCCCCGTCCATCCGTAAAGGATCTTGACGCTCGCCTCCCGGCTCGCTGAACTGTCACCGATCGGGTCTCACCACCACAGAGGCCCACACCGGGGGAGGGACCGGGCGCATGTCGGAACGGCAGCGGCGCGACCAGCAGGTGATCGACGAGTTCCGGACCGCGGGCGGCGTGGTCGGCGGCGACTTCACGGGCGTACCGCTGCCCCTGCTCGCCGCGACCGGCGCGCGCACCAACGGCGGCCGCCCGCACCACCCGGCCAGGTGCCACAACGTCCTCGCCCACCCCGCTGCCCGCGTCGAGGCCGGCACCGGCACCTACGACGTCACATGGGCCGGCCGGGAGTGATCC
This sequence comes from Streptomyces sp. NPDC030820, assembly GCF_055572075.1. NCBI lineage: Bacteria > Bacillati > Actinomycetota > Actinomycetes > Kitasatosporales > Streptomycetaceae > Streptomyces > Streptomyces sp. NPDC030820. Next base: position 106,466 of record NZ_JBVIEB010000018.1, read on the forward strand.
GTACATCTCTACGATGGCGGCTGAAACGGGTGGATCACGAAAAAACGCTCTGAGGCCGGAATGTCGGGATCGGGGTGAAAGGGGCGATGGACATGACGGGGGAACCGAAGGCGATGGGCTGCTGTGCCTCATGACGACTGAAGCGCGCATCGAGTGGTGCCGCGCGCTGCTCGCACGGCTCGCCCGCTTCACCGGGCGCACCCTGCGGGGCGAGTGGCACGCCATCGTTGTCGAACCCGTGCGGCGGCTCATGCGGCGCGGACTGTCCGGGCTGCTGCTGGCCTTCGTCGCCGCGTTCGGTGTCGTCTTCTTCCACGCGATCGCCCAGCATCCGCTCGGCGCGGTGTGGGTGACGCGGCTCGGCGGCGTCAGGGCCGACCTGCCGTTATGGCTGTCGCTGCTGCGCACACCCGTGTCGCTGTACGTCCCGGCGCTCGACCTGCCCGTGTGGGCGGGCATCACCCAGCTGTTCCTCGCCTTCGCCTGGGCCGAACTGGCCCTGGGCCGGGCCCGGACGCTGGCGATCTCCTACGCCACCACCCTGGCCGGTACGCTCACCGCCCGCGTGATGATCGCGCTGGGCCCCGGCTGGTGGGGCTTCGGGCTGCCGCACACGTACGCCGAGGTGCTCGACACCGGACCGTCCGCGGCCGTCGTCGGCCTGTTCACCTATCTCTCGGTGGTCAAACGCGCGCCGGTGGTCTTCACCCTGACAGGCGGTTCGATGGTGTGGGAGTCCATCGCCGTCCCCAACCTGGCCGGCCGCGAGCACCTGATCGCGGTGGCCTCGGCGATCTTCCTCGGCCTGCTGCACGGCCGCCACGCACGACTGCGGGCCCGTCTGCTGTCCCTGCTGCCCGTCCGGGACCGCGGGCCCGTGTCCGCGGAACCGTCCGTGACCCCTGCGTCCGCACCGCCCCGGACCGTGCCCGTGCCGGCGAGCGCCGAACGGTCACGGGCAGGGGCACAGGAACGGTCGGAGGACACGGCGATGACCTCCCTGGAGTGCTGATCCCGCCGTACGTGCCTGTGGCGCCGCCCACCCTGTCGATGTGATGGTTTTCGCACGTCCACACGCGCGGCCACCCCCTAAGGTTGCCGCGAGGTACGGCAGGGCGTGGCTGACACCGTGGTGTTCGTCGCCGGCAGGCAGCTGAAGGGAATCCAGGATGTTCCGCAAGGTGCTGGTCGCCAACCGTGGAGAGATCGCGATCCGCGCGTTCCGGGCGGGCTACGAACTCGGCGCGCGCACCGTCGCCGTGTTCCCGCACGAGGACCGCAACTCGCTGCACCGGCTGAAGGCCGACGAGGCGTACGAGATCGGGGAGCCGGGACACCCGGTCCGGGCCTATCTCTCCGTCGAGGAGATCGTGGGCGCCGCCCGCCGGGCCGGTGCCGACGCCGTCTACCCGGGCTACGGCTTCCTGTCCGAGAACCCCGAGCTGGCCCGCGCCTGTGAGGAGGCGGGCATCACCTTCGTCGGCCCGAGCGCGGCCACCCTGGAGCTGACCGGCAACAAGGCCCGCGCGGTCGCCGCCGCCCGCGCGGCCGGCGTGCCCGTGCTCGGCTCCTCCCAGCCCTCCACCGACGTGGACGAACTGGTGCGCGCCGCCGAGGAGATCGGCTTCCCCGTCTTCGTCAAGGCCGTCGCGGGCGGCGGCGGGCGCGGCATGCGCCGCGTGGCGGACCCCGCCCAGCTGCGCGAGTCCATCGAGGCCGCGTCCCGCGAGGCCGACGCCGCGTTCGGCGACCCGACCGTCTTCCTGGAGAAGGCCGTCGTCGACCCGCGCCACATCGAGGTGCAGATCCTCGCCGACGGCGAGGGCAACGTCATCCACCTCTACGAGCGCGACTGCTCCCTCCAGCGCCGCCACCAGAAGGTCATCGAGCTGGCCCCCGCCCCGGGCCTCGACCCCGAGGTGCGGGCGCGGATCTGCGACGACGCGGTGCGCTTCGCGCGGGAGATCGGCTACCGCAACGCGGGCACCGTAGAGTTCCTCCTCGACCCCGCCGGCAACCACGTCTTCATCGAGATGAACCCGCGCATCCAGGTCGAGCACACCGTGACGGAGGAAGTCACGGACGTGGACCTGGTCCAGGCCCAGCTGCGGATCGCCTCCGGCGAGACCCTCACCGACCTCGGCCTCGCCCAGGACACCATCACCCTGCGCGGCGCCGCCCTGCAGTGCCGTATCACCACCGAGGACCCCGCCAACGGCTTCCGCCCGGACACCGGCCGGATCAGCGCCTACCGCTCCCCGGGCGGCTCCGGCATCCGCCTGGACGGCGGCACCACCCACGCCGGTACGGAGATCAGCGCGCACTTCGACTCGATGCTGGTCAAACTCACCTGCCGCGGCCGGGACTTCAAGGCGGCCGTCGGTCGCGCCCGGCGTGCCGTGGCCGAGTTCCGCATCCGGGGCGTGGCCACCAACATCCCGTTCCTGCAGGCCGTCCTGGACGACCCCGACTTCCAGGCGGGCCGGGTCACCACCTCCTTCATCGAGCAGCGCCCCCACCTGCTCACCGCCCGCTCCTCCGCGGACCGCGGCACCAAGCTGCTCACCTACCTCGCCGACGTCACGGTCAACAAGCCGCACGGCGAGCGCCCCGACCTGCTCGACCCGGTCACCAAGCTGCCGCCGCTGCCCGTCGGTGAGCCGCCCGCCGGCTCCCGCCAGCTGCTGGTCGACCTCGGCCCCGAGGGCTTCGCCCGCCGGCTGCGTGAGTCGCCGACCATCGGTGTCACCGACACCACCTTCCGCGACGCCCACCAGTCCCTGCTCGCCACCCGCGTGCGCACCAAGGACCTCCTCGCCGTCGCCCCGGTCGTCGCCCGCACCCTGCCGCAGCTGCTCTCCCTGGAGTGCTGGGGCGGCGCCACCTACGACGTCGCCCTGCGCTTCCTCGCCGAGGACCCCTGGGAGCGGCTGGCCGCCCTGCGCGAGGCCGTGCCGAACATCTGCCTGCAGATGCTGCTGCGCGGGCGCAACACCGTCGGCTACACGCCGTACCCGACCGAGGTGACCGACGCCTTCGTGCAGGAGGCCGCCGCCACCGGCATCGACATCTTCCGCATCTTCGACGCCCTCAACGACGTCGGGCAGATGCGCCCCGCCATCGACGCCGTACGCGAGACCGGCACCGCGATCGCCGAGGTCGCCCTCTGCTACACCGGCGACCTCAACGACCCGTCGGAGCGGCTCTACACCCTCGACTACTACCTGCGCCTGGCCCAGCAGATCGTCGAGGCCGGCGCCCATGTCCTCGCGATCAAGGACATGGCCGGACTGCTGCGCGCCCCGGCCGCCGCCAAGCTGGTCTCGGCGCTGCGCCGCGAGTTCGATCTGCCCGTGCATCTGCACACGCACGACACGGCCGGCGGCCAGCTCGCCACCTACCTCGCCGCGATCCAGGCGGGCGCCGACGCCGTGGACGGCGCGGTGGCCTCCATGGCCGGTACGACCTCGCAGCCGTCGCTGTCGGCGCTGGTGGCCGCAACCGACCACTCCGACCGTCCGACCGGGCTCGACCTGCAGGCCGTCGGCGACCTGGAGCCGTACTGGGAGGGCGTGCGGAAGATCTACGCCCCGTTCGAGGCGGGCCTCGCCTCCCCGACCGGCCGCGTCTACCACCACGAGATCCCCGGCGGCCAGCTGTCCAACCTGCGCACCCAGGCCGTGGCCCTCGGCCTCGGCGACCGCTTCGAGGACATCGAGGCGATGTACGCCGCCGCCGACCGCATCCTCGGCCGCCTGGTCAAGGTCACCCCGTCCTCCAAGGTGGTCGGCGACCTCGCCCTGCACCTGGTCGGCGCCGGCGTCTCCCCGAAGGACTTCGAGGAGACGCCCGACAGGTTCGACATCCCGGACTCGGTGATCGGCTTCCTGCGCGGCGAGCTGGGCACCCCGCCCGGCGGCTGGCCCGAGCCGTTCCGCACCAAGGCGCTGCAGGGCCGGGCCGCGCCCAAGCCGGCGCCCGAGCTGTCCGCCGACGAGCGCGAGGGCCTCGCCAAGGACCGCCGGGCCACCCTCAACCGGCTGCTGTTCCCGGGCCCGACGCGGGAGTTCGACACGCACCGGCAGTCCTTCGGCGACACCAGCGTGCTGGACAGCAAGGCGTTCTTCTACGGACTGCGTCCCGCCAAGGAGTACGCCGTCGACCTGGAGCCCGGCGTCCGGCTGCTGATCGAACTGCAGGCGATCGGAGAGGCGGACGAGCGGGGCATGCGCACGGTGATGTCCACGCTCAACGGCCAGCTGCGGCCCATCCAGGTCCGCGACCGCGCGGCGGCCTCGGACGTGCCGGTGACGGAGAAGGCCGACCGCGCCAATCCCGGCCACGTGGCGGCGCCGTTCGCCGGTGTGGTGACCCTGGTGGTGACCGAGGGAGACGAGGTCGCCGCCGGTGCCACCGTCGCCACCATCGAGGCGATGAAGATGGAGGCCACCATCACGGCTCCGAAGGCGGGCCGCGTATCCCGCCTGGCCATCAACCGCATCCAGCAGGTGGAGGGCGGCGACCTCCTGGCGGAGCTCGCCTGACCTCGGCGCCTACCCGGTCTCGGGCACTCAGTCCCAGAGCGGGTAGGTCATGACCTGCTTGAACCCCTCGGGCCGGGCATCGACGTAGGTGAGGGTCATCCGCGTGTAGTGCTGCACGCTCGGATGCTTCTTCCAGGCCTTGGGTTCGTCGAGCCGGACGGTCACCGGGTAGCCGTGGAAGTGGCCGGCCGCGCAGTACGGCTTGCAGTCGTTGACGAAGTTCACACCCTTGGCCGTCGCCCCGTCCGGGCTCCACTGCGTCCAGTGGAGCCCCAAGAGCCGGCTGTTGCCGTCGCCGCAGGCCAGGATGAAGTCAGCGGGCCGGACATCCTGGTGCCACATGCAGTCGACGAGGACCGGTCGGGGGGTATCGGCCTTGGCGGCCGCGGTCGGCGGACTCGCCGAAGCCGTGGTCATGGCCGCCGTCAGCAGGGCGCCGGCCGCGAGGGTGACCGCCGTTCCCATCACTGATCCGCGCATGGTCGCTCCCGCCGTCGTGCTGTGTCCTAGCGCGTTCACCCGACGCTACGACCGTACGGCGGTTTCCACCAGTCGCGCAGGTCGGGCCGCGTGTCAGCCGTGCTTGACCGTCAGGCCGTAGAACGCGACACGGGCGCCGTTGGTCGTACTGTCCGAGGAGGACTGGTTGTAGGAGCCGGCCTTGAAGTACTGCTTGTACCGCTGGAACGACGACGGTATGCCGTAGTGGGTGGTGGTGCCGTTGACGGTCAGGTCGATGGTGTTCCCGCCGGATACGGCGATGGTGTAGCTCCAGGTCTTGCCGATCGACACGTGCCCCACCGCATGCGCGGTCTGTCCGCCGGACGGCGAGTTCTCCGTGCCGAGGACGATGTCGCCGTTCGCGTGGTAGTACAGCTCCAGCAGCGGCTTGGTGGAGGAGCCGCCGCTGCCGAGGTGGATCTGCCCGACGCACACGTTCTTCGTCACGGACACCACGCGCAGGGTCGCGCTCATCCGGTGCGAGCCGGACAGCGCCCAGTCGGCGGCGCTGCCGTCCCGGTTCATCTCGCGCAGCTCGGAGCGGGCGTAGTTGGAGTTCGGGGTCGTCACGCCCTTCTCCGGTGCCCAGAACGTCATGGCGCCGTCTCGGGTGTCGGTGTAGAAGTACGCGTCCTGGTAGCCGTTCGGGCCCTGGAGCCGGGACGACGGGACGGTGGTGGGGCTGCCGGGTGAGCCGATGGGCTCCTGCAGCTCCCAGACCGACAGGTCGAAGTTGCCGCCGGGCGCGACATGCGGATCGGCGGCGACCGCGCTGGGGCTGCCGAGCAGGGTGAGGGCGAGGACGAGTCCCGCGGTGGTCGGCACCGCGAGGAGCCGGGATCGGGTCATGTGGGGGGTCCCTTCTTCGAAGCGAAGGCCGGACCGGCGGATGCGTTCAGCATGATGAACACTGAACGCATCCTTGGTCGCTGATGACCCGAGAAGCTAGAGGTCTGAACCAGACACGTCAAGTGGCTCAGCAGGCGCCCTCGTCCTGCCACGGCCCCCATTCCGAGGCGCCGGGCACCTCGTTCTGGGTCCACCACTTGGCCTTCCAGTTGTGCTTGTTGTACGAGACCTCGTTCCCCTGCGTGTACACCGCCGTGGAACTCCATGCGGGCTTGCAGGAGGTCGGTGTCGGTGTGGGGGTCGGTGTGGGTGTGGGGGTGGGCGGGGTGGCACCGGCGAACTGCACCGAGTACTTCGCGAAGTCCCAGGAGTTCTGGGTGACGCTGGAGCATGTCCCGGACGTGCGGCCCCCGTTGTCGGGCGGGCTGCACTGCCGGTCGCGGTTCAGGGACCAGAACGTGAAGCGGTCCATGTTGTGGCTCGTCGCGTAGTCCAGCACCGTCTGGAAGTCGGCCTGGGTGAAGTACTCGCCCGTGTCGCTGCGGCCGTTCATGCCGGAGAAGCCCTCGTGGGCGTACGCGGTCGCCTGGTCCCAGCCGAAGGTCGACTGCAGGATCGAGTTGAAGTTGGTGAGCGCGCCGGTCTGGCTCGCCGCCCCGTTGAAGCCGCCGTCGAACGGCATGATGGAGAAGTTGTTCGGGGTGAACCCCTGGGACTTGGCCTCCAGCAGCATCTGCTTGCCGAACCAGCCGGTGCCGTCCGCGGTGCCGGCCGTCGTCACCGAGACGTACAGCCCCGGGTTGTTCTGCTGGAGGATCTTGGCCGCGCCGATCTCGTTCTTGATGGCCGCGCTGTTCTCGTACTCCGGCTCCTCCAGGTCGAAGTCGATGGCGTGCAGCCCGTACTTGGTGATGACCTGCTGGTAGGCCGCCGCCGTGGACGCCGCGTCCGCGCACGCCTGGCCCAGCTTCGTGCCGCCGTAGCCGCCGATGGAGACGGAGACGTCACCGCCCTTGGCGCGGATCGTGTTGATCATCGACTGCACGGCCGTGTCCGAGGAGACGGGCGCGGTCCCGCCCCAGGTGGGCGAGCAGCCGCCGCCGTTGGGGGCGAGGACGAAGGCCAGCTGGAAGGCCTTCAGTCCGGTGGCGTCCATGATGGCCGCGGGGTCCGGCGGGTCGTTGTCCAGCGGCATCAGATAAGGGGCGGCGGCGTACCAGCGGTTGCTCAGCGCGGTCGTCGCGCCCGAGGCGTTGCTCGCGACGAGCGCGGTGGTGCCGGCGGCGGCGAGCGTGACGGCCGCCGCCGCGCCCAGACATGCCCGAAGACGTCTCACTGCGTGCCTCCAGAGAGTGGGGGAGTCCCCAGAGCGGGGAGCCCCACCCTCCGGGAGCTGTTGCGGCCACGTCAATGAACTTGGACTAGACCAGCACGCTCTTTGGACTAGACCATACGATTCCTTTACTTCTCGTCGACCAGTCGCACGGTGAAGCCCCGGTCCAGCGGCAGGCTCGGTGCGGTGACGGTCGTGACCTGTGTGCCGGGGTCGTACGACCAAGCGGAGACGGGGAGTTGGCGGCCGTCGAGGAGGACCCGTGCGGGCGCACCCTCGCCGTGCACGGTGAACCGGTAGGAGCGGGCGTCCACCTTGCCGGCGTAGTCGCCCCTGCTCGCTCCCACCGAGACGGTCGTCCCGCTGTCGTCGCAGTGCAGGGACACCCGCTGGACGGCGGCGGCGCCCTCGGTGAAGTCGCGGGTCAGCCCGTCGTCCTCGTACAGCGTGTAGTGACTCCTTCCGTGGGCCGCCGGATACAGGTCCCAGTCCAGCTCGTGCCGGTCCCGGGTCTGCCAACTCGTCGTCCCCTTCGGCCACATCGGCACGACCGCGCCCTCGCGCACGAACAGCGGGAGCGTATCGAGCGGAGCGCGGTAGCCGTTGAGCGTGGTCGGGCCCCGGTAGGTGCGGCCGGTCCAGTAGTCGGTCCAGGTGCCCTTCGGCAGATAGACGCCGTCGCGGGTCTCGGAGTCCTGGTAGACCGGGGCGACGAGGAAGTCGGGGCCGGAAAGGAACTCGTACTTCGCCTGGTCGGACAGTGTGTTCGGGTCGTGCGGGTACTCCAGCCACAGCGGACGCACCGCGCCGACACCGGTCTTCGCCGCCTCGGCGGAGAGCGTGTACATGTACGGCAGCAGCCGCTCCTTCAGCTGCAGGTACTTGCGGTTGATGGAGGTGTACGGCTCGCCGTCGAGCCAGGGCTGCTGGTCGGCAGGCTTCTTGGTGGTGATGTCGGTCGCCCAGCCGTCCATGGTCATGATGGCCGGCAGGAACGCCTTCCACTGCAGGTCGCGGGCGTACATCTTGGCGTCGTGGCGGTAGATGCTGCCCACGTCACCGGTGTTGTACGCGATACCGGACATCGTCGCCCCGGCGTAGGTCGGGATCTGCCAGCGGATGTAGTCCCAGGACAGCTTCTGGTCGCCGCTCCACAGCACCCCGCAGCGCTGGGCGCCCGCCCAGGACACCGGCAGCCATACGAAACCGCGCGCGTCGCTGTTGTCCTCGATCCCCTTCTTGGCGGCGTCGCACGCGTCGAGCGCGAACCTGTAGCCGTTGCCGACCCAGGCCACGTCCAGCTTGGCCACCCGCTGGCCCGCCCTGACCTGGTCGGCCAGCCTGTCGATGCCGTCCTGGGTCCACAGGCCGAGCTGGGTGTGGTGGTCCTGCAGGCCCTGGGCGGTCTGCTGAAGGTTCTCGTACCCACAGCCGTAGCCGTCGTTGACCAGCATCCAGCCGAGCGGCATCTGGTGCTGTGCGTACCCGTCGGCGATCTTCAACGCGTCCAGGGTGTGGCGTTCGCCCCGGTTGGCGTTGTGCAAGTAGCAGTCGGAGTCACCGGGTTCGAGTCCGTACACCGGAGGCATGAACGGCTTGCCCACCAACGCCGTGTACTTGCCGATGACCTGCTTGGCGTCACCGAGGAAGTAGTAGGCGTCCAGCCGCCGTTCCTGCTGGCCCGTGGTCACCGGTGAGCCGAAGGTGTACACGCCCGGTGCGAAGGTGTTGCGGAAGACGCCGTAGCCCGCGCTGGAGAGGTAGAACGGCTGGGAGTTGTTGTAGCCGCCCTCGTTCCAGTCGAAGCTGTTGGCCACGTACATCGTCTGCCCGCGGTGCGAGAAACTGCCGTTCTGCTCCCCGCCGCCGAGGAACTGCTCGTCCGCGCCCCGCATGAGGCTCTGCCGCATGCCCCCGGTGGACCAGCGCAGCGGCTTGTCCTCCTGCCAGATCCGGGTGCGGTTGTCGGGCTTGTACAGCCCGAAGCTCAGCGGCTTCTTGTACACGCGCAGCACGGCCTGCGGCGAGCGGATGCCGAAGTAGTCGCCCGCGTCGAAGGACGAGGTGTGCCGTTCCACGGACGGCTGCTTGCGCACGATGGCCGTGCCCGCCGGATCGCTCAGCGAGCCGGATGGATCGGCCTGTAGCCGCAGTTGACCCCCTGTCAGGAAGTCCGCCTGCGCTGTGAGCTGCCCCGCCTTGACGGTGTAGCTGCCGTCGCCTCCCGAGAAGGACGTGAGATCGCCCGCGTCCGTGGTGGCGGGCAGGTACGCGGTGCCCGTGAAGGAGTTGTCGTGCACGTCGTACGGCACGACCACCACGTGGTACGTCCCGGACGCCCGCGGAATCACCGTGGCCTCGGGATCGGCCGTGCCCGCGCTGGACGCGACCTGCTTGCCGTGGTCGTCGTAGACGTACAGGTCGAAGTCGTCGGAGGGCTTCTCCCATGTGATCGACAGGGGGACGCCGCCCTCGGGGTTGTCGTCCCAGTAGCCGTCCGGCACCGAGACGGTCAGATCGAAGCGGTCGCAGACCTTGTCGTCGGGATCGGCGGCCGGGTCGGGACAGCTCTCGGTGCCGCCGCCGGTGCCCTTGGCGTAGACCGGGCTCTGCCAGCTGACACTGCTGTGAGCGGGGTCGAGTGCGGCGCCGGAGGCGGTGGCGGCGGCCTGGGCGGGCAGCGGGGCGGCGAGCAGGGTTCCCGCCAGGGCCGTCGCCAGCCCCAGCGGTACCCAGGCCGGCCACGGCACACGGTGGCGCTTTCTTCGCGGTCTTTGCACGGCGGAACAGCTCCTCTCGCAACACTGCGGACTGACTGTTCTTGCTTTGGTGCTCGTAAGCGCTCGAAACGAGCTCGAATCGAGCAACTTCAAGCAGGAAGCCTCGGGGCTGACGCAGGTTCATGTCAATAGCGAGGGCCCGTAACCCGGCGGCATGGACGCGCCTTGAGCTAGGCGCACACCGTCCACAAGCGGAGCGTCCACCCCTCGCTCGGCGTCGCTGCTCTCGGTGATCGGCACTCAGGACCCGGGCGGCACAGCCGAAGAACCGGGGCGCCGCCCCCGATGAGGGGGGATTGCAGCAGACTTGTCACGAAGTCGGCAGACCCGTGGCGGATCATCCGTCGCCTGAGGCACCCTTGACAGTGTGCGCCCTGTTTCGCGACGTTTGAGCAGTCGCGTGCGGAGGGGATGCGGCGCACATCGGAACGAGTGGCAGGACGCGCCCGGCGCGTCATGGGGGGAGCGGTCGCCCATGCGATCCATGAGCCATGATCCACACGCCTCACCGGTCTGCGCCGCCTCGGGCGCGCCGCTCACGGAGCCTGCGGAAGGGCGGTCGAACTGAGGTGGAGATCACCATCCACAGACCCGGCGAGCTGACGCCCGAGCTGCGCGGGGCCTGGCACCGTGCGATGGACGAGTCGCCCGAGTACTCCAATCCCTTCCTCGCGCCGGAGTTCGCGATCGGCGTCGGCCGGTACCGGCGCGGGGCCCGGGTGGCAGTGCTGCGCGAGGGCGGAGAACCGGCCGGGTTCCTCCCGTACGAGCGGGGGCCGTTCGGCACCGGACGGGCCATCGGGCTCGGACTGTCCGACTGCCAGGCCCTCGTGCACCGGCCCGGGGTCACCTGGAACGCCGTGGAACTGCTGCGGGCCTGCGGGCTCAGCATCTTCGAGTTCGACCATCTCGTCCAGGAGCAGCGGCCGTTCGCGCCCCACGTCACCGGCACCTTCGCGTCCCCGGTGATCGACGTGAAGCCAGGCGACGGCGGCTACCCGGAGTGGCTGCGGAGCACCTACCCGGGCCTGGCCAAGACCACGCTGAAGAAGGAACGGCGGCTCGGCCGGGACATCGGCGAGGTGCGGTTCGAGTTCGACGAGCGCGACCCGGAGGTGCTGCGCACCCTCATGCGGTGGAAGTCCGCGCAGTACCGCAGGACCGGCCGCATGGACCGGTTCTCCCGGCCGTGGATCGTCGGCCTGGTCGACCATCTCTTCCGCGTCCGCGAGGAGCACTTCGCCGGAGTGCTGTCCGTGCTGTACGCGGGCGACCGGCCGGTCGCGGCCCACTTCGGACCCCGGTCGAGCACCGTGCTGGCGGCCTGGTTCACCGCCTACGACCCCGAACTGCACTACTACTCCCCGGGGTTGATGATGCATCTGCGGACCGCCGAGGCGGCGGCCCGGCACGGGGTGACCCTCGTGGACCTCGGGCGCGGCGACAAGGAGTACAAGGACTGGCTCAAGACCCGTGAACTGCGGGTCGCCGAGGGCTTCGCGGCCCGCCCGCACCCGGTGGCGCTCGCCCACCGGCTGTGGCGCAGGCCGGTGCGGGGGCTGCGGAACACGGTCAACGCCCACCCGCAGCTGCGCGCGCCGGCCGACCGGCTGCTGAAGACGCTGGGCAGGGTGCGCACCCAGGGCGCGGCGGCTTCACCGGCCGCCCGGAAGAATCGCCTCACGGAGCGGTAGTTACTGGCAGGTTCTCGTCAAAAGTTCGCCAAGCGGCGGATGTTTTCGCGACCACGTGATCGGGTCTCCTGCGTCGGCAGCGTCGATGCCTTTCGGGAGGCCCCTGGTGTCCGTACCAACCCGCAGAAGACGGTGGTTCACCGTCTGTGCGCTCACCGCGTCCGCCGCACTGGTCGCGATACCCCCGTCCGCCGCCTCGGGGCGATCGGTGAGCCCCTTCGGCGTGCGGGTCCTCGGCCAACTCGCCAAGGAGCGTGGACAGTCCGCGGGTGCCATGTCGCCCCACGTGGCGACGGACGACGAGGACGGCAACGAGGCGGACGAGATCGCCGAGGGCGCGGACCAGTACGCCGAGGCCCGCACCTCCCCGGGCGTGGTCGCACCGGGTGCGTACGGCGCCGCCTGGCACGATCTGACCAACCTCCCGAAGACCGGCGGCAGCTGGCACGACATCACCGACCTGCCGTACAACTCGGACGACCCGCGCTACCGCGACATCGACTCCAACTCCAGCGGCGGCGGCGGGAACGTCACCGGCCGGATGGCGGCGATCGCCGCGGACGACGACGGTTACGTCTACGCGGGCAGCGCCGGCGGCGGCGTGTGGCGCTCGCACAGCGGGGGCGGCCACTGGAAGCCCATCAGCGACCGGCTGCCCGCCCAGTCCACCGGCGCCCTCGCCCTCGACGGCGCCGGCCGGCTGTGGCTGGGCACGGGTGAGGCGACCACCAACGCCGACGCCTACCTCGGCAGCGGCGTCTACGTCCTCACGCACCCGCACCACGGCACCTTCTCGGCGCGCAGCCGGGTCGGCGGCGACGAGCTGGAGAGCACCAGCATCCACGAGCTGCGCTTCGGCGGCGGCAAGGTGTGGGCGGCCACCAGCAAGGGCGTGTGGAGCCACTCCACGAAGAAGCTGAGCGGCGCCTGGAAGCTGGAGTTCGCACCCAACCCGGACTTCCTGCCGGGCGGTGCGAAGGCCGACGACCCGAACGCGCCGTACAAGAACATCGCCAACGACATCGCCATCGACCCCAAGGACCCGTCCAAGGTGGTCCTCGCCGTCGGCTGGCGCAGCGGCGACGACTACAACGGCTTCTACACCAGGACGGGCGGCACCTGGACCCGGATCACCAGCGGCCTCGGGGACCTCCCGGCCGACGCCGGCAACGTCGGCAACGTCACCTTCGCCCGCTCCGCCGACGGCTCCCGCTACTACGCCATCGACCAGTCCCCGGCGCAGCTGAGCAGCAACCCGGACAGCGGCCTTGAGGGCATCTACGTCTCCAAGTCCGGCTCGCCGACCGGCCCCTGGACGAAGATCGCCGACTACAAGGGCCTGGCCGCCGACAACTCGGCGCTCACCACGGCCGGTTACATGCCCGGTGTCCAGGCCTGGTACAACCAGTTCCTCGCCGTCGACCCGGCCGACCCGCAGCACGTGTACGCGGGCCTGGAGGAGGTCTACGAGACCAAGGACGGCGGCGCCAACTGGTCGACGGTCGGCCCGTACTGGAACTTCACCTTCTCCTGCTGGAGCATCGACCCCGCCAAGCAGACCGGTGACTGCAACCCGACCACCCACTCCGACCAGCACGGCGTCGCGATCGGCCGCTACCACGGCAAGAGCTTCGTGTACGTCGGCAACGACGGCGGCGTCTACAAGCGCCCGGTGAACGGCTCCCAGGACGCCTCCGGCCACGCCACCGACTGGACCTCCCTCAACGACGGCACCATCGACACCCTCCAGTACTACTCCGTCGGCATCGGCAAGGACCTCGACCACGGCGGCCTGTCCGTCACCGGCGGCCTGCAGGACAACGGCCAGTCCATCCTGCGCGGCGACGACAAGGTGATGGGCTCCAACTTCGGCGGCGACGGCGGCGACACCCTCACCGATCCGGCGAACGGCTGCAACATCGCCCAGGAGTACGTCTACCTCGCCGTCCAGGTCACCCAGAACTGCGCGGTGAACGACGGCAGCTGGGCCACCGACCCGAGCAAGGCCACCTCGTACTCCGTCGCCCCGCCCGACAACGCCACCAGCGAGGCCCGCTTCATCGCCCCGCTCGCCGCGGACACGAAGGACGGCAACACCTGGGTCGCCGGCGGCCGGCACATCTGGGTCCAGACCCACGGCTACGCCATCCGCAGCGGCAAGGAGTGGACCAGCGTCCACGACTTCGGCGCCGGCCGGGTCGCGACCGCCGTCGCCGCGTCCGGCGGGAAGATCTACGCCGCCTGGTGCGGTCCCTGCAACAACCAGGGCTTCGCCCGCGGTATCGCCGTCGGCAACGCGGACGGCAGCGGCTGGCACGACATCAGCCTGCCCGTCGACGGCACCGTGCCGAACCGCTACCTGAGCGGCTTCGCCGTCGACCCGAAGAACGCCGACCACGTCTTCCTCGCCGTCAACGGCTTCTCCCGGCACTGGACCGAGGGCCCCGGCGCGGGCGTCGGCCACGTCTTCGAGTCCACCGACGGCGGAACGACCTGGAAGGACATCTCGGCCAACCTGCCCGACGTGCCCACCGACTCCGCACTGGTGACGGCGGACGGCGGCCTCGCCGTCGCCACCGACCTCGGTGTCGTCTACCGCGCACCGGGCCGCACCACCTGGCAGCGGATCGGCAGCCTGCCGGCCGTCGCCGTGCTCCAGCTCAGGACGAGCCCCGACGGCGGCACGCTCTACGCCGCCACGCACGGCCGCGGAATCTACACCGTCAAGCTGTGCGACCTCCGCTGACCGCCCGCTGAAACAGGAGGGGTGACTGCCGAGCCTTGGGGTCACCCCTCCTGCGCGTACGGCACCACGTCCACGTCCAGCGTGAAGACCGGGCGCGCGGCACCGGCGATGTCCGGTGCCTTCGCGGCGGCGGTGACCTTCGCCGTACCGCCCCGGGCGCCCGCGCAGCGCAGGGTGGCGTGCGCGGTGCCGTCCGCGTCCACCCGCCAGTGCGATGCCACCACGAGCGCGGGCGCCGAACTCAGCACGCCCGTCCACCGTCTGTCGTCCAGACGCGGCCGCAGGGTGAGGGTCACCGTCGCCCCGGGGCGCACGCACAGCCGGCGCCGGACGGGGTCACCGGGGGCCACGGAGACGTCCGCCTGCCCGGCGACGCAGCTGCCCGAGGACGTGGATGCCGAGGCCGAGGATGTCCCGGAGGGCGCAACCGTCCCACCGGACGACGCCGAGCCGCTCGGAGCCTCCGCGGCGCCGGGCGACCCGGACGGCCGCGCCGACCGGCTCCCCGACGCTCCGGTACCGGCTCCCGCCCCCGCTCCCCGCCCCGTCGACGCCCCGCACCCCGCCAGTACGACGACCGCGGCGATCGCACATCCACCGGCCCACCACCGCATGCCAACACCTCCCGGACTCCCGAGTACGCCATCCCAGGATGCCTCAGCCGCCGCCGCGCACGGCCCGTCCGACCTCCGTGCGCAGCTTCACGAACCCCGGCAGACTCCGGGTGGTGAGCTGGTCCCGTTCGCCGGGCAGGCCGACCGGCAGATCGCGGACCACGCGGGAGCCGGGGCCGGGGGAGAGGACGACGACGCGGTCCCCGACGTACACGCTCTCGTCGATGTCATGGGTGACGAACACGATGGTCGTGCCGTTCGTCCGGTGGACCTCCAGCAGCAGGTCCTCCAGGTCCTCGCGGGTGCCCGCGTCCAGCGAGCCGAACGGCTCGTCCATCAGCAGCAGGGAGGGCCGGCAGACCAGGGCGCGGGCGATGGCGACGCGCTGCTGCATGCCGCCGGACAGCTCGCCGGGACGGCGCCGGGCGACCCCGTGCAGGCCGACCCGTTCCAGGATCGTCTCGGCCTCCTCCCGGCGGGCGGCGCGCCCGAGGCCCCGGCGGCGCAGCGGCAGGGCCACGTTGTCGCGGACGGTGAGCCAGGGCAGCAGCGAGCGGCCGTACTCCTGGAAGACGACCGCGAGCCGCTCCGGTACGCCAGTCACCGGGGTCCCGTCGAGCGTGATCGTGCCCTCCTGCCCGGGCAGCAGCCCGGCGATGGTGCGCAGCAGCGTGGACTTGCCGCAGCCCGAGGGCCCGACGACGCTCAGGAGCTGGCCGTCGGGCACGGTGAGGGTGATGCCGTCGAGGACGTGCTGGTCGCCGAAGTGCCGGCTGACGGAGTCGAGGCGCAGCATCCGTCACCCGGCCCAGGGCTCGTACAGGGTGCCCGCGCTGCCGCCGACCCGCAGGTGCAGCAGGAAGGGGCCGGAGCCGTCGCCCCGGCCCAGGGCGTGGTCCAGCGCGGCCGGCAGCGCGTCCGGGTGTTCGGCGCGGGCCGCGGGGCAGCCGAAGGACTCGGCGAGGGCCGCGAAGTCGATGCCCGTGATGTCCGTGCCGGGGACGGGGGCGATGCCGATCCGGCGGCCCAGCGCACGGACGGCCGCGTAACCGCCGTTGTCCAGAAGGACGTAGGTGACCGGGGCCGTGTGCCGGGCCGCGCTCCACAGGGCCTGCACCGAGTACAGCGCCGAGCCGTCGCCGACCACGCACACCACCCGGCGCCGGTCGGCGAGCGCCCGGCCCACCGCGAGGGGCAGGCCCCAGCCGAGCGCCCCGCTGCCCGTGGTGAGGAAGCCGCCGCCCGACTCGACGGGCAACCGCGCGTGCAGCGCGTCGCGGTGGCTCGGCGCCTCCTCGACGAGGACCCGGTCGCGCGGCAGCCGGGCGCGCAGCAGATCGAAGAACAGCTCCGGCGTGATGTGCCCCTCGGCGCGGGCCGGGGCGGGCGCGGGCCGGGGCGGCGGCGGGTCCCGGTCGGGCTCCGTCAGCAGCCCGGCGAGCCGGGCCAGGGCGGGCCGCAGGGTGGTGACGATGCTGGTGCCGGTGGGCAGCCAGGCGGCCTGACCGGGGTCGCAGTCCAGGTGGAACAGCTCGGTGCCGGGGGCGAGCGGCGGGCCGCCGTCCGCCACGTGATAGGTGAACACCGGCGCGCCGAGGGCCACCACCACGTCGTACGGCGCGAGGCGCGCCGCCAGTTGCCGGGCGATCGGCGGCAGGAAGCCCTGGAACAGCGGATGCGACTCCGGGAAGCCGGAGCGGCCGGAGAGCGGGCTGATCCACACTCCGGCCCGGATCCGCTCGGCCAGCACCCGGACCTCGTCCAGCGCGTCCTCGTCGTCCACGCCGGGCCCCACCACGAGTGCCGGGCGCGCGCAGGCCGCCAGCCGGGCGGCGAGCGCGTCGAGGGCCTCCGGGGCGGCGGCGAACGACGAGTGCACCGTGCGGGGCGTGACGGGCTCGGCGGGCCGGTCCCAGTCGTCCTCGGGCACGGACACGAACACCGGTCCCCGTGGATGCGTCATCGCGATCCGGTACGCCTCGGCGAGCACCGCCGGCACGTCCTCGGCGCGTTCCGGCTGGCGGGCGGACTTCACGTACGGGCGCGGGAACAGGGCCGGTTCGTCGGCGCCGAGGAACGGCCGCAGCTGGATCAGGGAGCGCGCCTGCTGTCCCGCCACGATCACCAGCGGCACCCGGTCGCGGAAGGCGTTGAACACCGCGCCCAGCGCATGTCCCACCCCGCCGGCCGAGTGGAGGCTGACGAAGGCGGCACGCCGGGTGCCGAGCGCGTGCCCGGCGGCGATGCCGACGGCGACGGACTCCTGCAGGCCCAGCACATAGGTGAAGTCGTCCGGCCAGTCGCGGAACATCCGCAGTTCCGTGGACCCCGGATTGCCGAAGACCGTGGTCATGCCGGTGTCGCGCAGAAGCCGTACGACCGCCTCGCGCACCGTGGCCGTCGTCATGCCGCCCTCCCTGCGTACGGTCCGGGGCCGACGAGCCGCTTCTCGACCGCCAGCAGACCGGTGTTGAGGAGATACCCGAGCGCGCCGAGCAGCAGCAGCGCGGCCCACACCGTGAGCAGATCGGAGCGCGTCTGGGCGTCGGTGAGCGTGAAGCCGATGCCGTTGTCACTGCCCGGCAGCAGCTCCGAGAACACCATCAGGATCAGACACAGCGAGAGACTGAGCCGCAGCCCCGCGAAGATCCGCGGCAGCGCCGAGGGCAGGATCAGGAACCACAGCCGCTCGGGCGCCGTCAGCCGCAGCACTGCCGCCACCTCCAGCCGCAGCGGGTCGGTGGCGCGGGCGCCCTCCGCCGAGTTGATCAGCACCGGCCATACGGCGCTGAACACGATCGACGCCACCTGCATGGGCGTACCGAAGTCGAAGACGACGACGAACACCGGCACGAGCGCGGGCGGCGGCACGGCCCGTGCGAACTGCAGCACCGGGTTGCACAGCGCGTACGCCCGGCGCGAGCGTCCCACGGCGATCCCCAGGGTGACCCCGGCGACGGCGGCGAGCGCGAACCCGGCCGCCATCCGGCCCAGGCTCGGCAGGATGGTGTCGACGGCGGCCGGGGTGAGGAACAGATGGCCGACCGGCCCGGAGAACCACAGGTCGCGGGCGTGCCGGGCGATCCGCAGCGGCGGCGGGAAGTACACGCTGCCCTGGGCGCGGGCGGTCAGCTCCCAGCAGGCGACGGCGGCGACGAGCACCGACCAGCGCAGCAGGAAGGGGACGGCGGTGGCCCGGGGCGGCCCGGGTGCGGCTGAGGTCCGAGCGCTGCGCTGTGTCTGCGTCATGACCGGCTCCGCCGCAACTTCCCTGCGTCCGGGCGGGATTCCTGCGCCCAGGCGAACAACCGCCGCTCCGCGCCGACCAGTACGCCGTTGATCAGCAGCCCGAGACCGCCCGCCCACACCACTCCGGCCAGCACGTCCCGGGTGCCGTCCGTCTCCGTCTGGGCCTGGGCGATGAAGATCCCGAGACCCTGGCCGAACCCGGAGAGGATCTCCGTCGCGACGGCCAGGATCAGGGCGACCGCGGCCGAGATCCGCACACCGGCCGCGATGAACGGGGCCGTAGCCGGCAACTCCACCCGCAGCAGCACCGCGAGCCGCCCGAACCCGAAGGCGCGCAGGGTGTCCTTGGCCAGCGGATCCGTCTCGCCGAGGCCGTAGACGGTGTTGAACAGCACCGGCCAGAGCGAGGCGTACGCGATCAGTGTCACCTCCGTCTGCGTGCCCGAACCGAGCAGCAGCGACACCAGCGGGATCAGCGCGACGGACGGCAGGGGCCGCAGAAACTCGATCACCGCGCGTACGGCGGCCTCCACCACCGGCACCGCGCCCAGCAGCAGCCCCAGCGGTACGGCGATCGCACAGGCGAGCCCGAGGCCCAGCACCCACACCCGCAGGGTCACCCCGATCCCGGCGAGAAAGGCCGGGTCACCCGCCAACCGGGCGGCACGAGCGAGGACTTCGGAGGCGGGCGGAAGATAGCTGCGGCGTACGATCCCGGCCCGGGCGACCGCCTCGCAGACTCCGAAGGCACCCGCCGCGCCGAGCAGACCGAGGAGCAGCTCCTGACGGCGTGTCATATCACCAGCACAGGGGCCGGATCGATGTCCTTCGTCAACAGCCCCTGGAAGCGCATGAGCTTGATGAGCCGGCGCAGTGCGGCCGGGTCGGCGGTCGCCGGATAGTCGGGCAGATGGATCGACCTGGCCTGGTCCGCGGTCACCTTGGCGTACTTGGGCAGCTCCGTGCGGACCGCTCCCGGATCCTCGGCGGCGATTTTGGAGGCCGCCTCCACGGCACGCC
The DNA here is from genome assembly GCF_055572075.1 of Streptomyces sp. NPDC030820. Classification (NCBI taxonomy): domain Bacteria; kingdom Bacillati; phylum Actinomycetota; class Actinomycetes; order Kitasatosporales; family Streptomycetaceae; genus Streptomyces; species Streptomyces sp. NPDC030820. The sequence continues at coordinate 125,796 of NZ_JBVIEB010000018.1, forward strand.
GGAAGCCGGCCGCGGCCTTGGGGTTCTTCTTCACGAAGTCGGCCGTGGTGACGTACCCGCTGGCGGGCAGGCCCCGCGCCGGTCCCGATCCGCCGTCCAGCAGGACCCGCGCGCCCAACTCGCCCTGGACTGCGGTGTCGAAGGGCTCGACCGCGTGGGCGGCGTCCACCTGGCCCCGCTGCAGGGCCGGCCCCATCTGCGGGAACAGGATCTGCCGGTAGACGGGTCGGCCGGCGCCCTGGGCGTCCAGGATCGCGTTCAGGGTCAGAGACTGGATGTTGTTGAGGACGGCGACGGCGACCTTCTTGCCCGCGAGGTCGGCGGGCTTCTTCAGCGCCGAGTCCTTGCGCACGAGGATGTCCATCATGTGCGGGGCGATCCGGACGCCCTCGGCGAGGATGCGCAGGTTCAGGGTGCCCTTCTCGTAGGCCTGGAAATAGGTGACGTAGTTCGCGCTCGCGATCACGTCCACCTGGCCCTTGAGCAGTGCGGGCAGCGCCTGGATGCTCTGCTGCACGGGCTGGATGTGCACGTCCAGGCCCTCCTTGGCGAACAGCCCGCGGTCCCGGGCCAGATAGAGGGCGGCGGAGTCGGTGAGCGGCAGCGCCGCGACGGTCAGCTGCTGCCGTCCGTCGCCGGCGTGCGACGTGCCGCCGCTGTCGCACCCCACGAGGACCAGCGCAGCCGCGGCGACAAGCGCGGCGAGGCGTTTCGTTCGCGTCATTCCCGGTCGTGATCGTGATCGACGTAAAGGCATACGGGCATGACTACCCAGCATTTGTCATGATCGCTACATTCGCTTCCGGGGTCTTTGGACGGAGTCAGGCCCGTGGCCCCGCGATGCGCAAGGGAGTCGCGGTCGGTGGTGTCGTGGTGTCAGTGGTGCCGGTCGCGTCCGCCCACCAGTCCGCGCCGTCCTCGATGTAGCGCAGCAGCACGCCCTCGCGGATGGCCCAGGGGCAGACGACGGCCCCGCGCAGCCCCATGAGCTTGAGCGCCGTGTGCCCGACGACCGCTCCGGCCAGGCTCTGCTCGGCGCGCGGCGCGGAGATCCCGGGCAGCTGGACCCGCTCGACGACGGGCAGCGCGGCGAGGGTGCGGACCGCCTGGTGCAGATCCCGGCAGCGCATCTCCCGCTGCACGAACGGGCCGTGGCGTCCTGGTGCCGCCCCGCACAGCCGGCCCAGCTGCTGGAACGTACGCGAGCTGACCGCGGCGGTGCGCGGCCGTTCCCAGCGGATTCGCGAGGCCACGTCCCGCAGCTCATGGCGGAGCCGGCGGCGCAGCTCCTTCAGTTCCTCCGGCCCCGGCGGGTCATGCACCGCCAGGTACTCCTGGGTGAGGCGCCGCGCGCCGAGCGGCAGGGACGCGGCGAAGTCGGGCAGCCGGCCCCGGCCGAAGGCCACCTCCAGGGAGCCGCCGCCGATGTCGAGCACCGCGAGCGGGCCGGCGTGCCAGCCCAGCCAGCGCCGGGCCGCCAGGAAGGTCAGCTCCGCCTCGGTCTCACCCGGCAGGGTGCACATGCGGATCCCGGTCCCGGCCGCCACCCGGCGCAGCACCTCCTGCCGGTTCGGGGCGCTGCGCACCACCGCGGTCGCGAAGGTCAGCGGCCCCGACGCATGCCATCTCCGGGCGGCGGCCCCCGCCGCGCCCACCGCCTTCACCAGTCGCTCCACCGCCTCGTCGGTGATGGTGCCGTCCGGACCGACGTGTTCGGACAGGCGCAGCTTCCACTTGACGGTGTGCACCGGCAGCGGAACACCATCCTCCACATCCGCGATCACCAACCGAACCGTGTTCGACCCCGCATCCAGCACGCTCACCCGCATGGCCGGGGAGTACCCACTTTCCCGTCAGGAACCCGTCATTCAGGGGGGCGCCTGTGCTTTCAGGGGGGCGCCTGTGTGCACAGGCGAACGCGCACGGACCGGGGTCCAGCAGGTCCTGTCCTGATCCCGGCCCCCACCCCGCCACCGACCCCCGTTCCTGCCGTTAGATGGTCGCCACCACTGTCTGTGCGAGGAGCGGCACTTGAGCGGGACGGATGCGGTGAGGGTACTGGTGATCGGCGGCGGCATCGCGGGGACCGCGGCCGCGCTCGGGCTGCACAAGGCCGGATACGACGTCACCGTGTACGAGGCACACCCCGACAGGGCCGAGGACATCGGGGCGTTCCTGACCCTGGCGAGCAACGGAATGCGCGCCCTGGCCCAGCTCGACGCCACGGACGCCGTCACGGCCGTCGGTTTTCCGCTGACTTCGCTGCGGCTGCTCGACAGCGACGGCACCGAGCTGACGCAGGCACCGCTCGGCGAGGTCGCCGAACCCGGGCTGCGCTACCGCTGTCTGCGCCGCGGCGAGCTGAACTCGGCCCTCCAGCAGGAGGCGGCCCGGCGCGGCATCCCGCTGTGTCACGGGGTCCGGCTGACCGACGTGACCGAGACTCCGGACGGCGTCACCGCGCACTTCGCCGACGGCACCACCGCCGACGCGGACCTCCTCATCGGCGCCGACGGACTCAACTCGACGGTCCGCGAGATCCTCATCCCCGGCGTGCGGCCGGACTACTCGGGTCAGCGGGTCTACTACGGCTACACCGGCTCCGCGCCGCGCATGGCCGGGACCGGTCGCATCACCTTCGTCCGGGGCAGCAAGGCCACCTTCGGGTACGCGGTGTCGCCGACGAGGGAGATGTACTGGTTCGCCCGCGTCAACACCGAGCCCCTGCCCCCCGACAGATCCGTGCACGAGGTCGCCTGGCGCGAGGAGCTGCTGCCGCTGCTGCGCGAGGACTCCGCGCCGATGGGGGCCGTCGTCGCCGCCTCCGTCGGCTCCGTCCTGGTCACCAACGCCACCGAGCTGCCGCTCGGCGCCGTATGGCACACCGGACGCGCGCTGCTCATCGGCGACGCGGCCCACGCCGCCTCCCCGGCCACCGGCCAGGGCGCCTCGATGGCGCTGGAGGACGCCGTCGTCCTCGCCAAGGCGCTGCGCGATCTACCCGGCCTGCCCGCCGCGTTCGCCGCCTACGAGGCCCACCGCCGCCCCCGCGTCGAGCACAACATCACCGTCAGCGGCGGCATCTCCCGCGGCAGCCACAACCCGGCCCGGCCCGGTCCCGTCATCGCCCGCCCCGCCGACCCGGACACGGCGCTCATCCGCCAACTGGCCTGGGACCGCCCGCTGTCCGCCGCCCCGTCCGCGGAGTCCTGACCGGCCCGCGGTGGCGTACATCGCCTCGCGAAAGTGCAAGAGGCGCAGCACTGGAGTCCATTGCCGGGAAAACGCCGGGGCCGGATCGTTCCGTGCGACCGGCCCTTCGGAACCCTCGGCAACAAGGAGCACAGTTGCGACTCTTGAGCAGAGCAGGCGGCGCGTCGGCCGCGACCGCCGCCCTGGTCCTGGGCGGTGGCATCGCGTCCCCCGCACCGGCCGCCACACCCGCCGACGCCGGCTACACCGTGACGGTGGGGACCCCGGTACCCTTCACCCACCCCACGGACACCCCCGCCAGCCCCTACCTCGACCGGGACGGCACCTTCCACTACCAGCAGTCCGCCGCGCTGTACGGCGCCAAGGACCCGCGCACCTGGGACTTCTACACCGGCACGAACTTCGACACCGCGACCTTCGACAAGGCCCTGAGCAAGTCGGTGAACCCGGCCAACCCCGCCGACCGCAACGACGACACCACCTGGCGCTGCAACAACAGCCCCACCGGCCGGGAGGCGACGTACGCGCCGAGCGGCTCCGGCTACGCCCAGAAGAACTACTGCGACCTGTCCGGGGTGTGGGTCGACCCCGACACCGGCGACTGGTACGGCCTGGTGCACGACGAGTTCACCCCGCAGCCCTTCGGCGACGGACTGCACTACGACGCCATCGACTACGCCGTCTCCACCGACCGTGGCCGCACCTGGACCATCAAGGACCACGCGATCACGTCGCCGTACAGCACCGAGCGCGGGGACACGGCGGCCTTCCCGAACCAGACGTACTCCTACGGCGACGGCGACCAGCGCCTCTTCGTCGACACCGCGTCCGGCTACTTCTACGTCTATTACGGCTCCCGGATCATCGACAAGAGCGGTGGCTGGAAGGCCTTCTACGAGCACGTGGCCCGCGCCCCGATATCGGCCAAGATGGCGCCCGGCTCCTGGCGCAAGTGGTACGACGGCGCCTGGTCGCAGCCCGGCACCGGCGGCAAGGAGAGCAACATCGTCCCCGTCGACGCCGACCACCCCACCGGCTACACCCCCGCCTCCGCCGAGTACGACCCGGCCAACACCGGCACCGCCGCCCAGCAGATCGCGGCCGGCACGATGCCCCCGACCTCACCGCTGTTCGTCATGAACATCGCCTACGACGCCCATCTCGGGCTGTACATCGGCGAACCGCAGGCCGTCGACCAGAGCGGCAACTCACCGCAGTACCTCTACGCCACCGACGACCTGAGCACCCAGAAGTGGCGCCCGATCGGAGACACCGGCAGCTACACCAACGCCTCCTGGTACCGCTGGTTCCTCGACAGTGCCAACCGCACCAGCTCCACGATCGTCGGCAGGTCCTTCCGCTCCTACTGCGCCTTCGGCTGCTCGCACGACGCCTCCGGCGAGTACGTCGACATCACCGTCGACTCCTCCGCACCCGCCGCCGCCCCGATGGACACGAGCCGCACCTACCGCATCGCGAGCGGCGCGGGCCGGATCCTGGCCCAGGCGGCCCGCGGCAGCGCCACCACCTCGCTGGCGCGGCCCGCCAAATCCGGCCGCGACACCTGGGTCTTCACCCCGACCGGCGACGGAGCCTTCACCCTCACCAACGCCGCAAGCGGGCGGCTGCTCGGCGTCGACTCGTCCTCGGCCGCCGGCCGGGCCTGGGGCGCCAGGCCGACCGCCACCGCCGCACGGAGCGGCGGGCCCTGCGTCGGTCAGCAGTGGTTCGTGATCCCCAACGGCTCCGGTGGCACCTACCGTCTGGTCAACCGCTACAGCGGGCTCGTGCTCGGCCTCTCCGGCACCTCGGGCCGGCTCGCCGAGACCACGCCGGTGCGCACCTGGACGGACAGCAGCGGGAGTTCGGTCGGCGCGGGGCGCTCCGCCGCCGAACAGACCCTGTCCCTCACCGCGACCTGAGCGCCCCGCGGGAGTGCCGCGGCAGGCCGTCGGGGACGCCCAACTCCCTTCGGACGCCGGGAAACCTCCGGCTATCCTGCGCCCATGTCGATCACCAACGGGGATTCCGACGCCTGCCTGGCCGTGGCAGCGGCCCAGGCGGGCGCCGCCGTCGTCCGCGACCTCTACGGCAGGCGGCTCGAACGCTACGACAAGTCCGCCGGAGACTTCGCGACCGAGGCGGACCTCGCCGCCGAGCGGGCCGTCCTGGACGTGCTGCGCGCCGCCCGCCCCGACGACGCCGTGACCGGCGAGGAGAGCGGACGCTCCGGCGCCGCCGACGCCCACCGCCGCTGGCTCGTCGACCCGCTGTGCGGCACCCTCAACTACGCGGTGCGGAACATGCTCGTCGGCGTGAACGTCGCCCTGCGCCAGGGGTCCGAGGTCACGGCCGCCGCGACCGCCGACCCGTTCAGCGGCGAGGTGTTCTGGACCGATGGCGAGGCAGCCTGGGTCCGCAGGGAGGGCGCGGACGAACGGCTGACGCCCTGGGCCGGGTCCGCGCTGGTGGACGTCAACCTCGATCCGCCGTTCCCCAACGCCCCCGGTTTCCAGGCGGTCCGTCTCCTGGCCGACCCGGGCTTCGCCGAACGGTTCCGGCCCCGGGTGATCTCCAGCACCCTCGCGGTGGCCTGGGTCGCCGCCGGCCGCCGGGCCGCCTATGTCACCGACGGCGATCTGCGCGACAGCGTGCACTTCGCGGCGGGGATCGCCCTGTGCCGGGCGGCCGGCTGCACGGTGACCGGCCTGTACGGCGAGCCCGTGCTCAGCGGCGCGGGCGGCCTCGTCGCGGCGGCCGACGCGGAGACCCACGCCGCGCTGCTGCAGCTCGTCAAGAACCAGAAGAACGAGGGGAGTTAGCGGAGGCACCTTGCGGTGTTCCGTCGGCCGCCGCCATCACGCATGACGGCACCGTCGGCTACGCGGCCTACAAGGTCGCCGACTCCGTCACCGCCCACAAGGCCTGGAGACTCGGCAGCTACCGCAACTACACGGCCGACCCGCCGATCGTCCAGGCCAACGGGTTCCAGGTCCCGGCCGGCCCGGGCATCAAGGTGCACGACCTACTGGTGATCTCCCTCGGCGGCAAGGGCCAGTACGCCCATGTCGTCGACAGCGCCGGCGCTCCCACCTCGGGAACCGGCACCGTCCCCTCCAAGGTGACGTCGTTCCCGTGATCCGGCACAGAAGCAAGGCCCCACCGGGTTTCGAGTGCGCGCCGAGTGCAACACGGACGGTGCGGCCCGTGCGGACGGAGCCGCACCACCGCATGTCCGCAGAGGCAGCAGAAGAAGAGGACGCTCATGGACCACTCGCGCGCACCCGTACTCGAGGCCCTGGAGGAGTTCCGGCGCCGCGGAGACGTGGTGTTCGGGCCGCCGGGGCACAAACAGGGCCGCGGCACCGACCCCCGGGTCGCCGAGGTGCTCGGCATCGACGTGTTCCGCTCGGACGTACTGAACCTCAACGGCCTGGACGACCGCCGGGAGTCCCAGGGCGTGCTGGAAGAGGCGCAGGAGCTGATGGCCGACGCGGTCGGCGCCGAGCACGCCTTCTTCTCGACCTGCGGCAGCTCCCTGTCCGTGAAGACCGCGATGTGTGCGGTCGCGGGTCCTGGGGAGAAGCTGCTGCTGTCGCGCAACGCGCACAAGTCGGTCGTCGCGGCGGTGATCATCAACGGTGTGGAGCCGATCTGGGTCCACCCGAAGTTCGACGCGGAACGGCACCTGGCCCACCCGCCGGAGCCCGACGACGTCCGCGACCGGCTGCGCGAGCACCCCGACGCCAAGGGCATGCTGCTGATCACCCCCACCGACTGGGGCACCTGCGCCGACATCCGGGGCGTCGCCGACGCCTGCCACGCCTGTGACATACCCCTGATCGTGGACGAGGCCTGGGGCGCCCATCTGCCCTTCCACCCGGACCTCCCGGCCTGGGGCATGGACGCCGACGCCGACCTGGTCGTCACCAGCGTGCACAAGATGGGCGGCGCCATCGAGCAGAGCTCGGTCTTCCACCTCCAGCACGACCGGGTGGCGCCCCAGGTGCTCAAGCAGCGCGAGGACCTGCTCGGCACGACCAGCGCCTCGTCCCTGGTGTACGGCGCCCTGGACGGCTGGCGGCGGCAGATGGCCGAGCGGGGCCGCGAGCTGCTGGAGACGGCCGTGCACCGGGCCGAACGCATCCGGGCGCAGCTGCGGGAACTGCCGGGACTACGGGTCATGGGGGGCGAGGTGATCGAGGAGGGCCTGGCGGCCGAGTTCGACCCGATGAAGATCGCCGTGGACGTCCGGGACCTCGGCATCAGCGGCATGCAGGCGGCCGAATGGCTGCGGGCCCACCGGCATGTCGACGTGGGCGGCTCGGACAGCTGCCGGATCACCGCCTCCATCACCCACGCCGACGACGACGAGACGGAGAAGGTCCTGCTGGACGCCATGGGCTCGTTGGTGGAGAACGCCGGTTCGATCGAACGGCGGCCCGCCGTCCGGCTGCCCGAGCCGAGGGCGCTCGAGCTGGAACAGGCGGTCCTGCCGCGCGAGGCGTTCTTCGGGCCCGCCGACCAGGTGCCCGCCGAGCGGGCAGTGGGCCGGATCTCCGCCGAGATGATCAGCCCCTATCCGCCCGGCGTGCCCGTCGTGGCGCCCGGCGAGGTGATCACGAAGGAGGTCCTGGACTTTCTGCACAGCGGAGTGGCGCACGGCTTCCTCATCGCCGACGCGGCCGACCCGTCCCTGGAGAGCCTGCGCGTCACGGCCCGACGGTGACCGGTCCGCCCGTGTGCCGAGGGCCCCGTCCGCGGTCCCCTCACCCGCCACCCGGGTGTGACCGGGCCCTTTCGGACTGCGGGAGCCGGGGGCTGCGCCTAAGGTGGCGTGTGCGGGTGGCCGGGTGCCTGCCTGCCGGGTCAAGAAGGCGGCCCTCCTGACGAAGACACCCTCGGCAGGGGGCACTTGGCCCTGCTCGACGGTCCCCGGGTCCGGACGACACGTCCGGCGGGCCTGCCGTCCCGGCAACTCGATGAGAGACGGCCCGACTTCACCCCGACCGGAAGTCCATCGATTCCCGGTTTCGGACGCACCGGCCCGGGGACCTCGGTACGAGGGCAGCTCACTCCGGACGGCGTACCACAACAGGCGGACGGCGCGGGGCGCGGGTGTGATGGAAGGGTCCCTCCGTCAACCAGTAAGGCAGATCATGCGTCTTCGCAGTATCGCCACAACGGCCGTAATCGCAGGCGTCCTTGCCCTGGGAGGCTCGGCGACCGCCTTCGCCGCCGACCCGGACCCGACGACCGGAACCGCCCTCAACAGCCCCGGCGTCCTCTCGGGCAATGTCATCCAGGTACCGATCTACGTCCCGGTCAACGTGTGCGGCGCCAGCATCAACCTGCTCGGGCTGCTGAACCCGACCAACGGCAACAGCTGCGTCAACCAGTGACGCCGCCGGTGGGGGGGGGGGGGGGGGGGGGGGGAGGGGAGGGGGGGGGGGGGGAGGGGGGGGGGGGGGGGGGGGGGGGGGGTGTTTTTTTGGGGTGTGGGGTAAGCGGGGGGGGGGGAAG
>NZ_JBVIEB010000018.1:134541-144972 GCF_055572075.1 Streptomyces sp. NPDC030820
GGTCGGCAACGTCAAACAGGGATACACAATCCCCACCACCCCCCCCCCCCCCCCCCCCCTCCCCCCCCCCCCCACCCCCCCCACCCCCCCCCCCCCCCCCCCCCCCCCCCTTCCCGCCCCCCCCTGGACACAGCCCCCCCCCCACGGCTGTCCGAGGCCGGGGCGGCGGAGCAACGGACCGGTGCTCTTCTCGGGCGGTGCGGCTAGCGAGGGCGGCGGAACAGGACGGTCCAGAGGAACTCCTGGCCGAACAGCGCGGAGTCGGCCGGCTCCTGCCGCATGGCGCGCAGCTCGATCTCCTCCAGATCGGAGAAGATCCGGCGCAGTGACTCGGGGGTGTAGGCAAGGCCGCCGTGCGGCCCGGGCTCGCGGTAGAAGGCCGCGTCGGGGAGCTCGGATCCCATGCGTCCCGCGGCGAAGCAGGTGAGCGCGAAGTGCCCGCCGGGCGCCAGCACGCGCTCCAGCAGCGCGAGGTGGCTGACGCGGCGGTGCGGTGGCAGATGGTGGAAGCAGCCGGAGTCGTGGACCAGGTCGTACGGGCCGCCCAGCCCGCTCGTGCTGTCCGCCGTCAGGGTGAAGGCGTCCCCGCAGTGGAACCGGACGCCTCCCACCCGGGTGCCGGCTCCCCCGGCACCCGGTCCCGTGTCCCGCGCGCGCTCCTCGGCCCAGGCGATCGCGGTGGGCGAGAGATCGACGGCGTCCACGTCGAACCCGTGCGCGGCGAGGTACAACGCGTTACGGCCGGGGCCGCAGCCCAGGTCGAGGGCCCGTCCCGGCGCGATCAGACCGCGCTCCAGGTACGACACCAGGTTCTCGTCGGGCTTCGCCGCGAAGAACGGCACCGGTCTGTCCCGTTCGGCATAGAAGCCGTCCCACCAGGCGGCCGCGCCGTCCGTCCACCGATCGCCACCCGGCGCGAACAGCCCGTCCAGGAGTCGTAGCACGTCTTCCACCGTGCGGATGCCCCGGTCCATCCGGCCCCCTTTCCCGATGCCCAGAACCTAGGGGCGAGGACCGTGGAACACCAGGTCGCAGGGGGGGCGCCGCGTGGGCACCGGCGGGCGCTGAGCGGGCGCCGGAGGGGAGGCGGGGGCACCTGCCCCGAAGGCCGGCCGGCAGCCCTTCCAAGCCCCACGGCGCACCGGCAGGCAGCCTTCCGCGATCGGGCCGACGGCACTTTTTCGACTTTTTCGCCCACTCGCCCGGACCGCCGCCGAGCGGCCGAGGGACCGGCTCACTCCCGTGTCGCGGCCGGTGCCTCGTGACCGGTCTGGTCCGCGTCCGGCTGTGCGGCCGGGCGGCGGCGCTGGCGCAGCAGCAGGCGTCTCGCCGGGCGCTCCACCGTCTCGTACAGGAGCCAGGACAGCCCGAGCGACACCGCGAACGCGGTCGTGGTGACGGCGATCCCGGCCAGCAGACCGAAGTGCGGCTTGGTCCCGAGCACCTGTGTGGCGGACCGCAGCACCAGCAGATGGATCATGTAGAAGGCGAACGACAGCTCGCCGAGCCGCACCAGCCGCCGGCGCCGCCACAGCGAGGGAAACCCCTGCACGTCCGCGACGGCCGCGGCCGGGATCAGCAGGGTGAACCCGGTGATGGTGCACACGTTGGCGGAGTAACCGAGTGGGACCTGCGGGACGAGGAAGTAGCCGATGATCGCCAGGGCCAGTGAGGCCTCCAGACCGGGCCCGCGCCACCGGCCGAGCAGCACCAGCCGCGCGGTGACCGCGCCGAGGATGAACTCGGGCAGCCGGGCCGCGGGGAACGAGTACAGCGCGTACGTCCACCAGTGGTGGGCGTCCGCCCGGGCCAGCACCAGGACCGCCACGACCGACAGACCGCCCAGCACGGTCGAACCGCGCGCGCCGAGCCGGCGCAGCAGCAGGATCAGCAGCGGGAAGGAGGCGTAGAAGAAGGCCTCGCAGGCGAGGGACCAGCTGACCGGGTTCAGCGTCTGCCACCAGGGGCGCCACCAGGAGTGGAGCAGCAGCACATTGGACAGCGTCTGTTTCGGCGTCGGCCGCGTCTGGTCCGCCAGCGTGTACGCCATGACCAGGGCGAGGACCGCGGTGACCAGGTGCACCGGGTAGACGCGCGCGATGCGCCGTCTCCAGAAGGCGAGCGCGCGGTCGCCGGGCCGGGCCGACCAGGTCAGTACGAAGCCGGACAGCACGAAGAAGAACGACACACCGGTGGCGCCGGAAGCGAATCCCCAGGACATGAGGCGGCCGCCGGTGCCTCCGAAGTAGCCGAAGTTGTTCACATGGAGTCCGAACACCAGCAGTGCCGCCATCCACCGCAGTCCCGTGAGGGACGGGAGCGAGGGCATGGCGGCGGCTGGGGAATCCCTGGCGGTCGTGTCGCCGGGACGGGTCGGCGTCGTCCGGAACGTCCGGGTCGTCGCCGTTGTCATCGAATCACCTGCCGCAGAGGGTTGGCGTGGGGCATGAAGGGGTACCTTGCCCGTTCACCCCTGGTCCATCACGTCACATGGCAAACATCACACTCGCTGCCGAACGACAGACCTCTCCGTATGCCACGGACGGCCGGACCGGGTGCACCCGTACGAGGGACGCCCCACGCACCACCTTGATCAGCCCGCGGTCAGTTCCTTCGTGATCCGCTCCAGCATGAACGCCGAGGACTCCCGGGCCCGCTCCTCCCAGGCGAACACACAGGCCGTGGCCACGCCGTCGAACTTCAGCTCCCGCAGGGTGCCGAAGAACGCCTCCCAGTCGACCTCGCCCTGGCCGATGTCCAGGTGCTGGTGGATCCGGGCCGGGGTGCCGGGCGGGTTGAGGATGTACCGCAGGCCGGAGGACCCCTTGTGGTTGAAGGAGTCCGCGATGTGCACGTGCTGCAGCTTGTCGCCCGCGTAGCGCATCATCGCCGCGATGTCCGCCGTCGGATCCGCCCCGGACAGGTGGAAGGAGTGCGGGGCGCAGTACAGGTAGTTCACCCACGGCTTGTCGATCGCGCGGACCAGGTCGACCGCAGGTGTGTTCTCCTCGCAGAAGTCGTCCGGGTGCGCCTCCAGGTTCAGTGCGATGCCCTCCCGCTCGAACAGGGGCAGCAGCTCCTCCAGCGAGCGCCAGAACGCGGCCTCGCTCTCCGCGGCCCGCTCGGGACGGCCGTTGAACTCCGAGTTCATCAGCGGGCATTCGAGGCGCGCGGTGATCACGATCATCCGACCGCCACCGGCCTGAATCCGGTACCTGCGGCGGTCAAGCCGCTTGCGCGGCAAGGGCCTTGACGAGCTGATCCCGCGTCATCTTCGACCGGCCCGGGACGCCCGCGGCGCTCGCCCGCTCGTACAACTCCGCCTTGGACAGGGACCCCAGGTCCTCGGACTCCTTCCGGCCGGCGGCCTGCTTCTTTCCGGCGGCCTGCTTCTTGCCGGTCGCCGGTTTCCCGCCGCCGCCCTTGCGGCCCCGGGACCGGCCTTGCTCGACGCTCCGGCTGAGCACGTCCATGAGGTCGATGACATTGGTCGCCTCCGGCGGCTCCGGTTCGCCGACGACCTCCTCGCCCTTCCGCTTCGCGGCGACGAGCTTCCTGACGCGTTCCTCGTAGGTGTCGTGATAGTCGGCGGGGTCCCAGTCGATGGTGAGGGCGTCGATCAGCTGCTCGGCCGTCCGCAGCTCCTTGCTCCCGCTCTTGGTGCGCCGCTCCGGCAGCTCGGGCACCACGTCGGCGGGGTCGCGCACCTCGTCGGCCCAGTGCAGGGTGTGCAGCACGAGAACGCCCGGCTGCGCGCGCAACGCGGTCAGGTACTCCTTGCCACGCATGGTGAGCGTGGCGATCCCGGCCTTGTCCGAGCGCTCCAGCGCCGACCGCATCAGCTCGTACACCTTCACGTACTCCTTGCCGCGCGGGCCGACGTAGTACGTGCGGGCGAAGTACACGGGCTCGACCTGGTGCAGGTCGACGAACCCGGCCAGGTCGATCACCTTCGACCGCCCGGGCGCGATCTCCTCCAGCTCCTCCGGCTCCACGACGACGTACTCGCCCTCGTCGATCTCGTAGCCCTTGACGATCTTGTCGGTGTCGACTTCCTTGCCGGTGCGTTCGTTGACCCGCTTGTTGCGGATCCGGTCCGCGGTGCCGCGCTGAAGCTGGTGGAAGTGCACGGTGTGGTCCTCGGTCGCGGTGTACAGCCCCACGGGCAGGGTGACCAGCCCGAAGGTCAGGACACCGGTCCAGATCGGTCTCGCCATGGCTCCTCGCCTCCGTCGTGGGGCCGGCCGAACTCATAGAAGTGAGCCGGACGTCAGGCGGACCCTCCATGGACAGTCTCCCGGCGGCATGGTCCTTCGGCCACTTGTCCGCGCCGGCGGTACGCGATGACCAGCAGCTTCTCGCGGTGTATGACACCGCGACCAGCCGTCCGGTCTCACGAGGGTGGCCGGTTCCCGGGCCGCTCGCCGAGGGAGCGTCTCAGCTTTGGGTCTTGGTCAAGTGTGTGCCGCCTGGGATCCGGGGTGCCCCTACCCCGTAACGGAGACACCAAGACGCCGTGAGAGGACGAGGGTCGCAAAACCTACGAGTCCGTCGTGGGTCGGCCGTCCCGTCGTGGTGCTGTCCGGTCACCTCCGGCGTGCCCGGCCCGGGGACGCGCGTCCGGCCCGGGCGCCGGCCAGTCGCTCGGCCTCGGCCGCGGTCGCCTCGGCGTGGCGCCGGGCCTCCCGTACGGCGCGGTCGGCCTGCCGGACCCGGCCCCGTGCCTCCTGTTCGTCGGTACGGGACCGCCGCTGCTCCTCCTCGGCCTCGCGCAGCCGCGCGTGCAGCTCGCGTACGTGCTCCCCCGCCTCGGCCACCCGGTCGCGGGCCTCCTCCGCCTCCCGTCCGGCGGCCTCGGCCTCCGCCTCGCGGGCTTGCAGCTCCCGCTCCGCGTCCCGGGCGGCTCTACGGGCCTCGTTGAGACGGCGTCGGTGTGCCAGCTCGTCCACGGGCTCCTTCGCCTTGCCCCGCTTGCTCTCCGCTCCGCGTCCGCCGGGCTCCCCGCCCTCGGCGCGCTTCTTCGCCCCGGTCGCCGCAGGGGCGGCAGGACGGCGGTCGAGGACGCCCTCGTCCGCCTCGGGAAACCCGAACGTGGCGCTGAGCGGCTTCACGAGCCGCCCCACCGCCCACTCCTGGGCGGCCTCCGGATCGGCGAGCACGGCGTGCAGGGTTTCCTCGACCTCTCGTTGGACCCCCTCACCCACCGGACGTCCGGCCTCCGCCGCCAGCCGCCGCGCCTGCCGACCCAGCGCGCCGATCACCTCGCCCTGCCGGCGGACGAGCCTGCGCAGCCGTGGACCGTCCAGTTCGCGATGTGCCCGGCGCAGCTCCTCGCCGAGCTCCAGCAGCGGCTGGACTTCCTCCGGTTGTCGGCGTACGAGCAGATTGCCGGCCCATGCGGCCAGGCTCGGTCGCCGCAACGCGCCGATCTCCTTGGCGAGTTCCGGATCACCGGCCTTGCGGGCTTCCAGGGCGCGGCGGTCACGGGCGGCGACGAACTCCTCCGGCCGCAGCCCGTACAGCTCGTCGGCGACGGCGTCCAGGTCCACCAGCGTCCCTCTCGACAGCCACCTCGGTGACAGGGACCGAGTTTCTCGGTCTGTGGCGATTATGTGCGCGATGAGGCGAATCAGTCCGGGTGAGGCGGTGCGGATTACGGCGGGTCGACTGGGGCGGGACCCGGGGCGGCAGGCGCGACTTTCGGCGCCGGAGGCCCGACTACTGCTCGTACTTCCCCCACAAGGCCGACTACACAAGGGCGTTGAGCCAGTATCTGTGCTGGAGGAAGCCCGCAGCGAGCGCACCCAGGCGACGTGCAACTCCTCGACGTCTTCTCCTGCACCGCGTGGGCGACCCGCGCCACGACCTCGACGTGGCGAGCTATGCCATCACCAGGACACCGCACCCCCGGTTCACCCGTTCGGAGGACTGCCCGGCTTGCCGCGCCGCCGTCGCCGATCCGGGGCCACATGATGCGGGCATGCCCCCGACCCGCCCGCCGGTCCCATGCCCGACCCGCGCCCGCCGCCCCACCCCGCGAGGGGTCGCCGGACCGATCACCGGACCGATCGCCGTACCGCACGAGCCTCTCGCGCCCCGACGGCCCGTGCGCCAGGGCGCTTCGGGCGGAATCGTGCGAAGGCAAACGTGAACGCAAACCCCCGGGCGGATGCGAGGCGGACGCGCAGGTGGACGGCGGCCGACGGGACGCGACCAAAATTGCATCGCTCGTTTTCTTGAATCACTCGTGTTTATGAGGGTAGGTTCGGCCGCATGACCGCCTCCCCGACCCCGACCACCGCCGAGGAACTCCGCGGTGCCGGCCTGCGCGTGACGGCAGCCCGCGTCGCGCTGCTGGAGACCGTCCGGGCGGGCGACCACCTCGGCGTCGAGGCGATCGCCTCCGGGGTACGCACCCGCGTGGGCCACATCTCCCTGCAAGCCGTCTACGAGGCCCTGCACGCCCTCACCGCGGCGGGTCTCGTCCGCCGTATCGAGCCGGCCGGCCACCCGGCCCGGTACGAGGGACGCGTGGGGGACAACCACCACCACATCGTGTGCCGGTCGTGCGGTGCCGTCGTCGACGTCGACTGCGCGGTCGGCGACGCGCCCTGTCTGACCGCTTCCGACGACCGCGGCTTCGCCATCGACGAGGCCGAGGTCGTCTATTGGGGCATGTGCCCCGACTGTTCCACCGGCCGCAGTTCCTGAGCACCGAGTTCCGCACAGTTCGGAAGGATTGCCATGACTGAGAACCACGACGCGATCGTCACAGACGCGAAGGCGGAGGGGGCGAGCGGCGGCTGCCCCGTCGCCCATGACCGGGCCCTGCACCCGACCCAGGGCGGCGGTAACCGCCAGTGGTGGCCGGAGCGGCTCAACCTGAAGATCCTTTCCAAGAACCCGCCCGTGACGAACCCGCTCGGCGAGGAGTTCGACTACGCCGAGGCGTTCAAGAGCGTCGACCTTCCGGCCCTGAAGCGCGACATCGCCGAGGTTCTCACCACCTCGCAGGACTGGTGGCCCGCCGACTTCGGCCACTACGGCCCGCTGATCATCCGCATGGCCTGGCACAGCGCGGGCACCTACCGCATCAGCGACGGCCGCGGCGGCGCCGGCGCCGGCCAGCAGCGCTTCGCCCCGCTGAACAGCTGGCCCGACAACGCCAACCTGGACAAGGCCCGCCGGCTGCTGTGGCCGGTGAAGAAGAAGTACGGCCAGAAGATCTCCTGGGCCGACCTGATGATCCTCGCCGGCAACGTGGCGCTGGAGTCCATGGGCTTCACGACCTTCGGCTTCGGCGGTGGCCGCGAGGATGTCTGGGAGGCGGAGGAGGACGTCTACTGGGGTCCCGAGACCACCTGGCTGGACGACAAGCGCTACACCGGCGACCGCGAGCTGGAGAACCCGCTCGGCGCCGTCCAGATGGGCCTCATCTACGTCAACCCCGAGGGCCCGAACGGCAACCCGGACCCGCTGGCCGCGGCCCGCGACATCCGTGAGACCTTCCGCCGCATGGCCATGAACGACGAGGAGACCGTCGCCCTCATCGCGGGTGGCCACACCTTCGGCAAGACCCACGGCGCCGGCCCCGCCGACGCGGTCGGTGCCGACCCCGAGGCGGCCGGCCTCGAGGAGCAGGGACTCGGCTGGAAGAGCACCTACGGCACCGGCAAGGGCGCGGACGCCATCACCTCCGGCCTCGAGGTGACCTGGACCGCCACGCCGACCCAGTGGGACAACGGCTTCTTCGACATCCTCTTCGGCTACGAGTGGGAGCTGACCGAGTCCCCGGCCGGCGCCAAGCAGTGGGTGGCCAAGGACGCCGAGGCGATCGTCCCCGACCCGCAGGACCCGTCGAAGAAGCGCCTGCCCACCATGCTCACCACCGACCTGTCGCTGCGCTTCGACCCGATCTACGGGCCGATCTCCCGGCGGTTCCACGAGAACCCGGAGGAGTTCGCGGACGCCTTCGCCCGCGCCTGGTACAAGCTGACCCACCGCGACATGGGCCCGAAGTCGCTGTACCTCGGCCCGGAGGTCCCGGAGGAGACCCTGATCTGGCAGGACCCGCTGCCGGAGCGCGAGGGCGAGCTGATCGACGACGCCGACATCGCGACCCTGAAGACCAAGCTGCTCGACTCCGGGCTGTCGGTGTCCCAGCTGGTCAGCACCGCCTGGGCGGCCGCCTCCACCTTCCGCGGCAGCGACAAGCGCGGCGGTGCCAACGGCGCCCGCATCCGCCTGCAGCCGCAGCGCGGCTGGGAGGTCAACGAGCCCGACGAGCTGGCCCAGGTGCTGCGCGCCCTCGAGGGCATCCAGCAGGAGTTCAACGCCTCCTCCGGTGCCAAGAAGGTCTCCCTGGCCGACCTCATCGTCCTCGGCGGTGTCGCCGCGGTCGAGAAGGCCGCCAAGGAGGGCGGTTACGAGGTCGAGGTGCCCTTCACCCCGGGCCGCGTGGACGCGACCGAGGAGCACACCGACGCCGAGTCCTTCGAGGCGCTGGAGCCGACCGCGGACGGCTTCCGCAACTACCTCGGCAAGGGCAACCGCCTGCCGGCCGAGTACCTGCTGGTCGACAAGGCCAACCTGCTCAACCTGAGCGCCCCCGAGATGACGGTGCTCGTCGGTGGTCTGCGCGTCCTCGGCGCCAACTACCAGCAGTCCCAGCTCGGCGTCCTCACCAAGACGCCCGGCATCCTCACCAACGACTTCTTCGTCAACCTGCTCGACATGGGCACGGCGTGGAAGTCGACCTCCGAGGACCAGACCACGTTCGAGGGCCGTGACGCCGTCACGGGCGAGCTGAAGTGGGCCGGCAGCCGTGCCGACCTGGTCTTCGGCTCCAACTCCGAGCTGCGCGCCCTCTCGGAGGTCTACGCCAGCGACGACGCGAAGGAGAAGTTCGTCAAGGACTTCGTCGCCGCGTGGGACAAGGTCATGAACCTGGACCGGTTCGACCTGGTCTGAGCACGGCTGTGAGGGCGTCCGGCCCGACCCGCGGGGGTCGGGCCGGACGCCCTCGTCATGCGAGCAGAGGTCGGTCCCACTGTCACCGGAAGGTCACAGGAGATCCACAACCGTCACAGACGGTCCACAGCGGAAACCCGGAGCCTCCCGGCTCTGTCTCCCTCGGCGAGCACCGGCACGGAGCCGGTCGGACCACGTACACCGGAATCGGGGGACCTCATGCACCACCGCAACACCATCCGCCTCGCCGCGTCGGCGACAGCCGTGATCGCCGCCGCACTGTCGCTGACGGCCTGCGGGCCGGGCGACGGCGACGGGTCGGCGAAGGCCTCCTCCCCGACCCCGGCCTCCGCCAGCCCCTCCCGCAGCACCCCCGCCACCGTGAGCCCCACCACCACGGCCCCGTCGACCTCGGGATCCTCCGGCGGCGGCACGTCGACCGCCTCGGGCGCCCCGGTCTCTCCGGCGTCCGACACCTCGGCCGGCACGGCGCCGGCGTGCTCGCTGGCGGCCGTGGAGGCGACGGCCCACCAGGCGGCCGACCGCCCGGACGGCACGGGCACCGGCGCGGCGATCGTCGAGTTCACCAATGTCTCCGGGCACGCGTGCGTCCTGCGTGGACACCCGTCGGTGGGCGGAGCGGGCAACGGTTCCCCCGAGCACAACGTCCCCCTGAAGGTGACCCCCACGGGCACCGCATCGCCCGTGCGCCTCGCGCCGGGCGGCAAGGCATGGGTGAAGCTGACCTTCCACCAGGTCCAGGGCGAGGGCGACGGCTACTGCGCGTCCGGCGCGAAGCCCGCCGTCTACCCGACGCTCGTGGTGGGGCTGCCCGGCGCGGGCGCGCACCAGGTCGCGCTGTCGGACGGTGAGTTCGCCGAGTGCGACAACATCGTGACCGCGACCGCGGTCTCGGCGACGCAGCCGTCCTGACCGGTTCGATCAGCGGGCGGCCCCGGCAGGGACGACGGCCGGGGCCGCCCGCTCGCCACGCGGGCCGCGCCGCCCCGTCCCAGGAAGGACGACAGGCCCCGGTGACTCAGCGGCCGAGCGCCGCCGCACCCGCCTGGGCGTACTTCTCGTCCAGGTCACCGGACCGGGCGCCCGCGCCGCCGACGTCCGCGAGATGACGGCCGGCGCGGGCACGACGAGGCACCTTCCTGTGCCGCATCCGCCGACCTGCCCGACGCCCCGCTGCGGTGCCGCTTTCCCTGGGCTACTGGGCTGACCGGGTGCTGTTATCAGCAACCGAACTCCCGCCAATCCGTATGCGATTGCGATCGAGGCGATGCCCGCTTAGCGTCAGGGCGTCGGAATCGTCCGATAATGCCGATATACATCTATGTCGGCTTCCCCATGGTGCATCGAACGGAGCATTCATGTCGGTGATGACCGGTACCCCGCCTCTGCAGCAGTTCGGCCAGCAGATGGGCGGCCCGCAGCAGCAGATCGGCCAGGTGG